>NZ_JAQNDK010000007.1:0-300000 GCF_028368935.1 Sorangium aterium | reverse complement strand
ACGCGCCGGCGAGCTCGCCGAGGTAGGGCTCGGCCGCGTCCCCCTCGAGCACCGCGCCGCCCCAGCGCTGCCCGAGCGCGCCGCCGAGCCCGCGCGAGCCGGAGTGCGCCACGACGACGAGCTCCCCCGCGGAGAGGCCGAGGGCCTTCGCCGACGCAGGGTCCCGCAGCGCGCCGACCCGGGCGACCTCGAGGAAGTGGTTCCCGCCGCCGACCGAGCCGAGCGCGCCCTCGTAGCCCGCGCGGTACGGCGAGGCGTCCCCGCTCGGGCGAAGGCTGTCCTCAAGCTCCGCCGCCGCGAGCCGCGCGAGCGCCTCGGGCACGCCGTCGAGCTCGGCGAGGCCGCGCGCCCCGCGCTCCCAGACCCGCTCGAACACCGCCCGCGGGTCGCACTCGGCGAGCGGATCGTCGTCCATGGCCTGCCGGGCGCGCCGCTCGAGGGCGTCCGGCGCCATGCGGCCGATCGACGTCGCGACGAGCCGCACGCCGCAGCCGGCGTCGCCGCCGATGAGCTCCGGGACGACCCGGTCCGCGAAGGCGAACGCCGCGCCGATGGGGATGCCCCGCCCTGCGTGAAGGTCCGGCATGCCCACGGCGCGGACGCAGCCGGGCAGCGCGGCGACGCGCGCGAGCTGCTGGACGGCGTTGCCCTCGAGCCAGACGTCGTCGCGGGCGACGAGGCGGGCGTGAGCAGGAAGGGCTGCGCTGTCGGCGGGGGCTTTCATCGAGATCTCCGGGGCAAGCGGCCAATACGGCAAACGCAGGCGCAAACGAGGATGGGAATGCCCATGGGAATGCGGAGGAGACTTGCGGCTTCCGTGCCAGCGCGCGGCCCGCCCCGACGCCGGCAAAACGCTTCTACGTGGTGCACTGCGCACCATGTAAAGTGATTCATCATGCACCACATCTGGTGTACGGTGCACCAGTGAATCGCCTCCTCCTCACCTGGTCGGACGCGGGCACGCTCGGCCCGGCGCCGGCGCATCACGGCCGCCGGCCCGAGGGCGATCGCGGGCCGGTGCTGCGGCTCCTCGACCAGGAAGAGAGCCGCTACGACGCCATCGTGGTCCTCACTATCCCGGCGGGCGAGGCGCCGTCGCGGGCGCTCGTCGAGCGGGCGCGGGCGCGCGCGCCGCGGATCGAGCTCCGGGTCGTGGACGTCGACGATCCGTCGGACCACGCGAAGCTCTTCCGGGCGCTCGGGAAGCTCTCGGCGCAGCTCAAGCGCGCCTTCCCGCCGGCGGCGTGGGCGACGGACGTCCTGCTCTCGGCCGGCACGCCGCAGGCGCAGACGCTCTGGGTCATCCTGGTGCAGGCGGGGATCCTGCCGGCGCGCATGCTCCAGGTGATCCCGGCGGCGTTCGTGCCGCACCCGCACCCGCAGCCGGTGCGCGAGGTCCGGCTCGACATCGAGGGCTTCCCCGAGATCCGCGCGCTGCGCGAGGAGGTCGTGCGCCTGCGGGCCGAGGCGCGCGTGCGCGACACGGTGCTCGTCGGCGAGAGCGAGCCGATGCGCTTCCTCCGCGCCCGCATCGCCCGGGTCGCCGCGACCGATGTGCCTGTGCTGATCGTCGGCGAGACCGGGACCGGAAAGGAGCTCGCGGCCAGGGCGATCCACGAGCACAGCCCGCGGGCGAGAGGGCCGTTCATCGCGGAGAACTGCAGCGTCTTCGCCGAGGGCGTGCTCGCGAGCGAGCTGTTCGGACACGAGGCGGGGGCCTTCACCGGGGCCGCGGGGCGGCGGCGCGGCGTCTTCGAGCAGGCGCACGGCGGGACGCTGTTCCTCGACGAGATCGGCGAGCTGTCCCCGCGGGTGCAGGCGTCTCTGCTGCGCGTGCTCCAGGACGGGACGCTGCGGCGGGTGGGCGGCGAGGCGAGGATCGAGCTGGACGTCCGCGTCCTCGCGGCCACCCACCGCGACCTCGGGGCGATGGTCGAGCAGGGGACGTTCCGCGAGGATCTGTATTACCGGCTCCGCGGCGCGATCATCGAGGTTCCCCCGCTCCGCGCGCGGGGTGGAGACATCGAGGTGCTCGTCGACGCGTTCCTCGACGAGGTGCAGTCGCGGCGCAAGGGGCGCGGGCTCAAGGTGACGCGCGAGGCGTTGAGGAGCCTTTACCAGCACCCCTGGCCGGGCAACGTGCGCGAGCTGCGCGCGGAGGTGCAGCGGTGGGGCGTGTTCTGCGAACACACGGTCGACGTGGGCGACCTCGCGCCGGAGATCGCGTCGCCGGCGGCGCGGCCGGCGAGCGGCGGCGCCGGCGGGATCGCGCGAGCGACGGCGTCGGAGGCAGGCGGCCAGGAGGTCGCGCCGCTCGCGGAGGCCGTGGCGTCGGCCGAGCGCGCCGCGATCGGGCGCGCGCTCGAGGTGCATCAGGGCAACCTCTCCCGCGCGGCGCGCGCGCTCGGCATCGACAGGAACACCCTCAAGCGAAAGATGGCGGCGTATCACCTCCGCAAAGGCGGCGCGCCGCGCGACGCCGTGAGGGGCGAGGATCCGAAGAAGCTGAAGCCGCCACCGTTACCGAACAAAGAGAAGAAGACGACGAACAACCGATGAAAGGGCGAACGGCGCCCGCGCCGTCGGCGTCAGCAGCAATGTCCTCGATGTCCTGAGGCCGTGCGCCCGAAGGCCGGAGGGCGATGCCTACGCCAGGTGCACCCACGAGCGCGCGCGCCTGGTTCACCGCTTGCATTGCTCCATCGAGCAAGCTGGGAGGTCGTGCGAATGCTGGCGCTCACATACCATGGGCCGAGGAACGTCCGCGTCGAGGAAAACCCGGAGCCCCGGGTTCAACATCCGAACGACGTGGTCCTGCGCGTGAGTCGCGCCACGATCTGCGGCTCTGATCTGCACCTCTATCATGGCTACGTGCCTGACACGCGCGTGGGGACCATCTTCGGCCATGAGTTCACCGGCGTCGTGGAGGAGCTCGGGGCCTCGGTGCAGACCCTGAAGCGCGGCGACCGCGTCGTCGTGCCCTTCAACATCGCCTGCGGGACGTGCTTCTTCTGCCAGCGAGAGCGCACCTCCGCCTGCGAGAACACGAACCCGCTCACCACGCTCGCCAGCGGGATCTTCGGCTATTCGCACACCACCGGCGGCTACCAGGGCGGCCAGGCCGAGCGCGTCCGCGTCCCCTTCGCCGACGTCGGCCCCATGAAGATCCCCGACGACCTCTCGGACGAGGACGCTCTCTTTCTCTCGGATATCCTCCCCACGGGGTACCAGGCCGCGGAGATGGGGGACATCGGCCCCGCGGACACCGTGGCCGTCTTCGGCTGCGGGCCCGTCGGCCTCGTGGCCCAGCGGTGCGCATGGCTCCTCGGCGCGCGCCGGGTCATCGCCGTCGATTCGGTCGGTTACCGCCTCGATTTCGCGCGCCGGCACAACAAGGCAGAGACGCTCGATTTCAGCAAGACCCCTGACGTCGTGTCCACGCTCCGGGACATGACCGACGGCCGCGGGCCGGACGTCTGCGTCGAGGCGGTCGGCCTCGAGGCGAACGGCTCGGCGCTGCACGACGTGCTGGGCAAGGCGCTCAAGCTCGAGGCCGGATCGCCCGTCGCCCTCAACTGGGCGATCCAGTCGGTCCGCCGCGGCGGGAGGGTCTCGATCATCGGCGTCTACGGGCCGCCGTGGAACCTGGTCGACGTGGGCGCGGCCATGAACAAGGGCCTGACGATCAAGGCCGGGCAGTGCGACGTGAAGCGGTACATGCCCCGCCTGCTCGAGCACATCCGCAACGGGAACATCGACCCGAGGGCGCTCATCACCCACCGAGCTCCGCTCGATGCGGCCGCGGAGATGTACCGGGTGTTCGCGGCGAGGACCGACGGGATCCTCAAATGCGTGCTCGTTCCGCGGGGGGCCAAGTGAGCTCGGTCATCGAGGGGGAGACGATCATGGAAGCCGAGATCGTAGTGCCGAGGGAGCTGCCGTACTGGGGAGTCGATCTTTGCCCCGAGGACAGGCCCGGCGTCCCGAGGGAGGTACCGCCGCGCCTCCTGGAGAGCGCGCACTGGCTCGAGCCCGAGCAGCAGCCGATCGAGGGGCTGGTGCTCAGGCACCCAGGGCGCGCCCGTCCGACGCCGGTGTTCAGCACGGCCTTGCCGCCGAGAGGAGCGAGCGGGGCGCTGCGCCGCGCCGCCTACAAGGTCCCGGATCACCGGCTCTCCCACTGGGTCGCGCTGTTCATCGCGGATCGGGTCGACGTGATCGAGAGCTTCCCTCTCGACCTCTTCAAGAGACTCAAGAGGCGGGTCGTCAGGGCAGGCAAGCTCAGGCGCCCGGCGTCACAGCGCGCCTGACAGAGGCCCCCTGAGGTGGGTGTCGCCGTTCGTGGATCATAGCTCCGGGATGCCGAGCAGATCGGCGGCCTCGCCCATGCTGCGGACCAGGGAGCCCTCCACCGCGTCATCGCTCTCGCGCTGAACGAGCGAGAAGAGCTGGCCGAACGGGGTCTCGAGCTGCGCCGACGTCGGATCCTCGGAGCTCCACAGGTCGGGCACCGGCGGCAGCGCGTCGCCGGGGAGCGCGGCGTAGGCATCCTCGAGCCGCTCGAAGCCATCGAGGACCGCCTGATCGACGGCGGCGGCGTCGCCCTCCTTCGAGAGGAGCCAGCGCTGGAACGCAGCGTAGGTCAGCCTCCCTGCCGCCACGTTCGCGCGCATGTCGGCGAGGGTGTACTGCGCATAGCGGGACTCCTCCTCGCCCGTGGCGGCCTTCGCCACCTTCTCGACCTGCTCGCCGAGCGAGCCGATGACCCCCCGGAACGCCGACGGCGCGTCGAGCGCCAGCCCGCGAAAGTCGGATTGCATCTTCCTCGTGTCCGCCACCAGGCGGGCGCAGAGGCCGCGCTTGAACGCCTTGGCCTCCGCCTCGGTCGCGGGGAACGCCGCGGCGCGGTACCTGGCCCCGAGGCCCGACTCGAACTCGACGACCGCAGGCGGAATGGCGTCGGACCAGAGGATCCGCTCGATGGCGTGGACGCCGGTCACCCCTTCGCCGTCGAACGGATCGGCGTCGGCGGCCGCCTCGATGAACGCGTCATACCGGGCGTCGGTGGACACATCGAGATCCCGGAAGAGGACCGCGATCGCGCCCTCGACGTGCTCATAGGCCCACCGCGCCTTCTTCCACTCGGCCTTCATCGCGTCGACGGCGTCCTTGTCGGCCGCCGCGCTCCACCCGTCCTCGTCCGGCTCGGGCGCAGCGGCCTGCAGCGCCGCCGCCGCGGCGGCGAGGCCGTCGAGGTTCGTCTGGATGATCGCCTTCACGTCGAGCACGGCCTGCTCCTCGTAGCCAGGGGCGGCGAGCGGCTCCTCGCCTTCGCTCCCGCACGCGGCGAGCGCGGACGAGGCGGCGACGGCAAGGCAGAAGGGAAGACGCGCGCGATGGATGACCATGGGGAAGAGCTCCTGTCTTGGGGCGCTGGGGAGGAGCGCACAGAGTCGAACAGCGCCTCCTCAACGAGCCTTGTAAATGAACGCCATCCTCGCGAGGCACATCTCGTCGAACGCCGTATCCCCGAGGGACACGTCGACCGGGCTCGTCGTGTGTCGCTCGCTCAGCGCCGCCCGCAGATGGGGGTTTTCCAGAGAATTGTCGTACGTGCACCTGATCTTCAGCGCGTCGCCCGGCGCGAGACGCGGCAGATCTGCAATCGCGGCGTCGACCTGGTAGAGGCGCTGCCACGTGAGGTCCCAGGACGGGTCCTGCAGCAAGCACTCCTCCGTCTCCTGGCCGGAGGCCCCGCCCGCGTGCTCGATGTCGATCTTCACGTCGTTGCCGATGTAGTGCATGTGCGGGCCGACGCCGTAGACGTGGAGGTCCGGCGTCGGGTGACCGTTCATCGTGGCAGGCAGCGTGAAGCGCATGCGCTCGACGTGGTCGTGAGCGCCTGCCGGGATGCGGAAGGAGGCGCCTCGCTCGTCGTCCGGACCGGGCTGCAAGCCGTCGCCGTTCGCGAACTGGCGAGCGTAGTTGCCGACGAGCGCGAAGATCAGCTCGTACTCGGGGGGCGACGGCGTGAAGCGCATCTGAAAGCGTGTGCTGTCCGGGGCCGCCGTCGCCCCGGCCGGGTGGTAATGGATCTGCATCACGAGCCGTGAGCCCGCCGGTATCGGGGCGCCCACGTTCGGTCCAGCGTCGAAAGGTCGGCCGCCGGGCGCCCAGGCCGCGACGACGCCGCCCTCGACCCGTGGGCCGCCGAAGCACTCGTAGCTGCCGTCAGGGCCGGCGAGCGCCTCGCTCTCGCCGCGCTCGTCGAGGAACATCAACGCGTGGTGCACGATCTTCGAGTTTCCGACCAGGAAGCTCCACCCGTTCAGGTACCTGGTGTCGGAGAGCTTCGGATCCAGGACGAAGCAGCGAAACTGATCCGACTCGCCGCTCGCGACGAACGGCGCCATCGGCGCCAGCTCCTGCTCCGCGCCGTGAAGCTCGTCCGCACCCGACGCGAGGGGAGCCGGCGTGAGGGCGCGCTCCCCTTCCGGCGCCCCTCCTGCGCTCCACGCCTCGAACCTCGCGATCTCCTCGCCGCTGAGCCGGAGATCGGCCTTCCAGCCATGACGAGGCCTGCACTCGTCCGTCTCGAACGCGCCCCAGGGGGGCATCGTGCGCTCCCTCGTGACCTCGGCGATCAGCTCGGCGACGCTCTTGGCGTCCTCGTAGCTGCCCAGACCGAACGGGGCGATCCCACCCGTGGAGTGGCAGCTCACGCAGCTACGCTGAAGGAGCGGCTCGATATCGGCGTGGAACGTCGGCGTCCCGCCGGGCGCGTCGGAGCCGCCGGCGCAGCCCGCGAGCGGAGCGGCGGTCAGGATCATCCGCAGGAGGGCGCCTCGTCGCGCGCTCACCGGGTCCTCACGGGTCATACACCTCGGCGTTGCACTCGATGGTGAGCTTCCCCGCGTCCTGCGTGCAGACCGGCGGGCTGTAGCAGTTTCCCACGCTCATGGATTCGGCGGCATCGCCGACGCAGTCGCACGAGGGCTCCGGCATGCAGGGGACAGGGATCGTGTGACAGAAGAGCTGCGGCGGCGGCTTGAACGGCTCTTCGTGGGGCTCGTCGAGGATCTCGCAGTACTGATCGGCCGATCTGCAGAAGTAGCTGCCGCAGGCGAAGGTCCCTGGAGGCGCGGCCGCAGGGGCGCACGTCTCGGCCGCGCCGATGCTCTGCCCTGCCCGCTCCGCCTCGCAGGCGCTCGCGTAGGCGCGACCGTCGCAGGCGCAGACCTGCGTGTCGCTCTGACACGTCGTCGGTCGCAACAGGCATGCTCCGTCCTTCCCTCCACATGCCCCCGGCGGATAGTAACAGAACTCGTCTTCGGCGCAGATCGTCCCGCTGCACAGCGCCGCCTCTGCGGGGCTCGGTCCGCCTCCGGCGTCATCGGCTCCACATCCGGCGAGCGCCAGCGCAGAGCTCAACCACAGGAGCCCTCGGGCCACATCCATGCACATGGACAGATTCATATCAGGTTCTCCTGTCCGCCCGCAGATCTACCGCGTCGAGCCTGTCAACGAGGAGAGGTTCGAGTCGACAGGCTCTTCTACCGGCAGCGACGAGGGCAGCGGTGTGGAGATTGAGTGACGAGCTGAGCTGCTGTACTTCGGCGATGATCTGGCCCCGACGTCGTGCTCGTCGACCAATTTGAATTCCTATGCAACGATAGCGCAACAAAATCTCCATCACAAAAACAAGAGCCCTTGCAATAGGGTAGATTTTCCATCCAGGGGATAGATCTCTCGATCTTGACGGGAACGCCGTGAGCGCGGAGCGCCGTGCGCCTGGTGGGGAAGGAACGTATTCCATGGAGACACAAGGAGATAGGGATCAGCAGAAGGAGCCTCGTAAGGCTCCCCTCGCGCGGATGTTCGGCCTCGCGGTCAGCGTCATCGTGCTGGCGCTGTCCATGGGGACCGGGGTTTCGGCGTGCGCCGGCGCGGGCGGCGACGAGCGCGCGAACGACGATCCGCAGGGGGTTTACGACGGGCAGGAGGAGGAAGGCGCCCTCGAGCCGAGCGAGACGACCTCGGCCGCGCTCAACGGAACGGTCTCGACGGATCCGAACCTCAAGATCGCCTTCATCGGGGACACGGGCACGGGGAGCAGCTTCACGAGCGTGCTGAACCTCGTGCTCAGCGAGGGCGCGGCGGCGGTCGTCGTCAACGGCGACATGTCGTACTCCGCCAACCCGACCACGTGGTGGAACCAGGTCGAGTCGGTCCTCGGCACGACGTTCCCCGTGTTCATCTCCCGCGGCAACCACGATGACTCCTCCTGGAGCGGCTATCTGCCCAAGGCGGCGAATCACCTCGGCGGCGCGACCCGGGTCGCCGGCGCGCACGACGCCAACTACAAGACCACCTTCCGCGGCCTCGTGCTCGTGACCGCCAAGAAGGGCGATAACGGGGCGACGCACATCACGCCGTTCCTCGACACGGACACGCACATCTGGAAGATCTGCCAGTGGCACCAGAATCAGGCGGCCATGCAGGTGGGCGGGAAGGGCGACGAGATGGGCTGGGACGTCTACGAGACGTGCCGGAAGCAGGGCGCGATCATCCAGACGGGACACGAGCACAGCTACGAGCGGACGAGGACGCTCACCAACATGACCTCGCAGACAGTCGACCCCACGTGCAACGGCGCAGGGGTCCTCTGCGTCGGAGGAGATGGAACGAACGGGCGGACGTTCGTGACGGTCGCCGGCCTCGGCGGGAACAGCATCCGCACCCAGACGCGCTGCACACCGACGACGTTTCCGTACGGGTGCAGCAACACGTGGGGGTTCATCTACACCTCGAACCAGAGCGCGAACTACGGTGCTCAGTTCATCACCTTCAACGTCGGCGGCAACCCCAAGGCGGCCACGGGTTACTTCAAGACGATCAGCGGGACGACCGCCGAGACGTTCTCGATCACCCATGACTGAGCGTTCCAGGCGACTCTCGCGATCGTAGCAGGGGTGCATGTTGCGCGAGCTCTCCCCCGGCCGCCGCGGGCTCATGGCCGTCGCCGCGCTGGCCGCCGCTTCCCACGCGACGGCCCTCGGCGGCGGCTACGTCTGGCTCGATCACGCGCACCTCCGGGAGGGGCGCGCGCTCGCGGCGCCCTCCGGCTGGCTCGGGCTGTTCACCCGGGGCTTCGCGGATACCAGCTTCTACCGGCCGCTCATGGCGCTGTCGCTCTCCATCGACGCGGCCGTGTCGAAGACGCCCGGCTTCTTCCACGCGGTCACGCTCGGCTGGCACGCGCTCGCGTCGGTCATGACCACCGTGGCGGCGCGGGCCCTCGGCCTCTCGCCCCGCGCGGCGCTGGCGGCCGGGCTGCTCTTCGCGGTGCATCCGACGACATCCCTGGTCGCTTCCGCGATCGCGTTCCGCTCGGAGGCGATGATAGCGGTCTTCCTCCTTGCGCTCGTCGCCGCGCACCAGGCGCAAAAGCCCGCTCTCGCAGCCGCGGCGCTCTTCGCCGGCGCGCTCACGAAGGAGACGGCGTGGCTGCTTGGTCCGCTGTTCGTCCTGGCGCTCTCCGCTGAACGACGTCGGGAGGGCGGCTCCCCGGCGCATGGGGGAGCCGCCCTGCACGCCGGGCCGCGCCCACAGGCATCCTCCGCTGACGGCGCGACGCGCCTGCGCCTGCTCGCAGCGGAAGGCGCCGCGTTCGCGGCCGCGACCGGCCTCCGCCTGCTGTACGCGCCCCGCTTCCGGGCCCAGCATCCCGCGCTGCCGCTCGACGAGAGCGTCGGCACGAGGCTCGCTGCGCTCGGGAAGAGCGCCCTGGCGCTGGTCGTGCCGCTCGACCAGAGCATCTGCGATGCGTTCCGGATCACCCGCACGGCGAGCCTTTCGGCCCTCTTCGGCGCCGCCGTGCTCGGTGGCGTCACCCTGCTCGCGTCACGACGGCGGGGCGTTGCATGGCTCTTCGCGCTCTCTCTCCTGCCGTCGCTGCAGCTCGTGCCGATCATGCGCTGGTGGTCGCCCCATTACCTCTATGTGCCGCTTGCGTTCGGCGCGATGCTCCTCGCCCACGCAGCCGACCGCCACGGCCGGCGCCTGTGGGCGCTGGTCCTTGTCCTCGGCGTGCCGTTCACGGCGCTCTCGCTGCGCGAAGGACGAAGGTATGCGAGCGATGAGCGCCTCTGGGCGCCGGAGGTGAGCCGCGAGCCCGCGTGCCGCGAGGGGCAGTTCTTCCTCGGCGAGGTGGCTCGGGACGCCCGCGACTGGGAGGCGGCCGCGTCGCGGTACGAGCGAGCCGCGGCGCCCGACGCCGACCATCTCTCGTACGCCGATGAGCTCGCGGCGCTCCAGAACCTCGGCGCTGTGCGCTTCGCTCAAGAGCGGTGGGCCGACGCTCGCGCTGCGTGGACGTCCGCGCTCGATCGCTCCGGCGACGATCGGGAGAAGCGCCAGATCACCCACAACCTAGCGACCGTCGCGCTTCGCAGCGGTGACCCGGCAGAAGCGGCCCGCCTGCTCGAGCCCGAGACCAGCCGCAAGGACGCGCTCCCCGAGTCGCTCCTCATTCGAGCCAGGGCATTGCACGATCTCGGCCGCGAGGACGAGGCTGTCGAGCTCGTGAAGAGGCTCCAAGGCATGGCGCAAAAGCGCGCCCGCGCTCGGTGAGCCGCTCGGACCCGCCGCATGCGCAGGCTGCACAGGCGTGGTGCGGAGCTGCGCTCAGGACCGCGGCGGCAGGAGCCCCGGCGAGCCTCCCGCTACCGCGTTCGGCAAGGCGCGCTCGTACCGATCGAGCGTGGCACACGCGATGCCGGAGCGGGACCGGGGCCTCCAGGGCCATGACGAGAGGAGCCGAGCGCATGCGCACTGGATGGATGGAAGGTAAAGGCCAGGGGAGTTCGGGCATGCGGCGCGCGAGGTTCGGCGCCGCCGAGCAGACGGCATGAAGGCCGCCGACGCGCTCGTTCTCTTCGGAGCGACGGGCGACCTGGCCTTCAAGAAGATCTTCCCGGCGCTGGCCGGGCTGATCCGCCGCCACAAGCTGGACGTGCCCATCATCGGCGTGGCCAAGAGCCCGTGGAGCATCGAGCAGCTCTACGCCCGCGTCCGCGAGAGCCTCGAGCGGGCGGGCGTGTTCGAGGCCGGCGTCCATCGCGAGCTGTGCGCGCGGCTCTCGTACGTGAGCGGGGATTACGCCGATCCGGCGACGTTCCACCGCCTCCGCGAGCGGCTCGGCACCGCCCAGCGGCCGCTCCACTACATGGCCGTGCCGCCCGCCCTGTTCGAAGAGGTCGTCAAGGCGCTCGATCGCTCCGGGTGCGTGCGGCGAGGGCGGCTCGTCGTCGAGAAGCCGTTCGGCCAGGATCTGGAGTCCGCTCGCGCGCTCTACCGCACGCTCGCGAGCGTCTTTCCGGAAGAGGAGATCTACCGGATCGACCACTTCCTCGGCAAAGAGCCGGTCCAGAACATCGTTTATTTTCGCTTCGCGAACGCGCTGCTCGAGCCGGTCTGGAACTCCCACCATGTCGAGAGCGTCCAGATCACCATGGCCGAGAGGTTCGGCATCGAGGGCCGCGGCCGGTTCTACGACGCGACCGGGTGCATCCGTGACGTCCTGCAAAACCATCTCCTGCAGGTGCTCGCGTGCCTCGCCATGGATCCACCCCCGTCCGGCGACGCCGACGCCGTGCGTGCGGAGCGCGTCCGGCTGCTGCGGGCCATCACGCCGCTCGATCCGGCGCACGTCGTCCGCGGTCAATACAACGGGTACCGCGGCGAGCCGGGCGTCGCGCCGGGGTCGCAGGTCGAGACGTTCTGCGCCGCGCGGCTCCGCATCCACACATGGCGCTGGGCGGGCGTGCCGTTCTGCATCCGCGCTGGCAAGCGCCTCGCCGTCACGGCGACCGAGGTGCTCGTCCTGCTGCGACGGCCTCCGCACGCCGTGTTCGAGGACGTCGGGCGCGGGGCTCCAGACTACGTGCGCATCCGGCTCGCTCCGGCGCCGGAGCTCGCTGTCGGCGTGCGGATCAAGGCGCCCGGCGAGCTGATGGCCGGACAGGCGACCGAGCTGCTCGTGACAAGCGACCTGTCCGAGGCGCTGGCGCCCTACGAGCGGCTCCTCGGCGATGCGCTCGCAGGCGATCCGACCCTGTTCGCGAGCCAGGCCGAAGTGGAGGCGCAATGGGCCGTTGTCGATCCGGTCCTGGACCAGGCGACTCCGCTCTCGCCCTATGAGCCGGGCAGCTGGGGCCCAGCCGAGGCCGACCGCCTCGTCGCCGACCTCGGCGGGTGGCGTACACCGACCGTGGCCACCCCGCTGGCGAGGAGAGCCGCATGACCGGGATTCGCGTGCTGCTCGCCGACGTGGACGGCGCGCTCCTCACGCCCGAGGGCGCGCTCACCCCCAGGGCGGAGCAGGCGGTGAGTCGGCTCCGCGACGCCGGCGTCGACCTCGCGCTGATGAGCAGGCGCTCGCCGCGCGGCCTGCGCGGCCTGCTCGGGCGGCTGGGGATCGCGACCCCCGTCGCCGCGTTCGGCGGCGCCATGCTGGTGCGGCCGGATCTCTCCCTGATCGAGCAGCACCCGATGGACAACGGCGCGGCCGCGGTCGTCATCGCGACCCTGGAGCGACACGGCGCCGCGGTCTGGGTCTACCAGGGTGACGACTGGCTGGTGCGCCGCGCCGACGCGCCGCACGTCGCGCGCGAGCAGGCGGTCGTGCAGTGTTTCCCCAGGGTCGTCGAGCGCTGGGAAGGCGTCGTGGACAGCGCGGTCAAGATCGTCGGCGTCAGCGACGACGCCGAGGTGCTGGAGCGCGGCGAGTCGGACCTCCGGGGGGCCTGCGCGTTCTTCTCGGCATCACGCCCCGTGCCTCATTGCATCGAGGTGATGCACCCTCGGGCCAACTCCGGAGAGGTCGCGAGGGCCCTCTCGGCGCGCCTCGGCGTCCCCGGCGCAGCCATGGCCACGATCGGCGAGCTGCCCGACCATGTGCTCATGTTCCGGGAGTGCGGGCTCAGCATCGCCATGGGGCAGGCGCGCGCCGTCGTGCAGCGACAAGCCGACTTCATCACGCTGTCGAACGCCGACGAGGGCTTCGCGCACGCCGTCGAGACCTGGCTGCTCGCCACGAGCGGTGGTGGCCAGTGAGGGACGAGCGTCACGCGCGGTCTCCGGCCCGGGGCGCCTGTCACATGCTGGCCACCGGCCGCTGTCGCGCGCTGGACCCGATCAGCAGCATCGACATGCCGCTGACGAGGACGTTGACGCCGACGAGCAGCCCGATCGCCCACGCCGCGGTGCTCGGCCAGCGCCACCAGATCAGGACCCCGAGCGCCAGCGCGAGCAGCCCGTCGAACAGGAGCCAACCCCAGCTGGGCATCTCGCGGTGCTGGAGCGCGCGGACGATCTTGAGGAAGCCTTCCGCGAAGAAGAACGCCGCGAGGATCAAGGTCAGCGTGACCGTGCCCGTCACCGGGAAGGCCACGATCAGGACGCCCGCGGCGAGCTGGATCAGGGCGCCCGCGAGCGACCAGGCGGAGTTGGCCCATCGCCGGTGCTGGACGGCGTGGACGCCCTGAAAGAGGCCGCTCGCCACGAGCACGCCCCCGATGGCGACCGCCGTGACCAGCGAGGCGATCACGGGCATGAGGATCGCGAGAGCACCAAGCACCAGAAGGGCAATGCCGAGCCCGATGAACGAGCCGCGGTTCTCCCGCAAGGTATGGGGCTCGACCAGTTGCAACCCGAAGCTCGTCGTGTGAACAGGGTCCTCCCAGCGATCAGCCATGTGTGTACCCTCCTCTTCCCGGAGCTGGAGTTTCGCCGTCATCGTGAACCGTGAATGGAAGCCCAGCGCCTCACCGGCGCGCCTGCCCGCCGCAGCGAGCGCCACGCGCTCCGCCGAGAGCGCATGAGCCGGGGGGGGGCACGGCAGGGGTCGGACCACGGCGAACAAGGTGCCGTCCCCGAGCGGTGTCAAGTGACCCCAGAGCGGCCGGTCTCGCGCTCCCGTGATCGGGTTGCTCACCCCCCGCACGCCCAGGCGATGGCGGACGGCCCTCTCCGCGGCGTGGTTCTACCAAGAATCGGCGCGGCCGGGCCGCTCGGCCGGCGAGCCAACGCAGGAGCGCCCGCCCGCGCTCACTCGTACCACGTCGGCACGATCTCCCGCACCTCGGGCAGCGCGGCGATACGACAGACCTGGTCCCATGCCGCGTCCTCGAGCGCGCCATGGCGCGCGGTGCACTCGGCGTCTCCCGTGGGGAAGAAGTACAGGGTCTCTTTCGACACATCGCACCTGGCGCGCCCGCCCGACGAGCCGGCCCGGATCGTGGGCGCGATGCCCCGCACGCGCGCGAGGAGCGCCGCGTCGCCCGACGGCAGGCAGAACTCCAGGGATCCATCGTTCACGCACCCCGTGTCCCTGGTGAACGCGAGCTTCTGGGTCGGGCACGACGGCGCAGGGGGCGGAGGCCCCTCGACGACCCCGTCCCCCGGCATGGACGGCGGCGCGGACGTACAGCTCGCCAAGCACGCTATCAGCCAACGAGAGATCGCGAATCGTCGCATGGATCCACTCCCCATGTGCGCGAGCGGCGCACCTGCAGCCGATATCGCACAGACGTTGGTCCTGTCAACCCGGAGGTCCCGCAGTTTGGGCTTGACGTCTCCAGAACGTTTCGGTGTGCTTTCCCACGGTTTCGGCGGGCTTCAACCTCGACGACCTCGGGCTGGTGCAAGGATGAACGTGCGGCTCCTCCTCTCGCTGTCTGCGCTGGGCGCTCCGCTGCTCGTTGCGACGAGCGGCTGGGCAAAGGACTACTACGTGGCCCCGGCGCCCGCCGGCAACGACGCGAACGCCGGCAGCGAAGACGCGCCGTTCGCGTCGATGGCCAAAGCGCAGAGCGTGGCCATGGCCGGCGACGTCTTCTACTTCAAGGGCGGCACGTACGCGTACACGGAGGGCACCACCACCTGCTCGAGCGGGACGGCGACCATCAGCGGTGTGGTGCTGAACAAGAGCGGGAGCGCCGGCAATCCCATCAGGTACTGGGCCGCGCCCGGCGAGAAGCCCGTCTTCGATTTCGACGGCATCAGGGATTCCTGCCGTATCAAGGGCATCCTCGTGTCCGGCAATTACATTCACCTCAAGGGGCTCGAGATCAAAGGCGTTCGCCAGAACAACAACCTGAACCACGAGTCCTGGGGAGTGTGGAACCAGGGGAGCAACAACATCTTCGAGGCGCTCGACGTCCACCACATCATGGGCGCCGGCATCTTCATCCAGCGCGGCAGCAACAACCTCGTGCTCAACTGCGACTCGCACGACAACTTCGACGAGCTCACGTCGAACGGCGCGGGCGAGAGCGCGGACGGCTTCGGCTGTCACGTCGGCGCCCGGGAGACGGGCAACGTATTTCGAGGCTGCCGCGCCTGGTGGAACGCGGACGACGGCTACGATTTCATCAACTCCGGCGCAGCCTGCCTCGTCGAGAACTCGTGGGCCTGGTACAACGGCTACAAGCCGGGGACGCAGACCGGCATCGGCAACGGCAACGGCTTCAAGGGCGGCGGCTACGGCGCCGATCCGGCGAAATTTCCGGCCGAGCCCGCGGCGCACACGGTGCAAAACTGCCTCGCCGCCTTCAACAGGGCGGCAGGGTTTTACGCGAACCACCACCCGAGCACGCTCTACTTCTACAACAACACTTCGTACGGCAATCGCCCCGACTTCAACATGCTCGGGATGGATTCGAACGGGAAGGACATCACCGTCGGGGTTTACCGGAACAACCTGGCGTTCGGCGGGACGCTGTTTTCGAACCGCAACGACGCCGACGACGCGAACAACTCCTGGACGGCGGGGGGTGTCACGGTCTCGAACGCGGACTTCCAAAACCCGTCCGAGATGGGGCTGGAAGCTCCGCGACAGGCCGACGGAAGCTTGCCCGTCCTCACGAATTTCCGCCTCGCGCCGGACAGCGACGCCATCGACAAGGGCGTCGACGTCGGGCTGCCCTACGCAGGCTCCGCTCCGGATCTTGGCTGCTTCGAGGCGGGGCTGGTCGAGACCGCGGGGGCCTCCGGCGCTGGCGGAGCGGGGGGCGCCGGCGCGGGCAGCGGCGGTACCGCGGATACGGGGTCGGGCGGCGCAAGCGCTAGCGAAGGAGCCACGAGCGGAGGAGCGACGAGCGGCGACGCAACCAGCGGCGGCACGACGAGCGTCGGTGGCGGCGGAACCTCGGGCACGGGCGGCGGTGGCACCAGTCCGAGCAGCGCCGACGATTCAGCCGGCTGCGCGTGCAGTATGCCTGGCGGCCACCGGCCAGGCGCAGCGAGCCTCGCGCTCCTCAACCTCGTGCTGTGGACCTTGAGAATGCGCCGGAAGCGCCGAGCCTCAGCCAGCGCATGAGCGCTGCCGCGGCCCGCGTGCCGCAGCCCTTCGCCGCTCTCTTGAATTTCGTACGAAGCGCGTTGGAACAACCATCACGTTGTTCTAGCGAGAAATGAACCGCCAAGACGCCATGAGACGCCAAGACGTCATAAAATAAAACAATATCTTGGCGTCTTATGGCGTCTTGGCGGTTCGAAATTCTGCGCATTTCGGGCAGTTTCAACCCGTTTGTCGCGCTAGACGGCCTATTGCCGGCGTGGTAATGCGTCCATCGCATGACCCCGAGCTCCAAGCCCCCGCTCCAGATCCGACGCGGCCATCTGTGGCCGCTCCTGTTGGCCCCGAGCGTGTTGTTGGCGAGTGCGGCCTGTTCTGACGGCGGCGCGGCTGACACAGACACTCCAGGGAGCGGCGGGGCTCAGACGAGCGCCGGCAGTTCGGGCGCAGGCGGCACCGTCACGACGGGTGGCACGACGGCGTCCGGCGGCGGCGCCACGGGCTCGGGCGGCGACGGTGCTGGGAGCGCCAGCGGGGGCGCCACCACGGGGACGGGCAGCGACGGAGCTGGGGGCGCCACCACGGGGACGGGCGGCGGATCGGGAAGCGGCGGAGGGCCCACGATCGACCCCGATGCGATCTTCGCGGCTCCGGATGGCTCGGCGGACGCGTCGGGAACGGTGAGCGATCCCATGACCTTGGCCGCCGCCCTCCTTCAGGCGGATGCGGGCGACACCATTTACCTGCGCGGGGGCACCTACGCGCTCAAGGCGACCCTCAGCCTGACCAAGGACGGCATGAGCGGCGCAACCATCGAGCTGCGCGCCTATCCCCTGGACAGCGAACGCCCCTTGCTCGACTTTTCCGCCATGGCGGAGAGCTCCAGCAATCGCGGGCTCGTCTTGTCCGGCGACTACTGGCACATCTACGGCATCGATGTTCTCCGAGCCGGCGACAACGGCATGTTCGTCAGCGGTTCGCACAACGTGATCGAATACTCCACGTTCGTCGAATGCGCCGACACCGGACTCCAGCTGGGCGGAGGGGCGGCCGACAACCTGGTGCTCAACTGCGACTCGTATTTCAACGCCGATTCCAGCCTGGAGAACGCCGACGGCTTCGCCGCCAAGCTCGACGTCGGCACGGGCAACAAGTTCGTGGGCTGCCGCGCCTGGAACAACCTCGATGACGGCTGGGACGGCTACCTGCGCCCTGCAGACAACGTCACGACGACCTACGACGGCTGCTGGGCCATCGACAACGGGAAGCTCAAGAATGGCTCGGTCGGCGCGGGCGACGGCAACGGCTTCAAGTCCGGCGGCAGCGACGGCAAAGATCTGCACCACAACGCCGTCTACACGCGGTGCATCGCCGCGGGGAACGTCAACGACGGCTTCGACCACAACAGCAATCGCGGCAGCGTCACGATCCTGAACAGCGCGGCGCACGCCAATGGCAGCAACATCAACTTCAGCACCTCCAACATCGCGGCCTCGTTGACCATCAGAAACACGATCTCTCTGGGGACGAACGGGTCACTGTCGGCGACGACCACGAACATCACCAACAACAGCTGGCAAGGCGGACTGTCCGCCACGAGCGGCGACTTCGTGAGCGTCGACACGAGCCTGCTCAAGGGCCCCCGCAAGGCCGATGGCAGCTTGCCGGACATCGACTACCTGAAGCTGGTGCCTGGCAGCGATCTCCGCGATGCGGGCATCGACGTAGGCGTGGAGTACAGCGGATCCGCGCCGGATCTCGGCCCCTTCGAGAGCGAAGAGTAGTCCCACCAGCACAGGCGCGTGAGCCAATCTGCTTGGCGCCCTGAATCCATCAAGCCGGCTTCTTGCCGAGCGCGAGCCCGATCCCGACCGCGGCCGCGCCGATCACGAACGGCAGGGCGCCCATCGAGGCGCCGATCGTCACGCACTGATTGGCCTCCTCCGTGCCGACGCGCCGGATCATCTCGCGCTGCGTGGCGTCGATCTCGACGCCGGGATAGCCGAGCGCCTCGTCCACGCGGGCGAGCCCCATGGAGCGGCCGAGCAGCCCGACCGACACGGCGCTGAGCCCCAGCAGCACGGCGACAGCGCCCGGGATCCAGGCAAAGCCGCGCGCCTTCGTCGCCAGCATCGCCGCCCCCACAAGGCCGGTCGCGATGCCGGCCGTCCCGGCAAGGAGGGCGAGCCACGCTGCCCACCCGCAGGCCTTGAACGCCTCCAAGACGCTGTGCATGCTGTCCCACTAGCGCAGCGCCGGCCCGGAGAGAAGCTCAGGGGGCCGTGCGCCCTGCGCGCCAGGGGCGCTGACGGGCAGACATTGGATACACAGGAAAATTGTGACCCACCTCAGCCTGCGGCTGGGATAACATCCCCTGGGACACCGATGGACGCGCAGAAGACCGTGGCGCTCGAGGCGGACCTGGACGCATTGCAGAAGGAAGTGCAGCGCCTGCGCTCCCGGGTCGCCGAGCTGGAGGGGGCCGACCGCAGCTTCCCGGAGCGCTTGCTCGACGCGCTGCCCAGCCTCGTTTACGTGCTCGATCTCGATGAGGGGCGGTACATCTATCGTAACCGGGAGCTCGCGGACCTCGTCGGAGGGGGCTGCGGAGCGGCCGAAGGCCCGCCCCGCGGTGACGGCCTGTCCCCGACAGTCCATCCGGACGATATCGGTCGCATCGAGGAGTACAGGGCTCGCGTGGCCGCCTCGGAGAGCGGAGAGCAGGCGACGGTGGAGTACCGTGTGCGTGGTCGTGACGGCGGCTGGCGATGGTTCCTCGAGCGAGGCGTCGCGCTCGGCCGCGATCCCGAGGGACCGGGGCGCCGGATGCTGGGATCGGCGCACGATATCACCGCGCACAAGCATACGGAGCAGATGCTCGAGCGGAGTGAGAGCCTGCTCCATGCGTTCCTCGAATACACGCCGTCGATGATGGTCGCGGTGGACGCCGCGGGCCGCCTCCTCCTCGTGAACCGCGAGATCGAGTCCTTTTACAGGATGAGCCGCGAGGAATTGCTCGGGCGGGTCGTCTACGACATTCTCCCGGCGCCGGCGGCCGCCTCGATACGAAAAGCCAATGAAGAGGTAGCGGCCGCCGGACGCCCGGGCGCATCCGAGCACGTGCTCGTCTTCCCGAGCGGTCCGCGCACCTACCTGTCGACCAAGTTCCCCATCCGCGACGCCGAGGGGAAGATCTACGCGGTCGGGACGGTCTCGGTGGACATCAGCCGAACGAAGCAGGCCGAGGCCGAGCGCGCGGAGATGCAGCGTCAGCTCATCGAGATACAGCAGGCGACGATCCAGGAGCTCATCACGCCGCTCCTGCCGCTGGCGCGCGGCGTCGTCGCGATGCCGATCGTCGGGAGCGTCGACCCCGCGCGCGCCGAGCAGATCCTGACGACGTTGCTTGAAGGGATCGCCGACCGGCAGGCCAAGATCGCCATCCTCGACATCACCGGGGTGAAGATCGTCGACGAGCGGGTGGCGCAATCCTTGGTCGACGCGGCCCGGGCCGCGGGGCTGCTCGGCACCCGGGTCGTGCTCACCGGGATCAAGCCGCAGATCGCGCAGACGCTCACGACGATGGGCGCCGATCTGAGCGGCATCGTGACCACAGGGACCCTGGAGAGCGGCATTGCCTACGCGCTCGGACGCCGGCTCCGCCGGTAACCGAGCGCGCTCCCACCGAGAGGCCGGGTGTACGCCGCTACGCACAAGGCCTTCACAGCATTGGCGGAGCCCGCGAGGATCGGAAGAGCAGTATTCTTACGCCCCTGACGGTGTATCCTAGAGCGGCGGTCTCCCGCACAGGAGACGGGCCCAGATCGGCGTTTTCGGCGCGCAAGCGCACTCCGGTGCGCTGAGCACCGAAAACGTCGAGGTGGGCCCGTATCCGAAGCGGGTGACCGTCGCTCTGGTGATGACATGCGCCCGCGCCCATAACGGAACGCGGGGCGCTGTCGGTACAACGTGCGATGTGACCCAGGAGGTTGCCTATGAAGCCTGGAGTGATGCCGTTACGTGGCGCGATCGTGGTGACCATGGCCGTCAGCCTGGTCGCGGGGGCGGCGCTGGCCCGCGGCGTGCCGATGCTGCAGAGTTACGATCCGATGCCCGGTCCCTCGCCCTGGGGCCCTGACGACGAGGCGGGCGCCTCCAACACGCAGACGCCGGACAAGGTCCTGGAGGGCAAGCGCCTGATCAAGGAGGGCAAGGTCTACCGCCTGGGTCACGTCTACGAGCCGGGGATGCCGACGTTCCCGGGCAACCAGGGGCTCTCGATGGAGGCCGGGCCGACCGCGGTGATCCAGCAGCAGGTCACGAACTCCGAGGTGATGCACGGGGAGTTCGGCCAGATGGGGACGGAGTTCGACGCGCTGGGCCATTTCGGCTACATCCCGCCCGGGAGCACGGACCCGGCCGACGCGCTCTTCTACAACCAGTTCACTGGCGCCGAGATCCTCACGGAAGACGGGCTCGCGCACCTCGGCGTCGAGCATGTGAAACCGCTCGTCACGCGCGGCGTGCTCCTCGACGTCAAGCGCTACGCGAACGGCGGGCAGACGCTCGCGTTCGGCCAGGAGATCACGCTGCCCATGGTGATGCAGACGCTGCGCGCGCAGAAAATGGACGCGCGCGACATCGGCGTCGGCGACGTCGTGCTGATCTTCACGGGCTGGGAGGAGAACTGGGAGCTCGGCACCGAGGGGTATTACACGCAGCCGGGCGTGGGGTTGGCCCAGCCGGGGATCGGGCTCGAGGTCGCGAAGTGGCTCTCATCGAAGGGCATCGCCTGCGTCGGGTCGGACAATTTCGGCATCGAGGTCACCCCGCCGAAGCCTCCGGTGGCGCCGGGGGTGGTCTTCCCGGTGCACCATCACCTGCTGGTGAAGAGCGGAATCTTCATGCACGAGGTGATGGTGCTCTCGGAGCTGGCCGCGGATCTGGCCGCGGAGCTCCAGCAGCATCCCCACGGCCACAAGAGCCCCTACGAGTTCTTCTACGTCTACAGCCCGCTGCCCCTCCGGGGCGCGTCCGGCTCACCGGGGATCCCGCTCGCGATCCGGTGAGCGGATCGGCGCGCCGGGGCCGCGCGCGCCCCAGTGTCGCCAGTCTCCTCTGGGCCTCTGTCGTTCGAGCTCTCTCTTCAGGGGGCCAGAAGCGCCCTCAGCCACGCCGCGCAGACGTCAACCGAGGCGCTTTCTCATGCTCAGGCTCGTGATCCGGTAGCCGAGCGACTCATAGAGCCGCCGCGCCCGCGTGTTCTGCGCGAAGACGTGGAGCTCGATATCCCGCGCGCCCAGCCCGCAGGCGGCCTCCTCGGCGAGGACCATGACCCGGCGCCCGAGGCCTCGGCCGCGGGCGTCCTCACGCAGATGAATATCGTAGATGAACGCGCTTCGAAACCCGTCCACGCTGGTGATCCCGATCCAGAGGTGCCCGACCACGGCATTCCCTTCCAGCACCGAATAGAGGTGGTGGTCGGGGGTGCCGAGCCCTTGCGGCAGGAGCGCCTCCACCTGGGAGCGCGCGTTGCGCTGCGCGTCCGGAGGTCGGGCGTCCACGGCGCTCGCGCGCTCGCCCGCGTACGAAGAGATCACGAGCTCGACGAACGCATCGAGCTCGGTGGCATCGAGCGGCCGCAGGGCGACGAGCAAGTCGGTCATCGGTAGATCCTACTTTCGCCTGCCCGGCCGATGAGCGGACCATGACCCGGCGCTCGAGGAAGTCCGCCCGCGCATCAAGTGTAGGCAACGATGCCCCTGCTGCGCTTCACCGTGGCAGACGCAAAGAAGCCACCGCAGTCGTCCTTCCGACGGCATCCTTCGCACGCTTCGAGGTAGACGTTCTTCCAGTCCGAAATGCTCTTTCGCGCAAACCGATGTAGCCTCGGGTCCAGAGCACATAGCTGATGATTGTAGATCGACGTCATCAATCCGGCCCGTTCCAGCGTCATGACGGCCTCGCCAAGGGCGCTCTGGTAGTCAACCGGATCAATCCACAGCGCCTCGAGATTGGCCTTTGCGAACCCCACGGGCTCGAGGCCCATGAACGCAACGTGATCCACGAAGGTCAGGTTCCTCGCAACGAACCGTGCGAACTCGGGCATCCGCACGACAGTCTCGCGATGGATCACAAACCGCAGCTCCACGCGAACACGTCGCCGCTTCAGGTTCAAGATCCCCCGCACCGTCTCGTCGAAGGCTCCCCTGGCCTGCACGACATAATCGTGCTCCTCCGGTAGATCCGAGTAGAGCGGGATGCCGAACATCAGGTCCGGATGCTTCACGTCACCTATGCAACGCGCAAAGCCGCCGTCGGCGAACCTCCGACCGTTGGAGAGCACATGCACGCTCGTGCGAGGCAGGCATCGGCGGAGAAGCACGAGAAGCTGGACGAGCCGCTCACCGAGAAGAGCTGGTTCACCGCCAGTGATCCCGATCTCTGTGGCCTCCGAGGAAATCAACGGGATAGCCTGCTCGAGATCGTCCACGAGCCAGCTGTCGTCGTGATCTTTGGGCGGCTGAGAGCACATCAGGCAAAAGTTATCACAACGCTCGGTAACGAGGAACGTGTTCGACCGGGAGGCCGCTCTGTAAAGCGCCGAGACCGAGCCCCGCGCGGGGTCAATCCGCACCACGTCCCCATTCCGCAGGTAATGGTGCTCCGAACCGAGGAGATAAACGTCCTTCCGATCCGCAATTCCCATCCCTCGGCGCAGGAGGTATCCTCGAAAGCCCAGCGGCAACTCAGGCGCGTCAGCAGACAGTAGAAGCAGGTTGTTCGCTCGCTCCGGCTCGGAAAGCGCAAGATCTTCCGAGACCCGCGCGATAAACGGCGTGTGCGACGTCGAAGACAATGCTCGCAAGCCTCGCGCCGATAGCTTCACCAACATGAGTTCACACCCAGCGCAGCAGGATGTCCCGCGCTTCAGCGTCGGTCTCGAGGAGCCCGATGAGGTGCCGCAATACGCCCATCTGTTTCGCACAGAACGAGCTGAATGCCTTGTGCCCAACGGCATCGCCCTGCGTTGCCCGGTGGAATACAGGGTCCGCGCCGCAATAGGGAAGGAAAGGACAATCGGCGCACATGGGGCTACCCTCGAGCATGGTGTCGCTCAGCGACGAGAGGAGTGCTTCAGATGTCATCAGGGCCTCGTAGTCCTCCTGATCGACGTGTCCCAAGCGGAAGGTCTGGTCGCCCATCTCGGCCAGCATGCGCCCCTCGTCCGAGGCGTACACCGCCCCGTCGTAGTTGTACACGAGCGCCCCAATCCCGATGCCCGCTGGGGACTGTAGATCGACGTATGCAGAGCCCAGGGGAGAAAATATCTTCTGAAGCAGGATGGTCGTGTAGTCCTCCCGCAAAAGGTAGCCTCCAGCATTGATTCGCAGGATGTGCGAAAGGCCACGCTTGTAGAAATCGAGCCAGTCTTCAACACCATATCGCTTGACGAGGCTCCGCGTTGCGAATCCGTACGGGCTCAGGCTTCGAAGAAAAATGCCGTGGAATCCGAGACGCACGTACTCGTCAATAATCTCGTGAACGCGATGCAAACTCCTCGGCGTTGTCGTCATGAGCGCCGAGACCCGGTCCGGTCCGAGGACCTCACGCGCCCTGTGAATCCCATCAATCGTCTTCTGGTAGCTGCCGCCCCCGCGCGTTGGCCGCTGGGAATCGTGCAAGTCGGCCGGCCCGTCCAGCGAGGTTGACAAGTACACGCCGTGCTCGTGGCAAAAGGACAAGACGTCGTCTGACAGGCGCGACAGGTTGGAGGTGATCACGAACTGGAGATCGCGTCGATGGCGCTGATTAAGCTCCTGCGCGCGCTCCACGATGCGACAGACCAAGGGGAAATTAAGGAGCGGCTCGCCCCCCTGAAACTCGATCTTGATGCGCTCGCTCGGGCTCCGAAAGACGAGGTCCAGCGCCTTGTCGGCGTGCGCCTCCGTCATGTCGTACTGGGTGACGTCCTCTGATTGCCTGGAAACCTGGCAATACTGGCATGAGTGATCGCACCGCAGCGTGACGACGAAGATGTGGAGCCCCGTGAACTCCGCGATACGATCCACGCGGCTCCTGTACTTCAACGCCAGCAGATCAAAGGCAACAGAAGAGTCATCTTCATAGAGAAAGTGGCGGGATTTCAGCGTTCTATACGCGTTCGTGTCCTTCGCGAGCCTCCGCTCGACGAACGCGACGAGCTCGTCGCGCTCAAGGCGAACGTACTCTCCGACGTCGTTCGTTACGATGTAGGTATTTCCGTCAAGATGGCCGAGTCTGAGAGGCAGGAGGCAATATCCCGCGCGTGGTGCGTAAGCGCTCCTCGGCTGAAAGACTGGATGCACGATGTCATCCTCGAGGAGGAATGCGCGCGCGAGAGAAGGCATGCGCGAGGATGAGCGTCCGAAGCGATACTGTCTCTTCCCCGACCTTCTCCCGAAGCTCTTGATCCAGCAGCTCCTGAAAGAAGACCCTCGCTACTTCGAGCGCTGCCTGCTCGCCGGTCGCAGGCGGAAAGGCGAGCGTAACGTCGAGCGAGTGATCATCGATCTGGCCAATCACGGCGGTGCACTTCGCGGCCATCCGGTAGGCGGCTTTCTGCACGGCCGCAAGGCGGTAAGCACGGAGATCGACGGTGAACGCGATACGTCCATCTCGGAAGGCGAACGGCGCACCTGTATCGGCCCTCGTGGTCTTCATGCGACTACCACTGGATCACGATCATGCCTGTCTGCCCCTCGGACAGAAAAATGCGGGTGTTCGTGTCGCCAACGAATTGGTTCACCACGCGGACCTCGTGTGTGCCCGACGCCAGGACGAGCGTCGCCGTAGAGTCCGTGCCCACGAGCTTTCCATCCACGAAGATCCTCCCACCAGGATAGGCCACGAGCGACACGACGGCCGGCTTCGGCGGTGGGGGCGGAGGCTCAGGTGCAGGCTCCTCGTACGACCCCCTCCAGCCCGACCCGTGACCGCCGGAGTAGTGGCTGCTGTGAGATCGATGCGACTGATGGGAGCGATGGGAGCGATGGGCGAGGTACATCGGCTGCTGGATGCCGGGCGCGGTGAGCAGCAGCGGGTCGTCGTCGCCGTCGTCGTCGGGCCTTCGAGGCGCCTGCGCGAGCGCACTCGGGACGAGCGTGTTCGACGATGTCGCTCCCTGGATGATCGCCATGACGGCCGTTCCGAGGGCGACGAGGGGGGACCGCGGAGGCACACCGCAGTATCCTCGGGGTAAGGCCGCGGAGTCAAGACGGCCACGTAGCTGGTGGCGCGAGCGTGCTCCGATGAGGCCGGTGCGGCGGCAAGTCGTAAGGGGGCTCGTGGGCTCTACACGGATCGCCTGGATATAAGGTACGCTTCCACGGGATGGCTCCAACGCCGTACCGAGACGAGGAGAACGGCAGCCCGACCGCGAGCGTCGACCTGCCGGCTGCGCTGCGAGCATGGGCACGCACCGAGTTTGGTGCACCCCGACGGATCGAAGAATTGATCACCTCCGTGAGCGAGCGCGACGAGGTGATCACGCGCGTCGCGACGACGGTGATCCGCCGCGACCTCGTCCCGCAGCGCATCCCCACCCACGACCGTAGGAGCCGCAGCGCGAGCCCTGAGGATCCTGCGTCGCTCGATCCTTTCAGCGGCACGATGGAGGAGCTGCGCACGCGTACGGAACATGTCGATCGCTGCGCGTCGTGCAGCGGCAGCGGCATCGGCCCGTGCCCAGCGTGCAGGGGCAGCGGCAGGCAACCCTGCGGGAACTGCTCCGGCAGCGGGAAGGTCCTGAAGCATTACAAGAAGTCAAGCAAGTACATCAACTGCTCGGTATGTCGCGGCGGCGGCGCCGTAGGGTGCGGCGAATGCTTGTCCAAGGGGACGATCACATGCGTGGGTTGCTCGGGGAGCGGCCGGCAGCTCGTCTGGTGGACATACCGAGAAAGTGCGCGGGTTGTCGTACAGCTCTCCACCGACAGCCCCATCGTGCACGCACACCCTCAGCTGCTGGAGGACCGGTTCCTCGGGCCATCCGACCTGGAGGCGTTCGTGCGGCTCGCCTCGGTGGAGGCCGAGGGGAGCATCGCCCGAGGAACACTCTCGCCGGAGGACGACATTGCGGCGCGAAGACAGACGCCCGCGCTCGATCGTCGGATCGAGCGGATCCGGGCGCAGCAACTTCTCCGCCTTGGCGTCCTCCGGCGCGACGTGCACTACGAGATGTGTGGTGCCGAGGGGACCGTCGTGCTGTCCGGCGCGAGCCTCGCCGGGGCCTCGACGCCAGCAGCCGTGGGCCCTATCCGTCGCCGTCTGGTGCTTTGGGGGCTCGCCTCGTTGGTGCTGCTCATCGGCGGTGCCTGCTACATGTCGGCCCTTCTCGGCCCGACCAGTTATTTTCGCTCGGTCAACCGAGCCATCGCGTTTTCCTCGTTGACCGGCATGGCCACGGCGATCGTAGGAGTCGGAGGGCTGCTTCGCGCGCTTCGCCCCGGCGTCCGCTTCTGGCCGCTTGGCATCATCGCGCAGGTCACGACGGTGATCAGCGCTGCGGCGTTTCTGCTCTGTCCCGTGGTCGCTTATTTTGGTAGGCCAAGCACGGAGGAGCTTCAGCATGCAGTCACCGCGGGAGATCTCGACCGTGCGCGGGTCGTCGCGGAGGCTCTCGAAGCTACGGCGCCTTCCGAGAAGTTAGCGGACGCCATCGACGAGCTCCGTCTCGCAGAGGCGGAGCGGCTCTCTGGAGATGCGCGTCTCGACCAACTGGACGCGGTCGCGTCGCGGGACGGCAGCCATGCAGGCCGGGCCAAGACAAACGCGCAGCATGCACGCATCGAGGCAATCGAGGCAGCGCTCGCGGCGAACCGCGTTGCGGATGCCGTCGACCTGCTCAAACGCTGGTCGTTGCAGCTCTCCGATGCCCCGGAGCGCGGCGAGCTCGAGGCGCGCGCGTTCGAAGCGCAGGGAGTCGCCTGTTCCGACGATATATGCCGGTTCGCCGCAGCGAGGGGGGCCAAGGCGGCCCGCAGCTCTCCGGAGCGCGAGGCCATGCTCGACAGCGCGCGGCGGAAGGTGACGGAAGAGCTCGACACCCGAACGGTCCCCGCGAGCGATCTCCTCGCCCGAGTACGCTGGCTTCGATCGTTGTCGAAGCTCGCTGTGACGGCGCAAAAGGCCGCTCGAGGCGACAGTGAGGTTCAGGAAAAGGCAAACGCAGCGTCGGCCTGGGCGCGCGCCGAGCTCGGCAAGGTGGTCCTGATCGGTGCACCGGTGCCCGTGGTGGACGAGCTCCTCGAGCGGGATGCGGGCTCCGCAAGCTCCGGGTGGCCCGAGCTGAAGGGCGTGTCGGTGTACGCGGCGAAGGTCGGAAGCGTCTGCTCCGGCCTTTTCGTGGTCGGGGCAACGCCGGGGGTGCGGTCCCTCTACGGCAACGAAGAGGGGCTCCGCCGGCTGCTCGCGCAGGCCACGGGTCGCCCCGAGGCGACGTTGCGCGCCCGTGCGGCCTCCTCGAAGACGCACTCGGTCTCAACATGGGTTGAGGGCAGCACACCGGTGATGGCGCGGTGGAACGACACGACGTTGATGGAGTTGCGCATCGGGAGGGCGAGTCCCTGAGCGGCTCCAACGCTTCAGCGCGCTCGCCGCACGCCAGATTTGGCTCCCTTTCATGGTGACTTCGCGACCTGCCCGCAGGAGCTTCGGTATTCGCCCAGCTTGTCGGTGAGCCAGCGCGCGCGCCCGGAGCCATGCGCGTGACGGGGAATGAGGTCGACGGCGCGCCTGTACCCGGAGCGCGTCGGGGCAGCGCCCGAGCGCGAACAGGCTCGCGGCGTACGTGTCGAGGGTCGAGGCGTCCCAGGGGGCGAGCATCGCGGCCTTCGTGGCCAGCGGAAGCGCCTCCTGCGGGTGCTCCGTGGTGACGAGCGCCCACGCGACACAGCACAACCCGTGACCCACAGCAGCCACGAGGCGAGCAGCAGGAGGCAGATCGCTGGGTTTTCACGTACATGAGCGCCCTCCCGCGCGGTCCGTTGCGGGTGGCAAGCATGGACGAGGCAGTCAGCGGCCGTCCATCGACGCGAGAAGGGGAGAGAGAGATAGATCCGTTCAAGCGCTCCCCCACCGCCTCGCGCCTCCGGCGCTGCGGAGAAGCAAACAGCTCATCGAGCCCCTCGATCCGAACCATTCCACGCAAAGCCAAGGCTCACCCGCATTCATCACGCCATGGCCCCATGTGGCATCGCGTTCAATGCGGCGTCAGAGCGCATGGAACAGACGCTGAGCGGCTGGAGAGGGCCTTCGCCTCGTCCGCCTGGCAGCGCGTCGCGCCCTGGTCTCACGTCGCACATTGTGGGTCGCGTTCCACGCCGAGGTGGACCCAGGTCCCGGTTCAATCCGTCGGCAGGGACGGCACGAGCGAGCGTCGTACAGCTGACTGCGCCGGCCGAGCGCATCCCTTGCCGCTCCTGTCCGGGATTTGCCACTGCGCGTCAGAGCGATTCACGCGATTGGGCTCGCCCCGCAGGTTTCCAGGACGTGTCCAAGGCGTCTCTTCCGGCGGCGTCGAGGGAACAACCAGGCCACGCCGGCGAACTCGACAGCTCCACCCGGGGTGCTCGGCCCGCTCGCTCGCTCCGCTGCTCCCGGTCTGATAGAATGGTCGTTGGCCATGCTCGAGCTCCTCCGCAACGCGCACCACACGGTGACGATCGACCCGGTCTTGCAGATCGCGCGGGTCACGCGGAGCCCGCTGCCGACCGAGTCTGCCGCGCAGTTCGAGGCGCTGTGGATGGAGGTGGGGCGCGCGCTCGACCGGGTCGACCGCCATCGGCTGTGTCTGCTCATCGATCTGCGCGCGGCGGCGGGGCGGAATGATCCCCAGTTCGAGGCGGCGATGCAGCGGATTCGGCCGGTCGTGATGGGCGGCTTCCGGCGCATCGCCATCCTCGTGCGCACGACCGCGGGGGCGCTGCAGATCCAGCGCCATGTCCGCGAGGACGGCATCGAGCGGATGATCGGCAGCGACGAAGCCCGGCTGCTCGACTATCTCCGCGAAGCACCGGCGCGCGTCCGTTGATGCGGGTCGCGATCGGCGCAGCCCCCCAGGAGGCGCGCAGCTGCGCCGTCTGCGATCTGCATCGAAGTGTCCTCCGTCCGGCAATATCCATCGCGGTGTCGCATGATCCGTGAGGAGACGATGATCCGAAGTCACCCGCGGCGCCGCCGCAGGGCGCACCGCTGCCAACCATGCTCCATCCCAGGTCGCCCCCCGGCGCGGGCCACGGCACGCCCTCTACAGTGCTCAGGCGAGCCAGACGCGGCTCACCTTTCGTGACCAGCCGGCGACGATTTTTGTAACTCATCGAAAACGAACGACTTTGTGGGCCAGCGACCGCGCCCCCCACGCGGGCTCCCGGCGACCTCCTGGGCCGGTGAGGTATCGCACTCGAGGGACGTGGCCAGTCGAAGACAGGGACGGATCACCTCTCCTGGACGCCGCGAGCCATGTCCTTCTCGAGGTTGTACAGCCCCTGTACTTCGGTTTTCTCGTTTGCTGTGGGATGTGCTTGTCAGTTCGCGAATTGGCCGTATAGTAGATTCGAGTCGCGCCCCTGCCGTCCGCAATGCAGTCATGCGGCGTGTTGCAGCGCTCGTGTCGCTCCGCCAGGTCGAGGCTCCATCCGTCCCAGGTTCGCTCCGGCGATGTTTTGGACGGTGTGTTCCGTACCGGAGAAACACGGCGCGACGGGAGGACAGCGGGGCATGCCTGGCGCTCGATGAGCGGCCGAGTTGAAGATTGGCAGTCTACTCGATGGGGGGAGCGGGGTATGGAGGTACGGACCTATCGCGGTATCGAGGCTCGTGTTCTCAAGGATCCACGGACCTCGCGGCGGCTCGCCATCGCGCACGTGGTGAGCAGCTTCCAGACCGGCGGCGCCGAGCAGGTGGTCGTCGATCTCGCCGCGTCCCAGCGCGCCGCGGGCCATGACGTGCTGGCGGTCGCGATCGCGGAGGATCCAGACGGCCCGCGCGCGGAGCAGCTCCGGCGGCGCGGGGTCGAGGTGCGCCTCGTGCCGAAATGCCCGGGGTTCGACGCGACGCTCACCGCCCGCCTCGCCGCGCTGTTCGCGACGAAGGGCGTCATGCTCGTCCACGCGCACAACCACCTTTCGCTCATCTACGCGGCGCCCGCCGGATGGCTGCACCGGGTCCCGGTCATCCACACGAAGCACGGCGTGTCCCAGGACATGCATGGACGGCGCTGGCTGCGCCGCGCCGCGTCTGCGTTCGTCGATGCCCATGTCGCGGTGTCGCAGCCGACCGCCGCGGTCGTCCTCGGCCGGCGCGAGGTCGACCCGCCGAAGCTGCATGTCGTGGTGAACGGCGTCGATCTATCGCGGTTCGCGCCGGATCCTGCGGCCAGGGCGCGGGTGCGGGCCGAGCTCGCGATTCCGCGAGACGCCTGGGTCGTCGGGAGCGTGGGGCGCCTCTCTCCCGTGAAGAACCACGCTTTGCTCGTGCGCGCCGCCGCGACGTCGCTGCCCCGGAACGGACGGGTGCTCCTCGTCGGCGAGGGCGCCGAGCGCGGGCGGCTCGACGCCCTCGCGCGCGAGCTCGGGGTGTCCGAGCGCGTGCTGTTCGCAGGGGAGCGCCACGACGTGCCGGCGCTCCTCGCCGCGCTCGACGTGTTCGCGCTGCCGTCCCTGTCGGAGGGCCTGCCGCTCGCGCTCCTCGAGGCGATGGCCGCTGGGCTTCCGGCCGTTGCGACCGACGTGGGCGGCGTATCGACCGTGCTCGTCCACGGGGAGACGGGCTACCTCGTGCCGTCCGACGAGGTAGCGCCGCTCGCTGCAAGGCTCTCGGAGCTCCACGCCAATCCGGCCCGCGCCGCGCAGATGGGCCGGTGCGGCCGGAGGCTCGCGCTCCGGCGCCACTCCGCCATCCGGATGGCCGAGCGCTACATGGATCTGTACGCGCTGCTTCTCCTGCGGCGCTCGCAGCGTGTCGCCGCTGTCCGCCCGAGCGCCGTGCTCGCCCGGATCTGGGGCGCGAACCAGGCGCCGCGCGCGACCACCGCCGCCCCGCGCCGCGACGACAGGCGAGCTCTCGACGAGCACCCGACGTCGCGCTCGCCGGCGCCGCCCGCGAGCTGATCAGGCGGCGGAGCGCCGCCGTCACCGGACGCTGCTGCTTTCAAACGCTCTCGAGGGGGGATGACTCATGTCGAACGCAATGCGATGGCTCTCCGATCTCCTCGCCGCGCCGTGGGCGACGAGACCATTCACGCCGATGATGCACGGACATTCGACCATCATCGTGATGCATCGGCTCGCGGACCCGGATCGCGGGATCGAGGGCCTCGATCCACGGGCCCTCCGGCGCGCGCTGCAGTTCCTGAGGCGCGAGCGGTATCCGATCGTGCCGCTCGAGCGGGTGTTCCGGAGCCTCGCGGGCGAGGAGCCGCCCATCGACCGGGGCGTCGCCTTCACGATGGATGACGGCACGATCGACCAGGCGACGGTCGCCGCGCCGATCTTCGCGGAGTTCGATTGCCCGGCCACCATCTTCGTGGTGAGCGGCTATCTGGACGGCGATCTGTGGTGCTGGTGGCACCGCGTGGAGCACGTGTTCGAGACGACGCGGCGCCGCGAGCTCAGCGTGACGATGGACGGCCTCCGCCACGTCATCCGCCTGGACGACGGCGTCCCGCGGGCGCTGCTCGCGCGGCGCTTCATGGAGCGGTGCAAGCGCGTACCCGAGACCGAGAAGCTCCGCGCCATCGAGCGGCTCGCCGCCGCGGCCGAGGTCGATCTCCCGGCGCGCCCTCCCGCGCGTTACGCGCCCATGTCGTGGGATGACGTCCGCGCGTGCGAGGCGCGCGGCATCACGTTCGGTCCGCACACCGTCACCCATCCGGTGCTCTCCAGGACGAGCGACGCGCAATCGAAGCACGAGATCCACGTGTCCTGGGCGCGCCTGCGCGCCGAGGCCAGGCGCCCGGTCCCCGTCTTCTGTTATCCGAACGGGCATGTGGGGACGGACTTCGGTCCTCGCGAGTGCGCGACGCTTCGCCGGCTCGGCTTCCTGGGAGCCGTGACCAACTGGCCTGGCGACTATGCGACCGTCGACGGATTCCGTAGCTCTGCGGACGCGCCGTTCTCGGTACCCCGGATCGACTTCGGCGCGGATCACCGGAGCTTCATCCGCTCGGTGTCGGGCGTCCTGCGGACCAAGCACGTGCTGCAGCGGCAGCTCGCCCTGCGAGGCGCGGCGGCGCCGGTCGATCCGGGCCCGACGCTCGATGGATCTCAGGACGAAGCCCAGCGCCCGTCGGCCTCGCCGGTCGAGTGATCGTGGAGCTCGCGCGCGGCCGCTCATGCGGTCGCGGACGGCGCAGCCCCGCCGGCGTGCGCCGGAGCGCCACGCGCTGCTCACCGCGAGTGGATCGCGTGCGCCCGAGGAGCCCGGCCGGGCGCTCACTTCTTACGATACGCGCCGGGCGTCGTTCCCGTGCGGCGCTTGAACGCCGTCGTGAGGTGCCCCTGATTGGAGAAGCCGCACTCCAGGGCGATCTCCGCGATGGACAGCCGCTCGTCCTGGAGCATGGTCATCGCCCTCTCGATGCGGCGTGAAATGACGTACTGGTGCGGAGTCTGGTGAAAGGCGTTCTTGAACAAGCGCGAGAAATGGTCCGGCGAGTAGCCCACCAGCCCCGCCAGGTCGACCAGCCCGAAGTTCGAGGAGAGCTCGCTGTCCACGAATTTTTCGATCTGGGTGCGCTGGCTCCTCGAGAGGCTCGCGTTGCGCAGCGAGATCTCCGCCCCTGATCCCGCTCCGTACCGCGCGGATAGGTAGGAAGCCAGCGCCAGGCAGAGCGACTGCACGTAGACGGCCCCGAAGTACTCCTGGCCCGCGGCCTGCGCCTGCAGGCGATGGACCAGGTCGACGACATGGGCGTCCACCAGACCGAACCGCGGCTCCCGCTCCGGGACCAGCACGCCGGACGGAGACGCGCAGAGCGCCAACATGGATGCTTCGGGGAAGTTCACCGACGTGCACACGGAGGGCCGCCCCCGCCACGCGACGCTGTACAGCCTGGTCCTCCGCGGCAAGAGATCCATCATTCCCGAGAGCCGCTCGAAGGAATGCTCCCGGACCTCGCCCGAGCTCGGCTCCGCGAAGCGGATGTCGACCTGCGAGGGGCCTCCCGTCCAGACCAGGACCGCATCGCTCTCCGCCGAGAGTCCCTCGAGCCGGCCGCTCTCGGGCACGTGCCCGATCCGGAGGGGCAGCCCCACCCAGTCCGATCCGGTGAGAGCCGCCCCGTACTTCGTTGAAAACTCCGCGGTCATGCGTGGGGTCGCCCAGGAGCATCGTCGGCGTCGAGGAAGACGGGGGTCAAGCCCCTCGTGCGCTGGGCGTGTGAACGCACACGCACCGCTGCACGCTGGTGCTGGCGCTGGCGCTGGGCCGATCGGGTCCCGCGCGTCGGGATCCTGAAAACGTTCGCCGGGAATTTGAACGACGTCGATGCGAGCGCCACGTACCGTTCCCTTCACTTCCTCGCAGAGCCCGAGCGGGTGGTGCGGCGCTGCGCCGAGCCCCCGTCCCCTCTGCCAACAACACAATTTTCTTCGGTCGTTGACCGGGAGCGCTGCTCACATGTCTACCTCGACCTCTCCGCTGCTCGTCCGCCGTGGCGCATTCGGCACCTTTGCCCGCGGGATTCCGCTCGTGGGCCTTCTCCTGGTCGGCTCTATGGCCTGCTCCAGCGCTTCGGATGGGTCGTCCGATGACTCGACTGGCTCCGGAGGAGGTGCTTCTTCTTCTTCCTCCGGCGGCCCCCAGACGACGAGCACGGGCGAGGGCTCGGGCGTCTCCTCGACCACGAGCGGAGCTGGCAGCACGACGACGGCGGCGACCAGCGGCTCGGGCGGCGAGGCATCTTCCAGCAGCTCGAGCAGCGCCGAAGGGGCTGGGGGCGCGAGCAGCAGCAGCAGCGCTGCGGAAACCTCGAGCGGCAGCGGGGGCTCGCCCGAAACAGGGTTCCAGCCTTGCCCTGCGACGGGCCCTTGCAAGATCCTGCCCCTCGGGGACTCGATCACCTTCGGTCTCGGCTTCGACGGCGGGTACCGGGTCGAGCTCTTCCACCTTGCCACGCAAGACGGCCACGAGGTCACGTTCACGGGCACGCAGCAGATGAACGGCCCCGCGATGGTCGACGGCAAGCCGTTCCCCCGCAATCACGAGGGCATCAGCGGAGAGACCATCCAGCAGATCGCCAACCGTGTGCCGACCCCGGCGCTCCGCGACGTGCCGCACATCGTGCTGCTCCATGCCGGCACCAATGACATGTATCAAAGCCCGAACGGCGCCGACACCCGCCTGGGCGCCCTCATCGACGAGCTGATCGCCGGCGCGCCCGACGCGCTGATCGTCGTGAGCAACATCATTCCTTTCCCGAGCGGCGCAAACGCGGTCAGCACGTACAACGCCAAGGTCCCCGGGGTGGTCCAGGAGCGCGCCAACAAGGGCGCGCACGTCATCTTCGTCGATCAGTTCAAGGATTTCCCCACGTCCGAGCTCGGCGACGGGGTCCATCCCAACAAGGCCGGCTACGCCCGCATGGCGGGCGTCTGGTACGACGCGATCTCCGACTACCTGAGGTGAGCTGGGCGCCGGCCCGATCGAGAGACCGCCGCCCCGCTCGGAGCGCGGCGGCGCGATTGCCCGACACCACGAGCATTCCGTCCCCGCGCGCTGAGCACGGCGCAACAGCGGCCGATTGACGACCACGCTTGCGTGCGCCGGCGCGCGATGTGTACGCTCGTCCGGTGCGCGCCTCGGTCGGTGAGATGCAGGAGCACGGCGGGGCCGGCCATCTCGGCGCGTCTGTGCGCGTGTTCTTTCGCGAATTCCTGACGGACACGGGCGCGCAGCGCACAGCGCGCCAGCGGATCCGGACCGCCGCTCGCGTGAGGCTCCTTGTCGCTGCACCCATCCTGGTGCCGTCGGGATTGGCATTATCGACATTTGCGGAGCGCGCTCCTCACCCGGCGCACGCGCGCTTCATCGTGGCCGCCTGGTTCGCCATGCTGGCGGTCTTCATCGTCGCGAACGGGGCCTTGTTGGCGGTCACGCGGGCCTCGGGGCGGGACGCCTCGTTCATCGCTCGCGCGCTGACGTATGCCACGCTGACCGCCGAGCTCGCGTCGAACCAGCTCGTCATGCATGCCACCGGAACGCTGGTGTCGCCGGCGGCCCTGTACATCGTGATGTTCGTCGCGCTGTACCGGATCTTCCTCGGCTTTCGGTTCGGCCTCTTCACTGCGGTCCTCGGCTCCTGTCTGTACTGTGGCGTGGGCACCCTCGAGCTCACCGGCGTGATCCCGTCGCCTCCATCGTTCAGCCCGCCTTTTCCACACCTCTTCTATGCTGAGCCCGCGGCCGCGGCGGCCGTGATGGCCGACATGTCCGCCGGCATCTTCCTGGTTTTCTTCGCGTCGAACTACGCGGTGAATCAAACCGCCAAGCTCCATCGCTACCTCACGGAGTCCGTCCTCCGACGCTACCTGCCGCCGTCGCTCGTCGAGCGCGCTGCGCACGGAGAGCTGCGGATGGACGCCGAGCCCGAGCGGCGGGTGGTGACCGTGATGTTCACCGACCTCGTGGGGTTCACATCGCTGTCGGAGCGGCTCGGCGCCGAGGCCGTCGGGCGGCTGCTCAACCAGTACCTGTCGACGGTGGCTGACGTGGCGCACGCGCACGGCGCCACGGTCGACAAGTTCGTCGGGGATGCCGTCATGATGGTGTTTGGAGCCCCCGATCTTCTCGACCCGCCCGAGCAGGCGCGTCGCTGCGTCGCGCTCGCGCGCGACCTTCAGGCCACGCTGCCGAGCCTGGGTGATGGTGTTCGCCTCGTCGCCCGCGCTGGCATCAACACGGGTGACGCCGTCGTGGGCAATTTCGGGTCGCTGGCGCACTCGGACTATACCGTCATCGGGCCTGCCGTGAACATCGCCGCGCGGCTCGAGACGGCGAGTGAGCCTGGCCGTATCCTCATCGGCGAGAGCACGGCGAAGCTGCTGGACGGCGCCGTACCGCTGGAAGCCGCCGGCGAGCTCCGGCTGAAGGGCGTGGCCGCGCCGGTGCGAGCCTTCTACGTCAAGTGACCGGTTCACCGTCTACGTGCCCGGTGCTCCGGGCCAATCGATCGTGACCATCCTCGTCGGTCGACCCCGCTGGCGACGAACACCTACTTGAGGGCGGCGAGCTCGCCGGCGCGGCGCGCGGCGGACGATACCCGCCCGAGGGCATCGGCGAGCGCGCCGCGCGGATCCTCGGGCAGGTCGACCGAGCGCCACGCCACGTAGCCGTCCGGGCGGACCAGCGATGCTCCCCCGGCCCCGAGGCCAAACGCCCTGCTGAAAGCCCCTTCATCGGATGGCAGCACGTCCGCGCCGATGCGGACGCATTCGAGCTCGATGCCCAGCTGCTCGCCGACCTGCGCTGCGGCGGGGCACCACCGCGCGTCCTCGGTGAGCAGCACCCAGCGTCGCTGGAGCAGATCGAGCGTCGACAGCCGCTCGCCACCCCTCACCACCCACGCGTGCGGCGCGCGCGTGCCGGGCTGACCCGCCCATTGCTCGGGCCGCAACGCCGGCGGGAGCCCGTCGCCGGCGCCGAGCACCGCCGTCGATCGGACCAGCTGTCCGAGCTCCATGGCGTCGTCGTCGATGATCGGCGCGCCTCCGGCGGTCCCGCCCGCGTGCGCCTTGTAGTCCTCCCGGGCGAAGATCTGATCGTGCCGGAGCCACGCGATCGGGCGCCGCTCGGCGTCATACGTGTCGAGCAGCTCCGGCGTCGACGCGCCCGACAGGACCGCTGACAGCTTCCACGCGAGGTTGTGGGCGTCCTCGATGCCCGTGTTCGCGCCGTAACCACCCCGGTTGGGCGGCAGCGTGTGCGCGGCATCCCCGGCGAGGAACACCCTGCCGGACGTGAATCGATCCGCGACGAGGGCGCTGATCTCCCAGCGCCCGGTGGTGACGATCTCGACTTCCAGGTCCGGCCTGCCGATCGCCCTGGATATCAGCGCCCTCAACGTCGCCGCGTCGCGCTCCTCGTCATCCCAGAAGATCAGCACCCAGCGGCCATCGCCGTACGTGGTGAGGAACGCGCTGAAGCCCGGCTGCTCGATCGCGAACTGCGTGACCCCCGTTCGAAGGTACTCCTCGAGCGGAGCCCGGAAGAGGACGCTGCGCGCCGTCCTGATGTGCCCTCGCCCGGCGCGGCCGATCCCGAGCGCCTCGCGGATCGCGCTGCGGTGGCCGTCCGCCGCCACCAGGTAGGAAGCGCGCAGCGCGACCTCTCGCCCGTCGCGCCCGCGCAGCCAGGCGGTCACGCCGCCCGGGTCCTGCTCGAAGCGGGTGAGCTCGGTCCCGAGCCTCACGTCGGCGCCGAGCTCGATCGCCCTGTCTCGAAGCCTGGGCTCGAGGCGATCCTGGGCGATCGCGGCGCCAGCGCACGGCGAGCGCTCGATCGCGGGCGCCGCCTGCTCACCGGGCGTCCACGGGACCTCCTCGAACCACTTCCCCGCGAGGCTCTCGACCCGAGCCCGGCGCAGCCGGAAGCCGGGCGGCACCTGCGGGATGTGCGGTCCAAGCCCGACCGCGCGATAGAGCTCCAGCGTCCTCGGCGTGTAGCCGATCGCGCGTGGATGCGGCGAGCTGCCAGCGTGCCGCTCGACCAGCACCGTGCGCACCCCTCGCCAGGCCAGGAACACCGCGGCCGACAGGCCGACCAGGCTGCCCCCGACCACGAGCACCGACGTCGATTCTATGTGCATGAAAACCGTCCTTTGATACAGTGTATCACTACGATACAGTGTATCGATCCGGATTTGTTGTCAACCGGGTGCCGATGCGGACAAGACGAGGCGAGCGATGACCGCACGGCAGAAGACACCGCACGCGACCGGCGCCTCCCTCATCTGGGAGCGCCCGGAGCCGGCGCTCCGTCCCGCTCCCGGGCCGCTGAGCAGAGACCGGATCGTGCGCGCCGCGATCGCGCTCGCCGACGCGGAAGGCCTCGCCGCGGTGTCCCTGCGCAAGATCGGGGCGTCGCTCGACGCGGGCCCGATGCGCCTCTACGGCTACCTGGACACCAAGGAGGAGCTGCTCGAGCTCATGGTGGACGCGGTGTACGGGGAGATGGCGTCCGCAGGGCCGATCCCCGGCGACTGGCGCGAGGCCCTCCGGACGATCGCCCACCGCACCCGTCGGGCCGCCAGGGAGCACGGGTGGTTCATCGATCTGCTGGGCGGCCGCCCCCACCTGGGCCCGAACGCCCTCGCGCACCTCGAGGCCTCGCTCGCCGCGCTGAGCGGCGCTCCGGGCTTCGAGGACATCGACGCCGTCATGATGGCGGTCGGGACCGTCAACGCCTATGTGATGGGCGCCATCCGCGCCGAGGCCAACGAGCTGCGCGCGGAGGTCGCGAGCGGCATGGATCAGACCGAATGGCAGCGGGCGTCGGAGGCGTACATCCGCCGGATGATCGCCACCGGCCGCTTCCCGACGCTCGCCAAGGTGGTCGAGGACGCCACCCACCCGCCCGCCGACGCCGCGTTCGACAGGGGTCTCGACTGCGTGCTCGACGGCATCGCGGCGCGCCTCTCCTGCGGAGCGGCAGCGGGAAGAGGCCTCCGCGAGCGGCGGTAAGCCGCGGCCTTCCTAGAGCACTCGGAGGAACGCCGTGAGGTCGGCCTTCTCCTGCGCCGTCAGCTTCGTGCCGAGCACGAGGTTGAAGAACTCCACCGTGTCCTCCAGCGTGAGCAGGCGCCCATCGTGCAGGTAGGGAGGGCTGTCCTTGATGCCGCGCAGCGGGAACGTCTTGATGGGGCCGTCCGCGGTCGCCATCCGCCCGTTGATGAGCACGGGCTTGAAGAAGCGCTCCGCCCGCAGGTTGTGCATCAGGTTGTCCGTGTAGTACGGCGCGACATGGCACGTCGCGCACTGGCCCTTGCCGTTGAAGACGGCCTCTCCGCGGAGCTCCTCCGGCGTGGCCTTCGCGGGGTCGAGGCGCCCGTTCAACGCGAGCTTCGGCGCCGGGGGGAAGTCGAGGATCTCCTGGAACTCGGACATCGCGTGCACCTGGTGGCCTCGGTCCAGGATGTTGATGCCCTTCTTCACGGCGATGACGATGTCGCCGTCGAAGTACGCCGCTCGCTGCTCGAACTCGGTGAAGTCCTCGACGGTCTTGAGCGCGCGCTGCGAGCCGAAGAGGCGCTGGATGTTCACGCCGCGCAGCGTGGGGGTGTCGACGCGGTGACGGAACTCCTGCGGCCGGATGTCGCCCACGAGGTGGGTCGCGTTGTTCGTGTGCCCGTTCGCGTGGCAATCGAAGCAGGCGACGCCGAGGCTCGCCTTCTCCGAGCGCCGGTCCGAGGTCGCGTTGAACTGCATCTGCGGGAACGGCGTGACGAGCAGGCGGAGCCCCTCGAGCTGCTTCGGGTTCAGGATGCCGTTGAAGAGCTCGTAGAAGTTGTCGATGGTGACGAGCTGCCCCTTGGAGACGTCGCCGAGATCAGGCCGCGTCGTGAGGTAGATCGGCGCCGGGAACTCGGAGATGAGGTGATCCGGAAGATCGAAGTCGAGATCGAAGCGCGTGAGATCGCGCCCGGTCTGGCGCTTCAGCTCGTCGATCTGGAGCTTCGGGAAGACCATCCCGCCTTCCGGCTGGTTCGGGTGGGGCAGCGGCAGGAAGCCCTGCGGCCAGAGCCCCTGGTCCCGGATGGCGTCGGGCGTGAGCGCCGCCAGCGACTCCCACGTCGTCCCCTTCTCGAGCTTCACCCGGACGCCGCCCTGGACGGGCTTGCCGCGCGACATGGTGACCCCCGGCGCAGGGCGGTTGGCGAGGTCGTACCGCGCTTCGAGCAGCGTCTGGTGGCGCTTCATCACCGCGGGCTTGTCGGCCTTCATCCGGGCGACCAGCTCGGCGAACGGCTCCTTGTCGACGACCGGCAGGTAGCTCGTGCGCGGCGTGGCGGGGCCGGGCGGCGGATTCGCGTTCATGGGCGCCCTCGGGCCCGTCGGCGCGACCGCCTCGGGCGTCCCCGGCGGCGCGTCGCGCGTGCTGACGGGCTCCAGAGGTCCCGCCCCCGGCGTCGAGGCGCAGTGCACGAGGCCGAGGGAGAGCGCCGCAGTGCACGCGACCATGCACGTGACATCCATTCTCTTCACAGGCATAAGAGAGGCTCCTTCACGAGGGGTACGTCGTCAGAAATGGCCGGCCGAGCGCCCCGCCTCTCGGCGCGCGGAGCTCCCGCCCGGTGCACACGAATGGCGGCTCGCCGGGCACAACTGCCGAGGCGCCATGAGCAGTTCCGCCCGCAGGCGACTCCTGTGCCAGGGGCGCGCCCGCCGTGCGCTCCGTCCCTGATCAGGCGCGGAGCGGGGCAAATTGCGCGGGAGATCGTGCCTCCTCGCTCGGATCGGCAAACGAGCACGCCTCGCGCCATCGCGGGTCGCCCTGCCCACGGACCTCACGAGCGCGCTCCGTCCAGCCGAGGAGCGGGGTGGCGCGAGGCAAACTGCCACGATGCGTGGCATCATGGCCCGCTCCGCGTGCGCGACCGGGGCGCCGCGGCGAGCGCGCCCCCCACGGCGGTCGGTTCAGCCGTCCCGCCGGTGCCGCTCCGGCGTGACGCGGAAGAACGGCGCCTTGACGTCCTTCGCGTTGAAGAAGAATACCCGATCCCAGACGGGGACCCGCTCCCGCTCCGCCAGATCGTACACCTCGCCTCGGGACAGGCTGCCGACGAGCTTCGCGCTCGAATGGCCTCGCATCCTCCACCGGAACTCGTACGGGAGCAGGACGCTGGGGTCGCTGAACATGCCGCGGCGCTCGGCGAAGCTCCGCCGCGCGGCCTCGGAGAGCTCCCGGGCATGACGGAGGTTCGGGGCGACGATGTAGGTCGTCGCCAGGCCCTCCTCGAGCATCTGCCGATTGATGAGCCGACCTCGCGAAAGGACGTATCCGAGCACGCGGCCGTAGGCGTCGAACGGCTGTTCGTCCGTCTGGATCTCGACCTCGGCGCCGTCAGGGAGCAGCTCGGAGAGCCGCTCTGCGGCCACCTCGGCCCAGTGACCTTGCGAGGCGCCGAGGAAGTGCGTCTCCGGCGTATCGATCGAGAGCATCCGGACAGGATGGGTCACGCCGCGCTCGTCGCGCACGCGGAGCGTGTCGCCGTCGACCGTCCTCACCACCTCGGCGACGAAGCTGTCGCCCGGCAGCTCCCGGCGCAGCCCCCGCCTCCGGGAGACAAGAGACACGTAGTCGATGAACCTCCGGAACTCCGGAAGCAATCCTGCCATCGCCCCCTCCTATGATGGATAGCCCCACAGAAACCGCCGTCCGCGCATCGCGCGGACTTTCGCCCTGTCCAGGCGGCCTGTTCCATGAAGATATAGAGAGGGCCCTGGCCCTAGGAAAGCGCTCGCCGCGCCTGACCCGCGGGGCCTGAGGTGGCCTGAAGCGCCGGTGGGATGGAGAGGGAGATTGGAACGCCAAGGCGCAAAGGCGCCAAAAGACAAGAGAGAGCTATTTTCGTCCTTCGCCCCTTGGCGCGCTGCCGTTGCAATCTTCTTCTGGCGCCTTCACGAGCTTTTTTCTCTTGTTTTGGCGTCTTTTAGCGTCTTTTGGCGTTCAATTCTTCCTCTCCTATAGCACCGTTCATCCCACCGCCTTCCGGGCCTCGCCGGCGCCGATCTCCTCCAGCAAATCGTCCTCGTCCTCCCCCGCGGACACCTTCTCCAGCGCCAGCCTCAGCTTCGGCTCGGCGCTCGCCTCGGCGGCGACGCGGATCCGTCTCTCCACCGCTTCGCCCCCGTGCGGGCGCGCCGCGAGCGCCGCAGCGACGCGCTGCTCCGGCGGCGCAGAACCGTCCTCGACGATGCGCAGCACCTCTTCGAGGTCGTTCCCCGCCGTCCGGTATCCGGTCCTGGCCACCAGCGACTCCAGCGATTTCTTCCACTCGGCCAGCGGCCGGCCATTGCGCGCGATGACCTCCAGCAGCCGCGCCCGATCCTGCGTCGCGACGACGGCCCGAGCGGCCTGAATACGCTCGATCAGCGCCGTCGCCTCGGCGCGGCTGGCCGCCGGGACGGTGATCGACTTGCCGTCCCGCAGGCCGATCTTCACGAAATGATAGACGCCGCCAACTCCCCCGTGGGTGAGAGTGATCTGGACGATGGCCCTGTGCGGGAAGAACCGCCGCCGGAACGCGCTCTTGACCATCACTCCGTCTGTGCCGATATGCACCCAGTTCGGCGTCACCTTGGCCCAGAGCCAGGCCGCGACGCCCAGGAGCGGCACGAGCCCGCCCGTTGCCGTCATCGGAGCGAGGGGCGCGATTGACCACTCCGCGATGGCCATGAACAGCAGGATCAGCACCGCCAGCACACACGGGGCGAGGATCAGGACGAAGATGGCCAGGAGACAGCCCGCGATCTTGCGACCGCTGGAGTCCTCGCGGTACGTGCGCATCCGCACCGCGCGCGCCTGCGTGCCCGCCCCGGCCCGCGACAAGAGATCGATCGCCTCCTCCTCCGAGGCCTGCTCGACGGCGGCGACGCGCCCATCCGAGAACGACAGCACCGCGGCGTGGCCGTTCGGCGTCCGCTCCGTCCAGCCGCCGGTGAGGCGCGCGAGAGGCAGACTGCTCTCCTTCGCTCCCTCCGCGATCAGCAGCCGCTCGCCCTCGATCTTCACGCTGCCGTCACGGAGGCGGCGCTCGCCCGGTCCGCGGTCCGCGCCGGCGAACGACAGAGCGCTGACGAAGTAGCTGCCAAGGCCGATCAGCGCAGCGAAGAGCGAGGCCTCCTCCGTCCCGAGCACGGCCAGCCCCCACGGAGCGGCGAACGTGCCGACGAGCGATGCGACGACCAGGGACCCGAGGAGGCGCTTGGCGCGGCGGACATCCTGCACCTCGACCTTGCAGAATCGCTCGGGCGAAGCCGCGCCGGGAGCGTCCTCGCTCATCGCTGCGGCCGCATCGCCGGAATGTGCTCGCCGTGATCCGCGGTGGTCATCGCTCGAGGTTAGCCCGGGAGCGGAGGCTCGGGGCGGCGATTCCGCCGGAGGGGCGCCGGCCGTTCCGGCCGCGGCCGGCGGGCTGAATCTCTGCCCCACGGCGGGCAACAGACGGTCATGAGCAATCGAGATGCACTGCGGACGTCATCCAACGGCCTGACCTGTCGCACGAGAGGCGCCGTCTCAGCGGTCCTGATCCTCGCTGCCGCATGTGACCCATCGGCGGGTGCAGGCGGCTCCGGCGGTGAGCCGGGGACCGGCGGCAGCGATGCAGCGAGCAGCGTGTCCTCGGGCGGGGGCGGCGGCGAGGGGGGCCGCGGCGAAAGCGGCCACGGCGGCAGCGGCGAAGGCGGCCATGGCGAGGGCGGCCACGGCGGCAGCGGCGAAGGCGGCCATGGCGGCGGCGAAGGTGGCCACGGTGAAGCGACCGGCGCGCCGCGCTGGTCTGCGCGGTTCGGCGCCGCGGGGAAGGACGTGGGCTACGGCGTCGCCGCGGACGCGTCAGGCAACCTGTACGTCGCGGGGTGGTTCACCGGGGCCGTCGATTTCGGGGCGGGTCCGCTCGTGAGCGCGGGCGGCGAGGACATCTTCCTCATCAAGCTCGATCCGCTCGGCAACGTGATCTGGAGCAATCGATTCGGGACTGACACCGATGAGCGCGGAGGCGCCGTCGCCGTCGATGCCGCCGGCGATGTCCTCTTGACCGGCTCCTATGTCGCGAGGGATCCCAGCTTCTCGGACACGCCTCCGGCGACCGTCGACCTCGGCGGTGGCCAGCTGCCTCACGCCCCCGCTCTGAGCTTCTCCGGGAACACAGAGCCCCTGTTCGTCGCGAAGTTCGACGAAGACGGCGATCACCTCTGGAGCAGAGGGTATCCGCCTGTCGGCTTCGCATGGGAGCCCGAGACGTACGATGTCGCCGTCGACGCAGCAGGCAACGTCGCCGTCCTGTACGGCTCGCTGTACGATGGCGGGCAACCGACCCCCGAGGGGAACAGCGCGGTCAAGGTGCTCGACGCGTCAGGCAACCAGCTCTGGGAGGCGCAGAACGACCTGGGCGACGGGATCGAGGGCAGCGTCGAGTTCGACAGCGCCGGCAACATCGTCGTGGTCGCCTGGCAGCATGAGGGCTACGGCTCCGGATGCCCCTGCTCCCAGGCCATCGTGGTGAAGAAGCACGACCGAGCCGGCGCCCTGCTCTGGAGCAAGATCTTCGAGGGCGAGGACATAACGGTGCTGGGCGGCGCCTCTGCGAGCAGCGTCGCGATCGACGCGTCGGACAACATCCTCTTCTCCGGCTATGTCGCGGAGGCGATCGACCTCGGAGGAGGCCCGTTGGCCCCGGGGTCGACGTTCGTCGCCAAGCTGACGCCCTCGGGCGAGCATCTGTGGAGCAGGGAGGCCCCCCACGGCGATCGCCTCGCCCTGGATCGGGGTGGCAACATCGTCGAGATATCCGAGGGGGCAGCGGGCCGTGGCTTTCGCCTCACGAAGCTCGATCCAGATGCGGCGGAGCTCTGGAGCCAGGATTTCGCCGGCGCCCTCGCGAGCCACCTGGCGATCGACAGGGAGGGGCGGATCGCTGTGACAGGCCAGCTGACCGGCACGGCCGATCTCGGCGCTGGTCCGCTCGTCTCCGCCGGCGCGAAGGACATCTTCATCGCCGCGTTCGCTCCTTGAGACGGGCGGCTCACTGTCCTTTTCGAACCCCAGGCCGCATCCGGGCCACCGATGGCACAGCGAGGCGATCAGAGAGCGAATCGCGGGCGCAGCATGCGCGGAGAGCGGGGGAGGGCAGCGCGCAAGGGCTGCGCCGTCACGAGCGACCGTGGCACCCCCGCCCACCGGGCGAGCGTCGCCACCGCGGCGTCCCTGTCGGCCGGGGCGAGGCCGCCGATGTGCGCGCCGTGGTTCTCGCCCGGCGCGAAATAGCGATACGAGTCCACCGCCGCGCCGAGATCGAAGGCCCCGGCAGACCAGGGGTCGTTCTCGCCGTAGATGAACAGGAGCTCGCTGCCTTCGGTAGCGACCCAGCGCGCGACGTCCTCCATCGCGGCAGGCAAGAACTCCGGCTCGACGGGGATGCTCGGCAGGCGATCGACCGACCTCCAGTCGAACGTGAGCAGGTCCGCGACATCAGCGGTGTCGGGCATGGGGGCGCCGAGCTCTGTGTAGCATTGCCAGTAGTACGGCTCGAAGGCGAGATACGCAGCATCGGCGCCGGCGCTCACGGGAGAGATCAGGCCGAGGGCCAGCCACAGGTCGTCGTCGGACGCCGACGCATCCGGGATCTGGCCGCAGTTGACCTCGTGCGAGTAGAGCCAGAAGTAGAACGGGAGCCATATCACGGCGCTCTCGAGCTGCGCCTCGACGCCGAACAGATCGTAGGTCAAGCCCAGCGCGTCCGCTTCCGTCTCCGCGCGCTCGAGCATCGCCGGGCGCCGGAGCAGCACCTCGCGCCGGAACGCGGCGATGCGGTCGCGGCAGTCGGCCTCGCCGACCTGGTTCAGGAAATCGATGTAGCGTGGATCTTCCACGCCGTGGCTGAGCGGAGTCACGTAGGCCACCGTGCCGTCGACGTCATCGGGGTAGAAACGACGATGGTAGACGGAGGACATTCCCCCCTTGCTCGCTCCCGTAAAGATCCATCTCCCGGTGTAGATCGCGCGGAACGCTTCGACGACGCGGTGGTGATCGGCGGCCGCCGCTTCGATCGTCATCTTGGTCCAATCCGCCGGGTCCGGGCGCGACGGCTGGAAGAACCGGTGCTCGATGTAGATCTGGTTTGCGTTCAAGAGCGCGGTGGGCTCTTCGATGTACTGCTCGGAGAGAAAAAGCGAGTAGCCGGTCGCGGCGAGCACGAGCGGCGCGCTCGAGTCGCGGTGGTGCAGCGCGAGCCGCTGCCGGAAGCGCTCGCCACCCGGGGCATCGTGATCGACAGGTTGTTCGAGCTCGATGACGAAGAACCGATAGCCGGGGATCTTGGACGCCTCTTCCGTGACCTCGGCGACGTCGAGCGCGCGCAGCTGATCCAGGATATCCACCGGCGCGCCGCCGCCGCCGGCCGACCCGCCCACGCCGCCAGCGCCGCCGCTGCCATCGGTTGCGCCGCCGCTGCCACCGCCGCCATCGGTCGCGCCGCCGCTCGTACCGCCCTCGCCGGTCGAGCCGCCGCCGGTCCCGGCGCTCGCGCTTGTGCTCGAGCTCGCGGACCGTCCTCGGTCCGGCGTGCTCATTGCCAGGGTGAAGTTGCCAACGCGTGGGCCTGCACGGCGCGTCGAGGCGAGCGCCGGTTATTCACAGGTCCAGGCGCCCGCCCGCACGATCATGCCCGTGGCGCAAGCCCATCGCTCCGCCGTGATGGCCTCGATGAAGCAGGACATTGCTCTCGCGTCGATGTCAGGATCCTGTGTCCCGCCGGCGCAGCCCCTCTCATCGAACTTGACCGCGATCCCAGCGCCGCACGGAAAGTTCATAGCGATGACGCAATCCTCGCCGATCTCCAGCAGGTGCTCCGTCGCAACGTCGGCGGAGGTGCCTCCAGCTTCGCAGAACACCGGGCGCTCTGCGCAGGGCGTGAGGCCCTCGAGCGGGATGGGATCGAACTCTCCCTCCGAATCGATGATCCCACCGAAACTCCGGTCCGGGGCGCCGCCCTGGCCTCCAGTGCCGCCCGAGACGTCCGGAACACCCGTGCCGCCGGCGCTGACGCCTGCCTCCGGTTCGCTCGCTTCACAGCCGAGACAGCTCACGACGGAAATCACAAGCAATCGATGTGTCCATTGCATCGACAGAGCATAGAGAGCTTCCATGCGGAGCACAACGCGACCCGCCGCGCGGGGTCGCCCTGCCCCCCAACCCAGGTTGGGGCGACCCGGACCCGCAAAGGCGCAAAGGCGCAAAGACGCTAAAAGACAAGAGAGAACATTAGCCTCCCTCGCTCTCTTGGAGCGCTGGCGTTGCGATCTTCCTGCGCCTTCACGAGCTTCTCTCTCCTCTCTTGGCGTCTTTGCGCCTTTGCGCCTTTGCGTTCAATTCTTCTTCTCTTGACGCCTGGGCGGCTCGCAGCTCGTGCCAGCACCAGGCGGCAGCCGGAGGAGCGCCGCTCGCCGTCCCGCTCCGGCTTGGGGCTACGCTTCCTCCGCGCTTTCCCGTTACGATGACCAGCGCGATCGCTTCGGTAGATCGCCGGGGGGCATGGGACGTCTGCATGCGGCCCCGCGCTGGGCTCCCGGGGGCGAGGGCCACCGCGGCGAGGAGGTCTTGGATGTCGTCGCATGAACAGGTAGAGCCGGCCGACACGCCGGCAGAAGAGGGCGCAGCGAGGGCGGGGGCCGAGCTCGCGCGCCGCAGGCGCGGCCTGCGCTTCCGGCTCGCGCTCGGGGCGCTCGCGCTCGCCGCCAGCGTGACCGCGCTCGTCCTGAGCCACGAGACGAAGCCCGAGAAGACCAGCGCGATCGGCGCGCGGCTCGAGCTGTCGTCGGGGGAGGTCACGCTGGCGGCGAGCGCGCAGGACGACAGGAAGTCGACCGTGGTGTCCGGTATACCGGTCCCGGTCGGGGCGAAGCTCGCGACCGGAAAGGGCGCGCGGGCGCTCGTCCGGCTCGCCGACGGCTCGGCGGTGTTCCTCCGCGCAGACTCGGAGATCGCGCTCCGCGCAGAGGGGCTCTCGATCGCCCAGGGCGAGGTCTGGCTCGACGCGCCGCCCGAAGGGCGCGGCGGGCTCTCGCACGCGCTCGGGGACGTCAACGTCTCGGCGGCCGACGCCGGCCTGTCGATGAGGCGCTCGGGCGACGCCGTGAGCGTGTACGTGGCGCGCGGGCTCGCCGTCGTCGCGGCCCCCGGCGGGCGCGTCGAGGTGCACGCAGGGGAGCAGGCGACGGTCGCCGGCAGCGCCGCGCCCAAGGTGGCGCCCCTCGCCTACTGGGAGGACTGGACCGGAGGCATGGGCGACCACCGGCCGCTCGCAGGCGAAGGCAGCGGATCGGGCCGGATCTACGGCGTCGACCTGCAGGGCGCCCCAGGGGCGCAGGCGCGCACGCTCGAGATCAGCCGGCAATCCGTGCGGGCCGTCCTGCGCGACGGCATCGCCGAGACCGAGGTGGACCAGACCTTCTCGAACCCGGGCGGACGCCAGGTCGAGGGCTGGTACTGGTTCACCGTGCCCGAGCGGGCGATCGTGAGCTCGTTCGCCGTCGAGACCAACGGCGTGCTCGTCGAGGGCGAGGTCATCGAGCGGAAGGAAGCGGCGCAGCGGTACCAGACCGCCGTGCAGACCGGGCACGAGCCGGCGCTGCTCGAGTGGGTCGACGGGCACAGCTACCGCGCCCGCATCTTCCCCGTGCCCGCCAGCGGCTCCCGGCGCGTCGTGCTGCGCTACGTGGAGTTGCTCAGCGCGCCATCAGGTAAGCTTGCTTACGTTTACCCGATGCGCGCGAGCGAGCCCGTGCAGATCGGCGAGTTCTCCCTCTCCGTGGATCTCGGCCAGGCCGGCCAGGGGCTGCAGATCGCGACGCTCGCCGACGCGGTGATCGAGGACGGCGGGCGGCGGGTGAGCATGCGGCGGAGCGGCTACGAGCCGCGCGCGGACTTCCAGCTCGAGGCCTCCGTCAAGGCCAAGCCGTCGCCGCTGCGGGTGTCGCGCTTCGCCGCGGGCGAGGACCGCGCGGACTACGTGATGGCCAGGTACGTGCCCGACGTGGACTGGGCCGAGCTCAAGGAGCTGCCCGCCGACCTGGTCGTCGTGGTGGACACGTCGGCGTCGGCCGACGAGTCGGCGCGGCAGCAGAAGGCCGCGGCCGCCGAGGCGATCCTGCGGGCGATGTCGCCGTCGGACCACTTCGCGCTGATCGCGCTCGACTCGGCGCCGGCCGTCCTGCACCCGAAGGACGGGCTGGCCGAGGCGTCGGACAAGGAGATCTCCGCCGCGCTCACGCGGCTGGCCGAGCACGCGACGGGGGGCGCGACCGACCTCGGCGCGCTGTTCGAGTCGGCGCTCGGGCGGGTGCACGGCAAGGAGCAGCCGGCGGTCATCTACATCGGCGACGGGCTCGCGACGAGCGGCGAGGTGACGGGCGCGCGCCTCGCGGAGCGGCTCCGGCGCTCGCTCACGGGCTCGCGCGCGCGCTTCTTCACCGTCGGCGTCGGCGAGAACTCGAACCACGCGCTGCTCCGCGAGCTCGCGCGCGCCGGGGGAGGACAGGCGTTCCGGATCGACGAGGCCGAGGGCTCGACGTCCGAGGTGCTGCGCCTCGCCGGCGCGATCAAGACGCCGACCATCACCGATCTCGCGATCGACCTCGGCGCAGGGCTCGACGAGCCGATGCTCACCGCGAGCGGCAAGGTGTCGCGCGGCGAGGAGGTGGTGCTGCTCGCGCGCACGCACCACGCGCTGCCCACGAAGGCGATCGTGAAGGGGCGGCTCGCGGGGAAGGAGTACACCCGCGAGCACCCCATCGAGCTCGATCGGGGCGTCGGCGCGGCGCTGGTGCCGCGCTTCTGGGCCGCCGAGAAGATGCGGCGGCTGCTCGCGGACGGCGACGACATCGAGGCGCACCGGGGCAAGGTGGTGGAGCTCGGGCTCGACTACGGGCTGATCACGCCGTTCACGAGCACGCTGGCGCTCGAGAGCGAGCAGGCCTACATGAACCAGGGGATCCGGCGGCGGCGCTCGCCGCTCCGGGGCGAGCGGCTGACGTCGCTCACGCCCCAGCGAGAGCGCGAGCTCGCGGCGCTGCTCGCGCCGCCCTCCACGGCCGTCGCCGCCGGGTGCGGGAGGAGCGAGCCGAGCGCCAGCTACGAGGAGAGCCCGGCGAAAGAAGGCGGCTACGGCGCGAGGGCGCAGGCGGCGGCGCCAGCGCCGGCGATGGCGCCCGCGATCGCGGAGCAGGGCAACGAGCGGGACCAGAGCGCCCGGGGGGATGTCGCCTCGCCCGGCGCCGCACAGGCGGCCCCGCCCCCTGCGCCCACCGCGACGGCGGCGCCCCCGGCAGAGGAGGCGGAGGTGAAGCAAGAGCCGGCGCGGCTGAAGCAGGAGGCCGCGGCGAACCAGGCGGACGCCCCCCGCCCGCTGGATGCGCCCATGAGCGCACCGGCGGCCGGCGAGCCGCCCGCGCGGCGCGCGGCCGGCGCGCTCGGGTTCAAAGGCGCGGTGGGCGGCGGCGGTGCGATCACGCCGTCCGACGCCATCACGCGCCTGGAGAAGGCCCGCAAGACAGCGCCCGCGGCGGTGCGCCCCGCTCCCCGGACCTCCCCGCCGCCGAGGCGCCCGCAGGTCGCGATGGCGCCGTGCAGCGACACCGCGCGGCGGCCGCTCGCCGAGCGCATCGTCGTCTGGTCGAAGCGCCTCGCCCGCGCCACGGCGGCGGAGGAGCTCATCGCGCGCTACGAGGGCGCGCTCACGACCTGCGAGCTGCCGGACTGGCGTTCGAGGGCCGCGCTCCTCTCGCTCCTCCAGGCGAAGGTGTCCACCGAGGGCGGCGCCGAGGCGCTGCTCGCCCGGTTCGCCGGCGAGCCCGAGGCGCAGCGGTTCATCGCGCACGCGCTCCTCCGGCGGAGCGTGGATCCCGCGATCTCCGCGGCGGTGCGGCGCACGCTCTTCGGGGGCGTCGATCCGAGGGCGAGCTGGGCGCTCCTCGACGAGCGGCTCGCGGCGCTCCCGACGGTGGACGAGCGGCTCGCGCTGGTGCGGCAGGCGCTCACCGACCGGCCCGACGATCCGGAGGGGGAGATCCGGCGGGTGCGCCTGCTCGCGGAGGCGGGCCGGAAGGACGAGGCGCTCGCCTACGGGCGGCGGCTGCGCGACCGCGGCTTCATGAGCCCGGCGCTCGCGCTCGATCTCGGCGACGTGCTCGCGTCGAGCGGCTTCGAGGCGGACGCGCTGCGCACGTACTCGGAGGTCGTCGAGTTCGATCCGGCGAGCCCCGCGTCGCGCGCGATGCTCGGCGACGTCTACCTCCGGCACGGCTGGTACGCGGCGGCGTACCGCCAGTACACGACGCTCACGGACCTCGCGCCGGCCGAGCCCCAGGGCTGGCTGAGGCTCGCCGCGGCGGCCGCGGGCAGCGGGCGCGTCGACGAGGCGCTCCGCATCCAGCGCAAGGTCGCCGCCGCGGAGGGCACGCCGGGGGCCGACGATCCGCGCGCGTGGGCGCGGCTCCTGTCGGCGGCGCGCATCGGCCGGCTGCTCGCCGGGGGCGCCGCCCCCGGCGCCGAGGCCGAGAGCCTCGCCCGCAAGCTGAAGGAGCTCCAGCTCTTCAGCGGCCCCGGGGCGCTGCGCGTCGTGCTCTGGGAGGACTACGCCGCGGAGCTCGCCCTCGCGGCGCGGGACGGCCAGGTGGACGCGGCGCTCGGCGACGGCACCTTCGCGCCGGCGGTCGGGCTCGCGGCGGTGCAGCTGCCCGCCTCGGAGCTCGCGCGCCTCGAGTGGCGCGTCCGGTTCCGCAGCGATCCGCCGGGCAGGGACGTGCGCTTCGTGGTGACGACGATCGTGTGGGACGGCGCGTCGTTCCAGGTGACGAGCGCGCCGGGGTCGATCGGCGCGAAGGACCGGGAGGTCGCGCTGGCAAGCGGCGCGCTGCCATGATCGACGTCTCGCTGCTCGGCTGGCTCCTCATCACGCTGACCTCGCCGCTGTCGCTCGTCCTGCTGCTCGTGGCGCTCGGCTCGGTGGCCTACCTCGGCGTGACGGCGCTCGAGGCCGCGCCCCGCCAGCGCGGCGCGCGCGCGGTCGGCACGGGCGCGGCGGCCTGCGCGCTCGCGGCCGGGATGATCGGGCTGCGCGTGGGCGCTGGCGCGGGCGCGGCCGTCCCGACGGCCGCCGTGGGGATCGCCGCCGCGGCCGCGATCGGGGCGACCGCGGCGTGCGCGTGGACCTTCGGCGCGCGCGCCGCGGCTGCGCTCGGGGCGGCGCGGGCCCGCCGGAGCGCCGCGGCGCTGCGGGCCGGCGACGAGCGGCGCCGCCTGCTCGCGGCGAGCCAGCGCGCGTACGCCGAGGGAGACGACCTCGCCGCCGAGACGGCCTCGGCCGACGACGCCGTCGCGCGGCTGCGCGCCGCGGTCGGCGCGCTGGCCGACGCGCGCGCCGCGCTCGAGGCGAAGCGCGCCGGCGCGCAGGACGGGCCCCGATCGGAGACGCGACCGGAGGCGAGCGCGCTCGCCGAGGACCTCGCGCGCGCGTGCGACGAGGCCGCGCTGAAGCTGTCGATGGGCCAGCGGGTGCTCGCCGCCGCGGAGGCCGCGGCGCTGCGGATCGCGTGCAACGCGCCCCTCCGGCGGCTGCTGCGGCGGCGGCCGCGCGAGGCCACGCAGGCGCTCGCGACCCTGGGCGCGGGCGCCCTCGCGCCGGCGGCGGCGTCGCTCGAGGCGTTCCTCGGCGAGGTGCGGGCGGCGCGCGTCGAGGTCATGGAGATCGCGGGGCGGCGCGCGCCGGGCGCGCTCGGCGCCGTCGACAGTGCGGCCGGTCCAGAGGCGGCGGAGGGCCCGGCGGCGCTCGCGTTGCGCGAGCTCGCCGCGATGGAGTCGGCGTACGGCGCGCTGCTAGAGCGGCTGCGCCTGGCGGAGCTCCACGCTTCGACGCGCGCGTCTGTCGAGCAGGTCGAGAGCGCCGCGGGCGCGCTCTCCGCGACGGCGAGGGCAGCGGCGATCGACCCGGCGGCGATCGGCGCGCTCGTGACGGAGATAGCGCGCGCCGAGTCGGCCATCGCCGCCGCCGCGCCGGAGGCCGGGGGCTCGCGCGCGCTCGCCGAGGCGCTCGCCGCGGGCTCGGCGGCGCTCGATCGGAGCGACGCGACGTCGCTGTCGGAGCTCATCGCAGCGCTGCGCGAGCTCCGCTGAAGCGAGGAGCGACGACCGCCCCTGAAAATCGAACGGAAAACGATGCCTGGCCGTAAGGGGTGCAAGGCATGCCCTTGGCGCGCGGCGCCCTGGGAGCCTCCCCGAGCGAGGTCGGTTGAGCTAGGCTTTGCGTGTGGTTCAGGCCCTCCCTGCCGGTTATCTCTTCGACCCTGCGGACCCGCGCGCGCCGACGAGCGAGCAGTGGGCGCGGATGACCCCGGCCGAGCGCGCGCGCGTCGTCGACATGCTCCCTGCCGAGGTCCCCCTGGAGCTCATGCCTCCCGAGGGAGACGCGCACCGCAAGGCGAAGCGCGATGCGCTCGACGCCCTGGACGGCTTCTTCCGCCGCACCGCCCGGAAGATCTACCTCTCTTCCGAGCTCGCCGTCTTCTATCCCGGCGAGCCGCGGTTCGCGCCCGACCTGCTCGCCGTTGTCGACGTCGAGCCCCACGAGCGCATGCGGTGGGCGGTCGACCACGAGGGCAAGGGGCTCGATCTCGTGATCGAGGTCCACGTCGCCGGCAGCCGCACGAAGGATCACAAGCTCAACGTCGACCGCTACGCCCGGCTCGGCATCCGCGAGTACTTCCTCTTCGACCGCGCCCGCCTGCGCCTGCACGCCTACAGGCTGCCCGCAGCCCAGGAGAGCGATCCCTCACGCCCGCGCGCCTACCAGCGCATCGTGCCTCAGGCTGGCCGGTTCGCCTCCGAGGTGCTCGGCCTCGATCTGCTGGTCGACGGCCCTCGCCTCCGCTTCTTCGCGGGCAACGCCCCTCTCGAGGACGCGGACGAGATGATCGCTCGCCTTGGCGGGATGCTCGATCAGGTCATCTCCCACCAGGAGGACGCGCAGCGCGTCGCCGAGGAGCTTGCTGCGGAGCTCGACAGGGAGCGGCACCTGCGCGAGGAGGAGCAGCGCCTGCGCGAGGAGGAGCAGCGCCTGCGCGAGGAGGAGCAGCGCCTGCGCGAGGAGGAGCAGCGCCTGCGCGAGGAGACAGAGAGGCAGCTTGCGCAGGCGCGCGCGGAGATAGAGCGGCTCAAGTCGCGCTGAGCGCCTGGCCGGCGAGGGGGATGGCCGCTCGAGTCTTCCTCGCCAGCCCCGCCGCCGCGCCGCTCATCAGCCCTTCAGCTTCGCCGCCAGGAACCGCCGCGCCTTCTCCCACGCGTCCGCCGCGGCCTTGGTGTTGTACCGCTCTCCGGACGGGTTCGCGAAGGCGTGGTCGGCGTCGTACCGGAGCACCTCGTGCTCGATGCCCGCGTCGTGGAGCGCCTTGTCGAAGTCGTTGACGACCTCGGGCGGGATGCCCTTGTCCTGGTTGCCGAAGATGCCGAGCACGGGCGCCTTGATCGCCTTGAGCTGCGCGGGGTCGGTGACGAGCCGGCCGTAGTAGATGACGGCCGCGTCGAGCTCGGGCTCGTTCAGCGCGAGCTTGAGCGACCACGCGCCGCCGAAGCACCACCCGATCGAGGCCGTGCGGGGCGCGAGGACGCGCGCGTCCGTCGTGAGGAAGCGGTGCGCCGCGCGCACGATCTCGATCCCCTTCGCCTCGTCGACCGCCTTCATCGCCGCCATCGCGTCGTCCGGCGTGGTCGCGACCTTGCCGCCGTAGAGGTCCACGGCGAGCGCCGCATACCCGTCCTCCGCGAGGCGATCGGTCCAGTGCTTGATGTGCTCGTTCAGGCCCCACCACTCGTGGATGACGACGACGCCCGCGATCGGCGGCTTCGCGTCCCGCGGCAGGCTCAGGTACGCCTTCGTGCTGGCCACCTCGACCGTCTGTCCTCGCGCGGGCGGGGCCTTGTCCGCCCTGAGCTGGTGGAGGGCCTTGAAGTCCTCCTCCGAGAGCAGCCCGGTCGGGCTATCCGCGGCGCCGGACGACGCCTGCACCGGCGCCGCGGCCCCGGTCGGCGGCTCGACGCGGGGCGTGGGAGACGAGGCAGAGCAGGCGGTCGCGACGAGCAGCGCCAGCGGCGCAGCCAAGCGGAGGCGGCGGAGGTGGGACAGGAGCGTCATGGCCCGCACCCTACCAGCTCGGAGCGGTGCGCCGGAAGCCTCGCCGCGAGGCGTCGCGCCCGCCTACGTCGCGACGCGCAGGCGCAGCTGGCTCGACGCGACCCCCCGCCGGACCGCAGACGCCAGCGTATCCGGGGCGAACGGCTTCGCGACGAACGCATGCGCGCCGAGCCGGAACGCCCGCTCGCGCTCGCGCGGCGAGGACATCGACGAGACGATGACGACCGCGACGTCGCGATGGTGCCGGCTCTGCCGGATGAAACGGATGAGCTCGAGGCCGTCGATGTCCGGCAGGTGGATGTCGATGATCACCGCGTCGTAGGCGCCCCGGTGCATCCGCCGGAGCGCCTCGAACCCGCTCGCCGTCTCGTCGATCTCCACCGCCGGCCCGAGCTGTGGCGCCCCCTCGAGCGCGGCTCGCATGTGCGCCCGCATCGCGGCGGAGTCGTCGATGAGGAGGATGCGGGTCATGCGGGGGTCCGGTTCGAGCTCTCGAGGGGGCGCCTAGTACACCAAAACCGACAAAATCAGAAGCGTCCGTCGGCTTTCCGACAGGCGAGGGCCCCCTCCACGTCCGGCTACGCCTGCACCGTCATCGCCCGGAGGGTCCCACGCCGAGCGGGAGCACGGCGATCGTGCCTCGCCTTCCTCGGACAAGGCCCGCCTGGTCCTCGGGCGAGCGGGCTCATCCTCTGGAACGAGCCGACCTGTACAGGCGGCCGCCAGGCCCCGAACCGTCGCCGCCCCCCGCCGGCAGCCGCTCCAAACAACGGGATCCGCGCTGGTCAGCTGCCCCGCGGCGGCCTCCGAGGACCGGCACGGCCCCTCCTCGCGCCCGCGGCGTGATCATATCGGCCCGTTCCGGGAATTCGTCTGAGTCACACAGGAAACCTTGTGCGCACCGCGCGCGCTGCACTTCTTCGCCAGGGCTGCTTCGAGGAGAGCCCTGGCTCTTCCACTAGGTATCTGGACGAGGCGAGAGAGAGACGAGATGCAACGAGCCCGGCGGCCAGGGCACGGTCCGTGCTCAGCAGGTTGGCGTGAGATGCTCCCGGGGAGGTCGGTCCTGTCCTCACCAGCCGCCCGCGAGTCGACTCGGCCTCAGCATCGGAATGTCCATTTCTCCCTCGGTCTAGAAATCAATCGATCCTTTTGACGACGAGAGCGAGCGACGATATCCCATCTGTGGTCCGTCGCTCCGCGATCGCGCACCTCGGCGCGTCGCCCGGTTCTTACTTAGGAGGGCCAAGCCCGTATGTCCTTGAAGCACTGTCTCACCGTGAACAGCGGGTGGGGCAGCCTGTCCTCGGGCGGCTTCGGTACCCGTGCTCCCCGACCCATCCTCGGCGCGCTCATCCCGTCGCTCGTCATGGTGGCGTGCCAGTCCGAGACCGGGAACGGCGATGACGCCCCGGATGACGCGGCGCCGACGAGCGCCTCCTCGGGGACGAGCGGCGCTGGCGGCGTCGACCGCGGCCCTACCGCCGGCCGCGGCGCGAGCCTGGGCAGCGCCGGCGCTGGCCCCGACGCTGGCGCACGGGCGAGGCGCCGCTCCGTGTCCGGTCAAACCAGGGTGATTGCACGGGTCAGATCGGCGACTCATCGAAGGAGACCGTTGTATGGGTAACAGGCAAGGAGCCGTGCCGCGAGATCTGATCGACTGGGTCTTCAACCGTCGGCAGCCCCTCGTCAAGCTCGGGGCGTTCGCCATCACCAAGCCCGTACTCGTTTCCTGCAGAGAGGACGACGAGATCGGCGGCGACCTGCGCGGGAGCGGCACCGGCGGCGGAGGAGGCGCATGGAACGGCCCTGGTGGCACGGGCAGCAGCACCGCGGGCCCCTTCGCCACCAGCCCGAGCAGCGCGGGCGGCGGCGTGAGCGCAGGAGGCGCCGACGCGCTGGATCCGTTGATCTTCAAGGGCGCCGGCAGCTGCCGATTGACCGCCACCGACATCGGGGGGTCGTCCTTCATCGACGACAGCGAGATCCCGAACGACATCAGCCTGTTTCGCAACGACATCCGGGACGACCACCCCGGCTGCGAGCTCAGGCTCTATGTCCGCCTGCTCGACGCCCGGAACAACCACGAGCCCATCCCCGATGCCGAGGTCTACATCTGGCACTGTGACGCGGAGGGGCACACCAGCGGCTTCGAGCATCAGGACCCCTCCACGCCGTTCACGGGCGCGGCCGAGCGTACGCCGGAGAGCCAGGATCGCTTCTGCCGCGGCGTGCAGCTCTCCGACCGCAACGGGGTCGTGGGCTTCAAGTCGATCTATCCCGGATCGGAGGCAGGGCGGCCGGTCCACGTCCACATGGTCGCTCGCATCAACGGAGCCACGACCAGGCGGATCACGACGCAGCTCTATTTCGAAGCGGACCTCAGCGCGGAGGTCTTCCAGAAGGAGCCCGCCTACGCGGCTCGCTCGACGAACATCCCGGCGTCCAGCCTCAATCCGCCTCCAGGAAGCGTGGTCATGCCGACGACGTACACCTCGGGGCTGGTCACCAGCATTCTCGACATCATCGTCGATGCCTGAGCGCGTGGAAGTCCCCCCCGGGGGGCGCCCGGGGGGCAGTGCGTCACCGTCCCCAGTTCGACCCGGGCCACCCCTCGGCAAGCCGGAACGGCGCCTGCCCGCTGCCTGCCGGACGACACGAAATTTCGAGGAAACAGGGCACCTCTCCCCTTCGCGGCGCCCGCGCGGCGGACAATCTCGCTCCGGGGCGCCAGACTGCGGTAGGGAGGTTCCATGAGCGACACGGATCGGCTGGATCCCGGGAGCATGGCGCGCGCGTTCCGCGAGGCGCGGCGCCGGGGGATGGATGTGGAGCCGGCGGTCCTGTTCCACGACCTGGGGCGCATGCGGGCGCGCATCGGACGGATCGACGCGGCGTTCCCGCCGGGCGCCCTCCACACCGTGGCGATCAAGGCGAACCCCCTCGTCGAGGTCCTGCGGGCGGCGGTCGACTGCGGCGCTGGGCTCGAGGCGGCCTCGCTCGAGGAGGTGAAGCTCGCGCTCGCCGCCGGCTGCCCTCCGGACCGCATCGTCTACGACTCTCCCGCAAAGTCCCGCGCCGACATCGCGGAGGCCCTCGGCCTGGGCGTGCGGCTCAACGCCGACAACCTCGATGAGCTCGCTCGCATCGACGAGCTCGTCCGTCACGAGGGGGCGGCCAGCCGCATCGGGCTGCGCATCAACCCGCAGGTCGGGGCCTCCAGCATCGCCCTGACCAGCGTCGCGGATCGGCGGTCCAAGTTCGGGGTCCCCCTCGAACAGGCCGACGCCGTGCGCGCCGCCTTCGCGCGGTATCCGTGGCTCGCCGGGCTGCACGTGCACGTCGGCTCGCAGGGGTGCGCGCTCTCGCAGCTCGTCGACGGGATCGGCCGCGTCGAGGCGCTGCGCCAGGAGCTCCGGCGCGCGATGGGGCCGCTCGCCGCCGGCACCATGGATATCGGCGGCGGTCTGCCGGTCGCCTACCGGAGCACGGACCGCCCCCCGGCGCTCGAGGACTACGCGGCCGCGCTGCGGCGCGAGGTGCCGACGCTCTTCGAGGAGGGGACCGCGCTGATCACCGAGTTCGGGCGCTGGGTCCAGGCGGGCTGCGGCTTCGCGGTCTCGCGGGTGGAGTACGTAAAGAAGGACTCGGCCGGGCGCACAGCGATCCTCCACCTCGGGGCCGACTTCCTGCTGCGCCGCGCGTATCACCCGGACGACTGGCACCATGACTTCATGGCGCTCGATCCCGAGGCCGAGCCCAAGGAGGGGCCGCTCTCGCCGTGCACCCTCGGCGGCCCGCTCTGTTTCGGCGGCGACGTGCTGGCCCGCGAGCTCGCGTTTCCGGAGCTGTCGCCCGGCGATCTCGTGCTCATCCGCGACACGGGGGCTTACACGCTGAGCATGTGGTCTCGCCACTGCAGCCGCGGCATCCCTGCTGTGCTCGGCGTCGACGCCGACGACATCCGGGTCCTGCGCGAGCGCGAGATGCCAGAGGACGTCGTCGCATTCTGGAGCCGCGACCGCGGCCGGCCATGAGCCCGCCGCGCGGCGTTCACACGGACGTTTCCACGGGAATCCAGCATGTGGCAGCATGGAGCGGCGAGCGCTGCGGCGTGGAGGAGCTGAGATGAGATCGAGCGGAGCTTCGTGGGTCTTCGGGCGATGCGCACGAGCGTGGCGGGTCACGCTCCTGGGAGCCGTGCTGTGCGTGCCGCCGGTCGCCAGCACGGGCTGCGGAGACGACGATGTGACGACCCCCGCCGCGGTGTCCAGCGGCAGCGGCGGCGCGGCGGGCACCACCTCGGGCGGAGGCGGCGCTGGGGGCTCGGGTGGCTCCGGCGGCAATGGCGCTGCCGGCTCCGGCGGCTCCGGCGGCAGCGGCGCTGCCGGCTCCGGCGGCTCCGGCGGCAGCGGCGCTGGCGGCTCCGGCGGCTCGGATGGCGCCGGCGGCGCTGGCGGCTCCGGCGGCTCGGATGGCGCCGGCGGCGCTGGTGGCTCCGGCGGCTCGGATGGCGCCGGCGGCGCTGGTGGCTCCGGCGGCTCGGATGGCGCTGGCGGCTCCGGCGGCGACACCGTGAGCGTGCAGATCATCGCCTTCAACGACTTCCACGGCAACCTGGAGCCCCCGACCGGCAGCAGCGGCAGGATCACCGTGCCTGCCACACCCACCAACACCACCGTGGACGCCGGCGGCGTCACTTACCTGGCGTCGCGCGTCGCCGCGCTCCGCGCCACGAACCCGAACACCGTGGTGGTCTCGGCCGGCGACCTCATCGGCGCGAGCCCGCTCGTGTCGGCGCTGTTCCACGATGAGCCCACGATCGAGGCCATGAACCTCCTCGGCCTCGACATCAACGGTGTCGGTAACCACGAGTTCGACAAGGGCACAGCGGAGCTCCTCCGGATGCAGTACGGCGGGTGCAGCCCGGCCGACGGCTGCACGGACGGCACCTTCTTCCCGGGCGCGAACTTCAAGTTCCTCGCCGCCAACGTCGTCGTCGACACGACGAGCGGCAGGACGCTCTTCCCGCGCTACGACATCCGCGAGTTCGACGGCGTGAAGATCGCCTTCATCGGCATGACGCTCGAGGACACGCCGTCCATCGTGACGCCGATCGGCGTCGCGGGGCTGTCGTTCATGGATGAGGTCGATACGGTGAACGACATCGTCCCGGAGCTCCAGGCGCAGGGAATCGAGGCGATCGTCGTGGTGCTCCACGAGGGAGGGCTCCCCACCGGCCTCTTCAACGAGTGCCCGGGCATCTCTGGCCCCATCGTCGACATCGCCACGAACATCGACCCCGCCGTGGACGTGATCGTCTCAGGGCACACCCATCAGGCGTACAACTGCATCCTCGGCGACAAGATCGTGACGAGCGCGGCGTCGTTCGGCCGCCTGGTGACTGACATCGATCTGGAGATCAGCAAGAGCACGGGCGACGTGACGGCAAAGACGGCGAACAACGTCATCGTGACGCGCGAAGCGCCCGACGCGGGCGTGAGCACCCTGGTGACGCGCTACAAGGACCTCGCGGCGCCGCTCGCCAACACGCAGATCGGCACCATCACCGCGACGCTCGACCGCGCGGTCCCGGCCATGGGCGCCGGGCTGTTCACGATGGGCGCGGTGATCGCCGACGCCCAGCTCGCCGCCACGCGCGACGCGAGGACCGGCGGAGCCGAGATCGCGTTCATGAACCCGGGAGGCATCCGCGCGGACATCACGTACGCGGCCTCTGCCACCGAGCCCACTGACGGGGTGGTCACGTTCGGCGAGGTGTTCACGGTGCAGCCCTTCGGCAACAGCCTGGTCGTGATGACCCTCACGGGGGCGCAGATCGACACGCTGCTGGAGCAGCAGTTCCGGCTGGACGCGGGGGGCGTAAGGCAGAGCCTGATCCTTCAGATCTCGGACGGCTTCACGTACACGTACAGCCAGAGCGCGCCCATCGGCGCGAAGGTCGACATCGCCTCGATCCGGATCAACGGCGTCCCGATCGAGGCGGCGCGGACCTACCGGGTGACGGTGAACAGCTTCCTGGCGACGGGCGGCGACGGCTTCACCGTGCTCAACGACGGGACCGATCGGCTCGGCGGCGCGCTGGATCTGGACGCGCTGCGGGACTATTTCGCGGCGAACTCGCCCGTCTCCCCGCCCGTGCTCGATCGGATCACGGTCGTGCCCTGATCGGCCCTCTGGATCGGTCGTTCACGTCTCGGGTGCCTCGTCACCCGTGGACGAGCTGGCTCTTCCAGCAGATGGCGGATCGCGTAGAAGAATGTTCTGTTCTCACCCCAGCGTCAGCTTGCCGTCGATCTTCAAGCCCAGGAGCGGCTCGCAGGCCGAGTCGTTCGCCTCGACGCAGCCCGTCTTCCCCTGGAACGCCGTGCCTACCTGCGGCGCCCACCAGCCCTCCAGGCACGCAGGCTCGCCCCCCTAGCTGCGCGGCCTTCGTGCGTAGAGGAAGCGTGCATAGCCGATCTCGGCGGCGTTCTTCGTGAGCTCGACGTTGGCCCACGCGATGACATCACCGAACGGACGGTCCTGAAAAGGCCATCGCGTCCGTCGTGTCGAGCGCAGGTCGTCGTCGGTCGCCTGCTCGATCACCGCTCGCCACTGGCCTTGAAGCCTTCCGAGCCACGCGCGCACGTCGTCGGCGTTGCCAGGCCACGTCACGTCCTCGCGAGCGAGAGCGCCGTCGCCGAAGGCGTGGTCGAGCACCATGGACCACCAGAAGCCGAGATGCCACGTCAGCCACGCGACGCTCGGCGGGCCGAGATCGTATCCCTCGTGCTCCGGCCAGTCGGCGCGCCACTGGCCATCGGGGGTTTGACGAACGTGCAATCCCTGGTCAGCAGGGCGCCACAAGCACTCTTCGGTGGAAAGCCCGTCGAGGTGAAAACTGGTGAGCTGCCAGGCTATCTCGAACTGCCGTAGCAAGTAGCCGCCGACCTCGCTGGCCATGGACGAGGGAGCGGCGTCAGGGCTGTCGCATCGCATGGCCCCGAGCCTAGCATGCCCGCTGCCCCTCTTCCTGCCCGCGCGCCGAGACCAACGGGATCCGCACCGCGCCCGCCGGATCCCCGTTGATCGGCCCTCCTCGGAGGACGACTCCCGAGCTTCCGGCGACAGGCGATCATCATGACAGCTCCGGTCGGTCACGCCGAGCGAGTCCTGGGAGTGCTGTCTTGCGTAGGACGCGTGATGCTACTTCAAGGAGGCGCGCGGGATCCCCGTGGCATCAAGACATTCTCATGAGCGGGGTCTCATCGAGCGGACAGCGTCGACCGGCGAGGGGCGCCCGCCGGCGCGGCTCGAACGCGCCCGGCGGTCGGTCGACGCAGCTGTGGGAAGGAAGCGAGCCCGCTCCCTCAGGCCGGATTCACCGCGATCTGCATCTGGGCGATCACGATGTCCCCTTCCAGCACGGCCTTGGCACGAAGCCCGCTGTTGCCGGCTTCGTCGGCCTTGATGGCGCCCTGGTAGTAATTCGCCAGGCTGCCGGTGGTGCGCGCCTTGTACGGATCGTACTTGGTATGAACGGAGTCGGTGAAGGCGGGATCGAAGTAGAACTGCGTCGTGAAAATGTGATCTCCACCCTGGTACGTGGTGCGCCCCTTCGACATCGACCCCTTCTTGAAGCAGACGAAGTGGATGTGAACGTCGCGGCCGTTGTACCAGCCGGGGAAGATGCTCCGGAACGAGACGACGCCGTTCGCGTCCGTGGTCTGCACGCCGCGACAGAAACGGTCCGTGTTGTTGAGATCGTTCTGCCCCGGCCTGCCCGTGTACGGCGCGTCGGGCTTCTGCTCGTTGGCGCCACCCCTCGTCCCGAAGCCGCTGTAGAACCCCTGCCCGTCCGTGTGCCAGATGTAGACCTCCACGCCGGCCAAGCCCACGCCATTGCCGTCGCAATCGGGCTTGCTCATGTCGAGCACGCGCAGGTGGAGATGCATCTCCACGCCGGGCGGCGCGCTCTCATTGTAGCGACCACGAATGTCCTGTCGGACCAGGGAAATGTCGTCGTTCTTCTCGAGCTCGTGAATGAAGAAGGGGCCCTGGCCGGCGCCGTCCGTCTTGTTGAGCGCCCTGCACGTCGGCACATTGTCGAACGGCGGCGCCGTGAGGCCGTCACCGCTGCCGCTACCCCCACCACCTCCCGTGCCCGGCTCGGAGCCTCCCTCGCCTGAGCCGCCCGAGCCCGCCGTGGCGCTGGTGCTGCCCGGTCCCGCGCCGCCCGAGCTCGCCGTGGAGGTGGAAGGGTCGGCCCCCCCGCCTCCCGAGCCCGAGCCCGAGGCCGAGCCCGTGGACCCGCTGCTCCCGGAGCTCGTGGAGCTTCCGCCGCCGGTGCCTCCGGGCTCCTCCGACTCGCCGCCATCTCCGCACGACACGGTGACGGCAATCACCCCCAGCCCCAGGAGCGCCTGGCGCCGGTCAACGACCTTGAACAACGGGCCCTGGGTCTCGGTATCTCGTTCCTTGCTCATAAGAAACTCTCCTCAGGTGGTCCGATGACCTGTCCGTCCGGCGGACAAGGCGCCGAAAAGGCGACAGCATCTTCCCAAGAACGGCGACAGTAAAGCATGGCGCCGCGGGGCGTGGAAGGCGGGACCCGAGCTAATCCCACATTCCCGCCCTCATGTAGTTATCCTCCGCTGTTTCACGCGCTTCGGCGCGTCATGGATCGAGGGTGACGGAGGCCTGCGCGCCACCCTGGATCCACGTGCGAAGAACCTCGATCGCCGCTGGGAATCCCGTGGTTCGGGCCGGCATCGGTCGCTTGTTGCATGTCCCCTGGCAGGAGGCCCCGCGGCCAGCGGCTGTGGAGTAGGACGAGGCCCCTTCGATGCACGAGTGCGTTGTGGACACGGCGCACTTTTGCAGAATGGATGCGAGTCGACAAGGGACCTTCTGTCGCCCGAGACGCCAGGGAGGCGGGCTCTACCGCGAGTGATGCCAGCACCCGACGTGGTCGACGTGCTTGCAGCCCAGACAGAGCTGCGAGAACGCGGTTTCAATGGGAGTCTTCACGATCCGGGCGTACTGGATGTCGAGCGTCGCGCGACTCCGCCGTTGGCGGGCGGCGCGGCCGAACGGGGGGCGCTAGTCGTTCACCGCACGACCATGATCGGGCAGCGGTGGCCACACCATCCGCTGCCCGGCCGCGAGCGCGGGCGAACGATGGATGGCGGGCGGCGCCGCGAACGACGCCTCCGGCGTGCCGCCGGCCGCGGCGTCCCTCGGCCACCAGTCCATGCTGAGGTGGATGTGGTGATGGTGATATGGCCACCCCTCGCCGTACGCCATCCGGTCCGAGAAGCTCGCGAGCTCGTCGTCGGTGATCTTCCGCCGATCCCGGGCCGGAAGAGCGTTCAGCCTGGCCGCCGTCCTCGAGAGGAACGGCGCGATCACCTTGTCCACGCCGACGACGCGCGTGCGGGGCGAGCGGAACAGCCGGGCCATGAAGAACGCCTCCCGCTCGAGGTCGACGATGTGCTTCCGCTTCGCCGCCGAAGAGCAGTACCCGTCCTCGTGCTTCGACCCGTCTCCGCAGATGATCTGCCCATCATTCGATCCGTCGGTCTGGAAATAGGCGATGTCGATGTTGCCACCCTGGTCGTGCGTCGACTGGGGGTGACGCGGGCTGTCGACGTCGTAGCCGGGCGTGACGCCGTTCATCTGGCAGACGTCGATCAGCGAGAGCGGCGTCGTGCCCGGGAACGCCCGCATCGTCTCGGCGAGGGCGTCCCGGACGAGCATGATGAGCTCGCGCCTGGCAAAGCGGTAATTGCTGAACGTCTCCCAGACGTAACCGCCGCCGACCACCGAGTCGTCGGGATCGGGGAACGGGAACGGCAAGAGCCCGCCGCCGCCCTCGCCGAAGCCGGCGCACTCGTCGAACGAGAAGCCGGCGTCCACGCAGCTCGGGCCATCGACATACGGAGTCGATGTCACGTCCAGGCCATAGGTGTTCTGCGCGCCGTCATGGCCGACGACCCGGACGAAGTACTCGGCGCCACCCCGCTCGGAGTAGAATCCATAGAACTCGGTGTCCGTCTCTTGATCGCGGTACGAGTACGGGTACTGCGCGCCGTCGCGCGAGCCGAGCAGGCGGCCCACGCCGTCATAGACCACCAGATCGATGTCCCCCGCGGCCTGACGGAACCGGATGCCCACGCGGACGATGGTCCGCTCCGGCACGACGATCTTGAACCAGTCCTCGTCCCCCTCGCAGAGGGTGAGCTCGTTCGTGACGCCCGTAGGCGCGGTCGCCGCTGCTCCCAGGTCGTCGTTGGGCTCGAGGGCGTCGCCCTCGGCGCCGCAGCCGGAAGGGCCCTTGCGGCACTCGCCGCCATCGCAGGAGCTGCCCTCCGGGCACCAGCCGGACGGGACGTCGGGTGAGCACGCGACCTCGTCCGATACGCAGAGCTCCCCGAGGCAGGTCGTGCCCTCCGGGCAGGTCGACGCGGCGTCGCAGCCAGCGTAGCAGGCCGACCTGCCCTCGCCGTCGACGGTGTGACACACGTAGCCAGGCCGGCAGTCGAGATCGCTGCCGCAGGTGTTCATGCACACGGGCGAGCCGCCCTCCGCCGCGGGGAAGCAGCCCGCGCCCGGCCCGCACTGGTCGTCGCTCTCGCAGTCGAAGGCGAGGCAGTACCCCTCCACCCAGCCGTTCGGCGACGAGGGGTCCTCGTCGCGATAACAGGTCCCGCCGCGCAGCGAGCACGCCTCCTCGTCGTCGCAGGCCGCGCCGACCTCCCCGGCGCCGACCGTATCCTCCGCGCACGCCGCGCCGCAGGCCGCGTTGCACCCGTCGCCGCGCCGAGGAGAGCACAGGCCATGACGGTTCTGCACGCCATCGCAGGTCGCTGGATCATAGAGGGGGTAACACACCCCCGAGTCGGAGAGGATGTCCGTGTTGAAGCAGCGAGAGCCGGGCGCGCAGCCCTGCTCGCTGTTCGGCGCCGTACACAGCCCCGCCGCGCGCTGCATGCAGATGCCGAGCATGCAGACGGCCGCCTCGCCGTCGCAGTCCGCATCGCAGCTGCAGCTCGCGCCGACGGGCTGGTGCTTCTGGCCCGCTCCGCCGCTCTGCAGCTTACTGTCGCCCGTCAACTCCGATTCCCATGGGTCCACATCACACGCTTCCAGAGAACCCATGAGCGCCGGCACCACAACGAAGAGCCATCGCCAATGCAGATCCATGTCACCCTGCCTATTGAGAAGTGCGAGACCGCACCTGGCGAGCGTTCTAGTCACAGGCGAGGGGTAACTGGTTATTGAAAAGAGCGCATGAGTCACGCAGGATACCCCGCGCGAAGATATTCCCAGCTTCGCAGCGGTGTTGTCGTCCCCGCGCGTGGGGGCGCCTACGCGATGAGCGGCAGGCGCACGCCCGCCGCGGCGGACTCGCGGTCATCGGACGTACCGGCCGCGTCGCGCGGCCAGGGCCGCGCGGCTAGGCGATCGTCGGCGGGTCGACCCGGGGCGCCCTACTCGTACTTCTGGCTGACGCGGAACGAGCCGAGCGAGCGTACGCCCGTCGCGTGCTGCTCGAGCAGCGCGAGGGCCTCCTTGAACGCAGGCTCCTCCGTGCTGCCCTCGCACTCGACGAGGAAGAGGTACTCTTCAGGGCTGTCGGGCAGCGCGCGAGAGACGATGCGCGTGAGGTTGATGTGGTGTCTCCCGAGCGCGGAGAGCGCCGCGACCAGGGCGCCCGGGCGGTGGTCCAGCCCGAACAGGAGCAGCGTCCGCCCCCCCGACGCCGGCGGCTCCGCGGTCTTCCCGACGATGAAGAAGCGCGTGATGTTCTCGCCCTTCGCGCCGAGCTTCGGCACGAGGATCTCCAGCTTGTAGATGGCCGCCGCGCCCTTGTTGCCGATCGCGCAGGCCTCGCCGTCCTGCGCCGCGCGCTCGACGGCCTCGGCGGTGCTCTCGGCCTCGAGGATCTGCGCGTCTGGGTAGGTCTCGCGCAGCCAGTCGCCGCAGTGCTTGAGCGGGACGAAGTGCGAATAGATGCGCTTCGGCGCCACGCCCGCCCTGCCGAGGAGCGACAGCGTGACGTGCAGCGAGAGCTCCTCGCACACGGCGAGCGCGGCGCCGGTGCCCTCGCGGCGGATCAGCTGATCGACGGTGTCGTAGATCGGGCCGCCCAGCGCGTTCTCGATCGGCACGACGCCGTAGGTCGTCGCGCCGCCGGCCACGGCGTCGAACACCTCCGAGATGGTGCGCCGGGGCGTGAGGTCCGCGCTCGCGTCGAAGCGCCGGGACGCGACCTCGTGGCTGAACGTCCCGGGCCGCCCGAAGTAGGCGACCCGCTGGCGCGGCGCCGGGACCTCCGCCGCGTCGCTCGCCGCGCCGTCGCCGCGCGCCGTCCCTGGCTTCCCCGCGTCAGCCGACATGAGCGATGGGCGCCCCGCCCGAGCCCGCGCGGACGGTCGCGACACGCCCCGAGCAGGGCGCGCCGCTCCGCCCTGGGGCCGGCATCCTTCGATGGAAGCTGTGCATCGAGCGCCGCCTGTCTACCGGCGCGATGCGGCGGAGTCCAGCGAGGAAAGCGGCGGCGCCTCGCCTGCCTGCCTGCCTGCCTGCCTGCCTGCGCGCGGAGGCGCCCGCCGCCGCGGTGCACCAGGCCGCCGCCGAGCCCGCCCGCGCGGCGATCGCGCCGCAGCTGCCAGGTGGAGCACCATCGTGCTCGACGATGCCCGAAGGTACCCTGGAGCAGTTCGGATGAGGAACGATCGTTACATCGCGAGAACCATCGTCGAACGACGCTTTCCCGAGCGATTCGGCCTGCATGCGCGCGAGTGCGCACGCGGAGGGTGGCGCAGGCGATAACCACATGCGCATACACCTGACCACTTTTTCGATCAAATTTCGCCTGTGATCGCCCCGACCAGTTTTTGCAAGTTCCGTTTCTTGTGATAACGATCGTTACGCGATGTCGGGAACGGGGCGTCGAGGCCACGGTTCAGGGCCGCCGAACGACAGAGAAGGCGCCTATTGGCGGATCTTCAACAAGAAAACGATCGTGCTCGTGCGGCGATGGCTCCGCCTCCTGGGGGTTCCGCGCCGGGATCGCTGGGACATCGCGCAGAACGTGATGCTCGCGGCGCACGAGAGCTTCGGGAACTACGATCCGGAGCTCGGGCCGTCCGATCGCTGGCTGAACAAGATCGCGGTCCACGCCGCGTCCCACTACGGGCTGCGCGAGCGGCGCCGGAGGGAGGAGCCGTTGCCGGACGACTTCGACGCAGAGCTCGACGAGCCCTCGGCCGAGGAGCAGATCATCTCGGAGTGCGATCGCCTGTTCGTGCTCGCGGTCCTGCGCGAGCTCGACGCCGAGTTCGGCGCGATCCTCATGGCCCACGACATCGAGGGCGTCCCGATGGCGGACTTCGCGAGCCGGGCCGGAATCCCCCTCTCGACGGCGTACAAGCGGCGGAGCCGAGCGCTCGCCGCATTTCAGCAGCTGGCCACGCGGCGCCTCGCGTCGATGCCCGGCGCAGAGACGCGGGGCGGTGGCCGGCAGGAGTCCGGCGCCGGGCCACCTCGCGTCACGGGCTGGTCCGCGCGGACGTGAGGGCTCAGCAGGGGCTCATCGCCCGCGCCGGCTCGATGACGAGGGGGCGGAGCCGCGCGACCCGCGCTCCTCCGACCGAGGCCGCGAGCGGAGCCGCGCGCGCTCCGGATCCTCGTTGATGAGCGCGAGGATGGCCTGCTTCTTCGGCGAGTCGTCGGGCTCGATCAACAGGAAGAGGAGCGCCTCCTGGAGGGCCTCGGGCGCGCGATCGAAGCGATCGGCGACGACCGCGGAGACCGGGCTCCTCCCGTCGCCGGGCAGGAGGAGCCGAGCATCGCAGTCGAGCCCCTGTGCGATGAGCGCCAGCGCGCCGAGCCCGAGATCGCGTTCGCCGCGCTCGACCTGCCGCAGGTAGGTCGCCGAGAGGCGCGCTTTCTCGGCGAACTCGGCGTAAGTGAGCCCGTGCAGCTGCCGGAGCACGCGAATGGCCCGACCGACCTCCTTGGGAAGCTCATCGCTCATGGCCGGCGCAGCCTATCAACTCCCGCCGCGGCCGGAAAAGGACGATCGCACGTTTCTCCCTGCATTCACGCGAAACGCGCGTCGATGACCGTTACTTACTATAACTGATTCAGCTCCTCCAAGAGCGCCCGGGAGTGCGAGTTCTCGCGCTTCTCGATCGCTATGTCGGTGAGGAGGGGCGCTTGGCCGCCGCTCGGATCGAGGCGCGGTCAGCGATGCGATGGTCGCGTCGGTTGCGTCGGTTGCGTCGGTTGCGTCGGTCGCGTCGGTTGCAGCCGCTGGGCGCTTCTGTCATTCCTGGCGCGTTCGCTGGCAGGATGTGCGCTGTATCGAGCGCGTGTCTCGGCCCCTTCGGGGGACGGCAAGGGGTTCGATGATCCGTCTGGAGCTTTCAGGAGAGCACACCCGGCTGCACTCGACGCTGTGCGCCCAGTGCCCGCAAGGCCCCGCGGGGTGCTGCGTCAGCCCGCCCGAGCTCGACTGGACGGACATCGGGCGCATCGTCTCCCTCGACGGCCGTGCCTGGCTGCTCGAGCAGATCGCCGCCGGCAACCTGCTCCCCGTGAGCCGCGGACTCGATCTCCGGCGCGTGCGGAAGCGGGAGGAGCGCACGGCCCCGCGGCAGTCGAAGTGCGTCTATCACGGCGCGCGCGGCTGCACCGTCCCCGCCGAGCGGCGCGCCGCGACATGCAATTACTTCCTCTGCGAGGACGCCTTCGCCGAGCGCACGGACGGCCAGATGGATCCTGCGTCCGCCGAGAGCCGCCGGGCGCACGCGCTCCTCCGGGACGTCTACGGCCGCTGGGACCGTGAGCTCGCCGAGGCGGTCGCCTCCCGCCCGGAAGGGCCGACGTGGGACGCGGCGTTCCTCGACTGGCTGGGCGCGGAGTTCGAGCGGCTCTCGCGCGCGTCGCGCGACGAGCTCGGCGAGCTCACCGCGCCCGGCCTCACCCCGCCCGGCGTCACCTCGCCTGGATAGAGAGCGCCTCAGGCGCAGCGAGCGCGCCCGTTTCCCCGCGGATCGCCCGTCACAGCATGGCGACCGGATCCACGTCGATCATCACCCGGGCGTTCCGATCAAGGCCATCCCTTATCAGCCCGGCCAGCGCCGCGAGCGCCCCCCGGAGCGGACCGCGCTCCCGCGCCCTCAGGAGCACCCGGAACCGGTAGCGCCCGCGCAGGCGCGCGATCGGCGCCGCCGACGGGCCGAGCACCTCGACGCGCCGGGCGACCCCTTCGGGGCAGGTGCGGGCGTGGGCCGCGAGCTTCGCCGCAGCGCCGCGCCCCACGCCCTCGTCGACCGCGTCGATCCGGAGCAGCGCGAGGCGCGTGGCGGGCGGATAACCCACCTCCTCGCGGTCGCGGATCTCCCGCTCGAGGAAGCCAGGCACGTCGTGCGCCGCGGCGAACGCGATGGCCGGGTGCTCGGGGTTGCGCGTCTGGATGAGCACCCGGCCGGGGCGGTCGCGCCGCCCCGCACGCCCGGCCACCTGCACGAGCAGCTGGAAGCCGCGCTCGGCCGCGCGGAAGTCGGGCAGCCCGAGCGCGGCGTCGGCGTTCACCACGCCGACCAGGGTCACGTTGGGCAGGTCATGGCCCTTCGTGACCATCTGCGTGCCGACCAGGATGTCGATCTTGCCCTCGCGCATCCTCGCGAGGATCGCCTGCGAGCGATCCTTGCCGGCGACGTCGCGATCGAGGCGCGCCACGCGCGCCTCCGGGAACGAGCCCGCGATCGTGGCCTCGAGCCGCTCGGTGCCGAGCCCCTCGAGCAGCAGGTTCCGCGCGCCGCACGAGCCGCAGCGGTCCGGCAGCGGCCCCGCATAGTCGCAGTAGTGGCAGCGCAGCCGCCCCCCCTCCGGCCGCTCCTCGAGCGGCGCCGCCGGCGCGGGCGCGCCGGCCGGCGAGGGCGGGCGCGCGTCGCGGCGCCGCCCGCGGTGGTACGTCAGCGCGACCGAGCAGGCGTCGCACGTGGTCAGCGTCCCGCACGAGCCGCAGACGACGCTCGGGGCGAAGCCGCGGCGGTTCAGGAAGAGGATCGCCTGCTCCTTCGCCGCGAGCGTCTTCTCGAGCGCGCGGTGCAGCGGCAGGGAGATCAGCGGATCGCCCGAGGGGCCGGCGCCGAAGCGGCGGAGATCGACGAGGGAGACCTCGGGGAGGCTGGCCTCGCGGTGCGCGCGGTCCGGCAGGCGCAGCTCGGCGAGCTTGCCGCGGCGCACGAGCGCGACGGACTCGATGGAAGGCGTCGCGGAGCCGAGCACGCACACCGCCCCCGCGCGGTGGGCGCGGAGCAGCGCCATGTCGCGCGCGTGGTAGCGCACGCCCTCCTCCTGCTTGAACGAGCCGTCGTGCTCCTCATCGACGAGGATGAGGCCGAGGTCCGGCACCGGCGCGAACAGCGCGGAGCGCGCCCCGATGGCGACGCGCACCTTGCCGACGTGGAGGCTCGCCCACATCGCGTGGCGGTCGGCGTCGCTCAGCCCGCTGTGCAGCACGGCGAGCTCGTCGCCGAAGCGGGCGCGGAAGCGCGCGACGAGCTGCGGGGTGAGGGCGATCTCCGGCACCATGACGAGCGCGCCGCGGCCCCGCTCGAGGCAGCTCTTGATGGCGCGCAGGTACACCTCGGTCTTGCCGGAGCCGGTCACGCCGAAGAGGAGGAACGCGCTCGGCCGCGGCTCCTGGGCGATGCGCCGCGGCTCCTGGTGGGTGCTCGCGGGGTGCTCCCCTCCCCCGGGCGGCGCGGACAGCGCCGCGAGCGCCGCGTCGATGCGCTCCGCGGCCTCGGCCTGCGCCGCGTTGAGCTCGGGGGGCACGTCGCGCTCCTCGGCGCGGCGGAAGAACGGGTCGCGCGGCGGCTCGCGCTCGTCCAGGGTGACGAGGTTGCGCTCGGCGAGCTTCTTCAGTGCGCTGCGCGCGTTGCCGAAGCGCTCCTCGATCCGCGCGACCGGCTGCTCGCCGTTCGCGCGGAGCAGCGCGAGCACCGCCGCGGCCTGCCCGCGGAGCGTGCCGGGCTCCTCGACCACGTCGGTCGCGCTCGCGTACGCGACCTTGCGGCCGCCGACCTGCTTGGCGCGGCCGAGGTCGAGGACGCCGTCGAGCTCCCCCTGGGCCTTGAGCGCGCGCACCTGCTCGCGCTCGATCGCCGGCAGCGCGAGGCGGAGCACCTCGCCGATCGGCGCGAAGTAGTAGGCGGCGAGCTCCTGCAGGAAGGCGAGCAGCTCCGCTGGCAGCGCCGGGCGCGCGTCGACGAGCGCCGCGAGCGGCTTGATCTTCGACGGATCGATGGCCGCGCTGCGCTCGCTGACGGCGAGCACCACGCCCAGCAGCTTGCGCCGATGGAACTCGCAGAGGACGCGCGCCCCCGGTCGCACCTCGCCGGCGAGCGCGGCAGGGACCTCGTAGGTGAAGGCCTGCGAGAGCGGGACGGGCACCGCGACGTCGGCGAGGAGGGGCATCGCTCCGGGAGGGCCGCGCGCGGCGCGGCACGGGCGAGATACCAGAGAACGCCGCCCAGGACGAGGAACGCAGGGCATGCGCGCGGGCACCCGCCCTGGGCGCAAAAGGAAAGAGTCCAAAAAAAAAGCGCCGCCGGGGCCTCGGGGGGGGGAAGGCCGCGCCGGCAGCGCTGGCCGGACATAGAGCACCGTCCATGCCATCCGCGCGATTCGCGATCCGAACGTATTTCACTCCAGATGGGTCGCTCGCTGATTTCGAACCTGAAATTTCTGTAGAGCACCCTTGCAGAAGCGAACTGTGCGGCCAGCTCGGGCGTCGCAGACGCACGCACCGCGGGAGGGGATGGGAACGCCCTACCCGCTCCGCGGGGTCCGCCGATTGCTCGGGATCCGGTCAGGGGTTCACCGCTGGACGGTCGGCGGGGCGGGCGCCATGCGCTGGAAATCTGCGCAGCCACGCGCCTCGGAGGAGGGGACATGATCGGAACCGCAGTCTTGGGGGGAATCGAGGAGCAGGACTGGATCGACCAGATCGCCGACCCGCTTCAGCGCGGGATCCAGTCCGTGCTGAGGCGCGCGCCCACGGTCGCCAAGGTGCTGCATGGCGAGTTCCTCGGGCACCCCTTGCACCCGGTGCTTGTGACCATCCCCATCGGCGCCTGGTCCTGCGCGCTGGTGCTCGATCTCGCCGGCATCGGCCGCAGGCGGCGCTTCCATCGGGGAGCGGACGCGACCGTGGCCATCGGCCTCGGCGGGGCGCTCGTGGCCACCTTCGCCGGGCTCGCCGACTGGAGCACCACCCTCGGCCCCGCGAAGCGGATCGGCTTCGTCCACGGCGCCTTGAACCTCGCGATCGCTGGCCTGTACGGCGCCTCGCTCGCCTCCCGGGCGATCGGGCTGCGGCCGCTCGGGATCGCGCTGTCGACCGCGGGGTTCGGCCTCGCGGGGGCGAGCGGCTGGCTCGGCGGAGAGCTCATCTACCGCTACGGCGTCGGCATCGGCAACGACGCGTGCGCGCGGAAGCCGGAGATGCAGGTGCCCGTGCCCGAAGCGCCGATCGCCGACGCGGGGTGATCGCGACGAGCGCCGGCGCGCCCGACGGGAGCGAGATACGTTCTCCTCGCCCGGGCGGGCGCTAGCGCGCCGCGAGATAGCGGCCCGCGATGACGAGCGCGGCGAGGACGAACAGCAGCGCGCCGAGCAGGAGCAATGGCACGAGCCTGCGCTGCTGCGAGCGGGCGAGCGAGGGCTGCGTCCTGGCCCAGGGCGGCGGCTCGGCCACGGCCCGCGCGGCGGGCTCTGCGCCCTGCGCGCCGGCCGCCCTCGTGAGCCGCGCGGCGGCCTCCATCGCCGGCGGCGCTGCCATCGCCATCGCCGGCGATGCTGCCGCTGCCATCGCGCCTTGCGCACCGCCCTCCACCGCGCTCGGCGTGACGGCCCCCCTCGCGCTCGGCGCGAGAGCCACGGTCGCGATCGGCTCGATCACCACAGGCGGACCGAGCTCCAGCGCGCGCACCGCACGCTCGCGCGCCCGCCGGGGCGCGACCAGCTCCGTGCCGAAGTTGTCTCGCAGCCACGCCCCGAAGCGCAGCGGGCTGGCCGTCAGCTCGGCCGCCGCCGCGTAGGCGACGATGTCCTGGAGCATCGCCGCCGCGCTCGGGTAGCGCTCGTCGGGCGCCACCGCGAGCGCCCGCGCCACGATCGCGTGGAGCGCCGCCTCGTCGGGGAGCCCGCGCTCCACGAGCGGTGGGATCGACGCGCGCCGCGCGAGCTCGAGAAGATCGCCCCGCGCCGCCTCCTTGGAGAGCGCTGCGCCGGGGCCCGCGCTGTACATGCGCCGGCCGGCCAGCAGCTCCCAGAGCAGGATGCCCGCCGCGAAGACGTCGGATCGCGCGTCGACCGCGTCGCCCCGGGCCTGCTCGGGGCTCATGTAGCCGGCCTTGCCCTGCAGCGCCTCGTCCATGGCGCCGCAGCGCTCGTGCGCGCGGGCGATGCCGAAGTCGCAGAGCTTGATCTCGCCATCGAAGCTCAGGAGCACGTTCGACGGCGAGACGTCGCGGTGCACGACGCCCTTCCGGTGGGCGTACGCGAGCGCCTGGAGCGCCTCGGCGATGATCAGCAGCGAGAACGCGACCGGGAACTTCACCTTCTGGCGCGCGCAGCGGCGGAGCAGCTCGCGAAGGTCGAGGCCCTCGACGTACTCCATCGCGATGAAGAGCGAGCCGTCCTCGCGGCAGAGGTCCTCGACCTGCACGATGGACGCGTGGCGCAGCCCCGCCGCGAGCCTGGCCTCGCCCGCGAGCATCTCGAGGAAGCGCGGGTCGTGCGCGAACCTCGGGGCGACCTCCTTGATGGCGACGAGGCGCGCGGCGCCGAGGTCCGTGCGCACCCGGGCCAGGTAAAGATCGGCCATCCCTCCCTGGCCGATGTGATCGAACAGCGTGTAGCGGCCGATCTGGCACGGCAGCAGCCGCCCTCCGCGGGGCGCCGCCCGGCGGCGCGGGGCTTCCTCGCGCGCGGCGCCGAGGGGGAGAGCGGGCAGGCCGGAAGGCGGGTACGGGAGCGTGCCTCCGCGACGCACATCGAGGCGATCGATCTGCACGAGCCGTCGTCGCAGACTTCGCCCGGGCGGGCCAACTAAGTGGACGCCGCGCCGTTCAGGCCCTGCGCCGCGCAGTCCACGTCAGTCCACGTCGGTCCACGTCAGTTCACGCGCAGCGCGCGCGGGCCGCTCAGTTCACGTGCGGCGCGCGCGGCGGCGGGCTACATCCGGCGCATGGCGTTCAGCGCAGGCTGGGGACCGGCCTTTGCCGGGTCGTTCATCCGCATCGTCGACGACCGGGGGCGCAAGCACGAGTGGCGCTCGCCTCCGCGGCGCATCGTCTCGCTCGTCCCGAGCGACACCTACTCGCTCCTCCGGCTCGGCGCCCGGGATCAGCTCGTCGGCCGCACCCGCTACTGCGTCGCGCCGGCGGGGGACGTCGAGGGCATCGAGCTCGTCGGTGGCACGAAGGACGCCGACGTCGACCGCATCGCCGCGCTCGAGCCGGACGTCGTCGTCGCGAACCAGGAGGAGAACAGCAAGCGCGACATCGAGCGCCTCGACGCCGCGGGGCTCCGGGTGCTCGTCTCGTTCCCGAAGCGGGTCGCCGACGGTGTGGCGCACCTCGCCCGGCTGGCGCGCCTGCTCGGGCACGTCGCGACGAAGCCCGGCGCGCCCGCGCCCTCGGCGAATGTGGAGCACGGCGCCCCGGGCCAGCCGCCGCCGGCCACCGCGCGCGAGCTGGTCGCGGCCGCCTACCGCGCCCACGCCGCGGCCGAGGCGCGGCGCCGCGAGCGCCCGCCGATCCGCGCCTTCATCCCGATCTGGATGGACCCGCTGATGACCGTCCACGGCGACACGTTCATCTCCGACGTGCTCGACCTCGTGGGCGCGCAGAACGTCTTCGAGGATCGGCCCCGGCGCTACCCGCTCGCGGCCGACCTGGGCAAGGCGCCGCCGCTGCCCCCCGAGCGCGTCCAGGGCCGCGACCTGCGCTACCCCCGCGTGACCCTCGACGAGGTGATCGCTCGCGCCCCGGAGCTCGTCCTGCTGCCCGATGAGCCGCACGCCTTCACCGACGCCGACGCGGCAATATTTCGCTCCCTCGACATCCCCGCTGCCCGCCGTGGCCACGTGATCAGGTGCGACGGGAAGGACCTCATGTGGTACGGCGCGCGGGCGCTCGAGGGGCTCAGTCGGCTGCGCGAGATCGTCGACGCCGCCCGTCCCTGATGCACGCGCGGCCGTCGGGTCAGGGGGTGCGACGCCGAATTCCCGCGGCCTTGCGGCCGAGCAAGCCCCTCCTCGCCACGCCGCAGTTGGGGTAGGAACGTAGGATGACGTGGACACGGGAGACGTTGCGGGCAGAGATCATCCAGCTCCTGGAGGGACACACGGCCGGCGAGGTAAAGATCGAGGAGTCGAGCCACCTCGTCGCCGACCTCAGCCTCGACTCGCTGGGAGTGATGGAGATCGTCGCGGATATGGAGGATAAGTTCGACCTCTCGATCCCCGACGACATGTTGCGCGAGGTCGACACGGTCGCCGACGTCGTCAAGGCCATCGAGCTCCGGCTCAAGAACGAAGGAAGGCTCTCGGGATGACGGCTGTTTGGAAACCGCGGACGGTCGCTCAGGCGATCGAGGACGCAGCGGCGAGCACGAAGACGGGCTATCGCTTCATCGAGGAGTCGAGCGAGAACGAGCCGTTCTTCACGCACGGGGGCATCGAGCGGGCCAGCGCGCGCTTCGGCGGCGCGCTCCAGGCGCTCGGGCTCGGCAAGGGCGATCGCGTCGCGTTGATCCTGCCGGACAACGCCGATTTCATCTTCGCCTTCCTGGGCGCGATCCGCGCGGGCGTCATCCCGGTGCCCATCTACCCGCCGACCGGCCTCGGCAAGCTGACCGGCTACCTCGAGAACACGCTGCACATCGTCGCGAAGAGCGGCGCCAAGGTCCTGCTCACGAGCGCCGAGATCAAGCGGATGCTCGGCACGATCCAGGCGCAGGCGCCGGCGCTCGAGCAGATCGTGGCGGTGGAGGGCCTCCGGGGCGCCCGCGAGGAGCTCAAGCCGGTCAAGGTCGAGCTCGACGACGTGTGCTTCCTCCAGTTCACGAGCGGCTCGACGTCGCGCCCGAAGGGCGTGGTGCTCACGCACGCGAACCTGGCGGCGAACGTGCGGGCGATCGTGGATCTCGGCCTGGGGGTGCGGGAGTCGGTCGATACGGGCGTGTCGTGGCTGCCGCTCTACCACGACATGGGGCTCATCGGCTTCGTGATCGCGCCGCTGTACTACGTCAACACGATCACGTTCCTGCCGCCGCTGCTGTTCCTGAAGCGCCCGGTGCGCTGGCTGGAGACGATCACGCGCCACCGGGGCAACGTGTCGTTCGGCCCGAACTTCGCCTACGCGCTCTGCGTGAAGCGGATCCGAGAGCAGGAGATGGCGGGGCTGGATCTCTCGACGTGGCGGGTCGCCGGGTGCGGCGCCGAGCCGATCCGGGCCGACAACCTGCGCGCGTTTGCCGAGAAGTTCGCGCCGGTCGGCTTCGACGAGAAGGCGTTCGTCTGCTCGTACGGGATGGCCGAGAGCACGCTGGCGGTGTCGTTCAGCGCGCTCGGGGCCGGGCTGCAGACCGACGCGGTGGACGGCGAGACGCTCTGGAAGGAGGGCAAGGCGACGCCCGTCCCGGCCGACGGCGAGGGCGCGTCGTCGCTCGTGCAGTGCGGGTCGGCGTTCGAGGGGCACGAGATCGGGGTCTTCGCGTCGGACGACGCGGAGAGCGCGCGCCCGCTCGGCGATCGCGAGGTCGGGGAGCTCCGGCTGCGGGGCCCGAGCGTGATGCCCGGCTATTTCAACGACCCGGATCTCACGAAGGAAGCGTTCGCGGGCGGCTGGCTGCGGACCGGCGATCTCGGGTACCTCGCGGAGGGCAAGGTCTATATCTGCGGGCGCTCGAAGGAGGTCATCATCGTCAACGGGCGCAACTACTACCCGCAGGATCTCGAGTGGGAGGCGAGCCGCGTCTCCGGGGTCCGGAAGGGCAACGTGATCGCGTTCGGGACGATGAAGCCGCACAACGACCGCGAGCGCGTGGTCATCGTCTTCGAGACGCCGGCGTCGGACGAGCAGGAGAAGCAGGCGCTGAAGGGCGAGGTGCGCCGCGTCGTCCAGCAGGCCATGGGGCTCACCGTCGATGACGTGGTGGCGGTCGGGTCGGGCATCCTGCCGAAGACCTCGAGCGGGAAGCTCCAGCGGAGCAAGACGCGGGAGCTCTACGAGAACGGGGAGCTGCTGATCCGCAGCTCGTCGCGCGAGGGGGACCGGCTGGACGCGGCGAAGGAGTTCGCCAAGAGCCAGATCAACTTCTTCCGCCACGCGATCTTCCGCGGGCGGGGGGGATGATCCTGGAGGGGGGGTCGGAAGGGGGCCCCTGGAGACTGCAGGGGCTGCCGGAGGGGGCAGGGAGCGCGTGCGGCGCGCGTGGGGCCCCGCCGAACTCGCATGGCCGTTGAATCGCCCTTGACGGGCGATTCAACGGCCATGCTCAGACACGGCCCGTCCCCACGCGCGCCGCACGCGCTCCCTGCCCCCTCCGGCAGCTCTCGGGACAGCGAGCGATGGCCCTTTCGGCAGCTGATCGCGGCTCCGTCTGGTTGCTCTCAGGATACAGACCGATCCGCCTCCGACAGCTGACCGCGGCTCTGGCAGCTCTCAGGACAGCGATACGTCACTGAACGCGCTGCGACCTCACGGACGGAGTTCGAGCGAGCGGGCGAGCGGGGGAAGCGCGAAGGCATGGCCGCTCGTGCGGTGGGCCGTTATCGTCGAAGGGCGTCCATGCCTGCGTGGCTCAATCAGCTGCTGCCGATCCTGCTCCTGCTCACGGCCATCGCGGTCGTCATGCGGCGGCTGCCGAAGATCGATCTCGGGCACTCGGAGGAGTTCCGGCGCCGGCGGTTCTTCAACTGGTTTCCGCTCGGGCTCACGTACGCCTTCCTCTACATGGGGCGGTACAACCTCTCCGCCAACGCGCCGGAGCTCGGAGCGCTGCACCTCGTCAGCAAGCAGGAGTTCGGGAACATCGACGGCTGGGGCTCGGCCGTTTATGGGGTCGCCTTCCTGCTGAACGGGCCGCTCACCGACCGGTGGGGCGGGCGCGCCACCATCCTGCTCGCCGCGGGCGGATCCGCGCTCATGAACGTCCTCTTGGGCGTGGCCGTCCGGTTCGCTCAGGAAGGGCAGCTCGACCACAGCACCGCCATCACCGCGATGACGGCGCTCTTCTCCGCCAACATGTATTTCCAGAGCTTCGGCGCCGTATCCATCGTCAAGGTGAACGCGCCATGGTTCCACGTCCGCGAGCGCGGGATGCTCGGCGGCATCTTTGGCATCCTGATCTCGCTCGGGCTCTACTTCGCCTACGACTGGAGTCGATTCATCGCCAAACACCTGCCGATGCCGTGGGTGTTCCACATCCCCGCGCTGCTGCTGCTCGGCTTTTTGGCGCTCGATGTCTTCCTCATCCGCGACACGCCGGGCCAGGCGGGGTTCCGGGACTTCGACACCGCCGACGCGTCCTCGGGCGACACAGGCGAGCGCTCGGGGGCGATCGAGGTCGCGCGGCGCATGTTCTCGCAGCGGGTCATCTGGATCATCGTCGCCATCGAGTTCTGCAGCGGCTTCCTCCGCAACGCCGTCATGAAATGGTATCTCATCTTCGCCGACAAGACCGGGCTCAAGGGCTTCGTGTCGGCGCACTGGGGCATGCTCCTCTGCATCGCCGGCATCCTGGGCGGGGTGTTCGCCGGCTTCATCTCCGATCATGTCTTCGATTCGCGCCGCGGCCCGGTGGCCTCGGTGCTCTACGCAGGCCTCGTGTTCGGCGCGGTCATCGTCCTCTTCACGCTGAGCTTCCCCATCGCCGGGTGGACCGTCGTGTTCATGTCCCTCTGCGTGATCGGCGTCCACGGCATGCTGTCCGGGACCGCGAGCATGGATTTCGGCGGGAGGAAGAACGCCGGCGTGGCGACTGGCATCATCGACGGCTTCGTCTACCTGGGCACGGCGGCGCAGTCGTTCCTCTACGGGAGCATCCTGCCCTCGGGGGACGCGGCGAAGCACCCGGGGAACTGGATGTCATGGCCCGCTGCCATGCTCCCGGTCGCGCTCGTCGGCTTCGCGCTGGCGACCCGCGTGTGGAACGCGCGGCCCGCGCGGCACGCAGCGGCGCGCTGACGTGGCGCGAACGGCGATGTGGCGATCTCGCCCGCTCGAGAGTTCGACCTCGTATTGTTACGAGGATCGAACTTGACATATCGACTGCAGATGCATTCTATAGGCGCATGAGCTGGCTTACTGAAAGAGCCCATTCTTTCGATACCGTCGTCTCGCCTCGCGCCGTCGGCACACCCTCTCGCCCTGGTGCCAGCCGATGATCGATCGGCTGAGGCGCCTCCTCTCCTCGCGCCACGCCCCCCTCGTGGTCGCCTTGCTCGCGGCTGTCCTCTTCGCGCCCACGCTCGGCACGGGGTACATGATGGATGACTACATCCACCGTATCTCCTTCGACCCCGAGCTCCGCGCGCAGGGCGGCCCGTGGGGGGATTGGGATATCTTCCGCTTCCAGGACGCCGATCGCGGCCATCTCCACCAGTCCATGGATCGGGGCACGACCCCCTGGTGGACCGCGCCGGATTTTCGCCTCGCGTTCCTGCGGCCCATCGCGTCCCTCAACCACGCCCTCGATTATCGCCTGTGGCCGGACGCCTCCGTCGTGATGCATGCCGAGAACCTCGCCCTCTACGCGATCCTGGCGCTCCTCGCGGCGGCCATTTACCGCCGTTCCCTCGGCGCCACGGTCTGCGCCGGCCTCGCCGCGCTGATGTTCGCGCTCGACGACGCCCACGCGTTCACCGTCGCCTGGATCGCCAACCGGAACGCCCTCTGGGCCGCCGTCTTCGGCTTCGCCGCCCTCCTTGCACACGACCGGTGGAGGCGCGACGGCTGGACGCCCGGCGCCGTCCTCGGCCCGGCCGCCTACGCGCTCGGCATGCTCTCCGCGGAGGCCGCGGCGGCGACGCTCGCGTACCTCTTCGCCCACGCCGTCTGGATCGAGCGCGGCACCCTCCTCTCGAGGGCGCGCGTCCTCTTGCCTTACGCCGCGATCGCGATCGTGTGGGCCATCGCCTATCGAGCGCTCGGCTATGGAGCGGCGGCTGGGGGGCTGTATGTCGATCCCGTCCACGAGCCGACCGCGTACATCGCCGCTGTCGGCGAGCGGCTTCCCGTCCTCCTGCTCGCGCAGTTCACCCTCGTGACGTCCAGTCTCTGGATCTTCGTCCCCGATCAGCATATCGCCGCCGCGGTCGCCGTTGTCGTCGTCCTGGTCGGCCTCGTCGCCGCCGCCCTCTGGGCCGGCGTCCCGCGAGCGCGCATGTCCGGCTTCTTCGCCACCGGGGCCGTGCTCTCGCTCCTGCCCGCCTGCGCCACCTGGCCGAACGACCGGCTGCTGCTCTTCTCGAGCCTCGGGGCGTTCGGGCTCATCGCGAGCCTCATCACGGCGCCCCGGGAGGGGCTCGGCCGCGGCGCGCGCAGGCTCGCCCGCGGCGGGGCGGCGGCGATGATCGCCTTCCACCTCGTCCTCGCGCCGCTCCTCGTGGTTCCTCGATCGCTCTCGAACGCGCGCATGCTCGACGGCCTCGTCCGGCGGGCCGCCGCGAGCCTGCCGCCCGCAGCGGAGATGGCGGACCGCACGCTCGTCGTCGTGAACGCGCCGGATACCATCGCCGCGGGCCTCGGCGTGACCACCCGCTTCATCCTGGGCGAGCGCATGCCGGCCACCATTCGCCAGCTCGCGGTGACGAGCCTCGGGACGATGCACCTCCTGCGGAGCGATGAGCGAACGCTCGTCGTCACGCTCTCGGAGGGGTTCTTCCATAACTCGATGAGCACGATCCACCGGACCGCGCGGTCTCCCATGCGAGCAGGCGAGCGGGTCGAGCTCGCCGGGATGACGGCGACCGTCCTCTCGCTCACCCCGGACGGCAGGCGGCCCCTGCGGGTCGAGTTCCGCTTCGATCGGCCGCTCGACGATCCGGGGTTCGTATGGGTCACGTGGGTCGACACGCGATTCGAGCGCTTCGAGCTGCCGCCTGTGGGGGGTGAGCGGGTCCTCCAGGCGATCGATCTTCAGAAGGCGTTCACGGGGGGGTGAGCAGTTCGCTCGGACGATCACTCCGCCGAGCCGAGGTGCCTGCGGAGAAACTCGATCGTCCGAGCCCACGCGAGGTGGGCCGCCTGCGGGTGGTAGGCCTCGGGGCGCGTGTCGTTCATGAAGGCGTGGTCCGCGTCGTAGACGTGGAGCTCCATCGGCTGCCCGCACGCCGTGAGCTCCTTCTGGATCGCCCTGGCGAGGGCAGGCTTCGCCCACGTGTCCCGCGCCGCGAAGTGGGCGAGGATCGGGGCCTTCACCCTGGTATAGTCGGTCGCCTGGCCAGGAATGCCGTAGAAAGGCACCGCTGCCGCGAGCCTCGGGATGGTGGCGGCCGCGGAGAAGCAGAACGCGCCGCCCATGGAGAAGCCGACAGCGCCGATCTTGCCGTTGACGCGCTCGTGCTCGGCCAGGAAATAATAGACCGCGCCGGAGATCTCGAGGAGGGCGCGCGACCAGTCGAGCGCATGGATCAGCTGGCTTGCCTCGCTCGGATCGTCCGTGACCTTGCCGTGGTAGAGGTCGAGCGCGAGCGCGACGAAGCCCGCCTCGGCGAGCCGCTCCATGGTGGCGCGGACATGATCGTTGAGCCCCCACCACTCGTGAAGGAGGACGACCGCCGGCGCCTTATCCTCCCGCTCCGGCAGCGCGATCTCTCCCATGCCCTGCCCTCCGAGGATCGCAGGAAACGAGACCTTCTGAGGCATGGTTCTCCTGGTTCGATGAGAACAGCCAGGGCGCGCGGCGCCGAGGGGGCCTGACCGGCGGCGCGCGCGGCGCACGCTCGGGGGAGAGGCGCCGCGCGCGGTCAGGTCCGGATCGCCTCCACGTACAGCGTCTCGTCACGGTGCATGACGAGATCGATCTCGGCCACCTTCGGGGCCCTCCCGCGCCGGAAGGAGCACCGCTCGATCGACTTCTCGTCGAACCCTGCCTCGCGGAGCACGTACACCATCTCCTCGAAGTCGTAGATCCACTGGTGACCCCAGTACTTGAAGATCTGGTTCACCATCCACGCCGGCCGGCGCTGCACCTCGGGGAAAGCATCGCTGCCTGCCTCGGGGTACATCCTTCCGAGCTGCTCGATGATCCGCGCGTGTTTGTTGAAGAACGTCCGCGCCGGGTCCCGGTAGCCCTCGACGTAGATCGCGAGGTCGGGCGTGGAGATGCGGAGCACCCCGCCGGGCTTCAGCAGGCGGTGCGCCTCCTTCAAGAACCGGATCGCGCCTTCCTGCGAGATGTGCTCGATGAGGTGCTCCGAGTGGAGCCACTCGAAGGACGCGTCGGGCAGGGGGATGGGCGTCGTGACGTCGTACTCCAGGTAGTGGGCACGGCCATCGAGGATCGCGATCCGGCCATATTCGGTGGCCTGGCCCCTGTGCGTCTCCACCTTCAGGAGATCGATGTTCACGCAGGCAGGCCTGAGGTTCCAGAAGGCGCACCCGACGTTGAGGCCCACGAGCCCCCGCGCCGCAAGGAAGGCCTCCGAGTACGGAGGCGCATGATCCAACAACTCGACCGTTTGGATCTGATCAGTGAGCATGAATGTCGACCTCGTGAAACCTTCCGGTGCTATCGCGCTCGACCGGGGACGTCGCGCACTCATGTGCCCGGGCACCCCGAGGCGACGATTCGCTCTATTTGGCTGGCGCGAACCGGCATGTCAAGCGCGCTACCGGGGCGGCGCGGTCAATCGTCCACCGGCACCGGCGCGCACCCGCATACGGCATACCGCAATGTTTCCCATTTGTGAAGGGAGCGCGTCGCCTTCTTCATGTTTCTTAATACAGCTGCAGCGCCAGCGATCCGCGCGGCACGGCGTGGACTTGGAGTGGCCCGATACGCCAGGTCCGCTAGAGTTGCGGCGCCGCGGGTCGCTGTGTCCCGAGGAGGCAGGCTGACGACCCGCCAGGCAGCGGAGCTGCCTCATTCGTTACCGTTCCTCGGCAGACGTTGGTGGACGTTGCATGACTTCCATGAGTGATTTTTATTGCGTATCGCTGTCACCAGTCCATTGGCCCCATCCCGGCGTCGCGGTCGCCACGGCGCGCGCCGGCGGCGTTGCGGTGCTGGATCGCGAGCTGTGCGGCGAGCCGGAGCTCCCGCTGGCGCGCGAGAACCTCCGCCTCCTCGTCGACCACGCGCCCCCGGGCTGCCCCGTCGGGCTCCGCCTCCGCTCGGACCAGATCGCCGCGAGCGCGGAGCTCCTCTCAGCGCTGGAGCCGCGCCCGCACTGGCTCGTGATCTGCGACTGGCAGGACGCCTCCGCACGCGCGGCGCTCGCCGCCCTGCCGCCGTGCCGCGGACGCAAGCTGTGGCTCGAGATCCGGGACCGCGAGGGGCTCGATGCCGCAGGCGCGCTCTCGTTCGACGGCTGGCTCGCGAAGGGGCGCGAGAGCGGCGGCTTCATCGGCAAGGAATCGGCGTTCCTGCTCGCGCAGCGGCTGGCCCGGCAGCCGCGCCCGTTCCTTGTCCAGGGCGGGATCGGCCTGCACAGCGCCGCCGCCTGCCGCGCCGCCGGCGCGGCGGGCGTCGTCGTCGACGACCAGCTCCTCCTGCTGCGTGAATCGCCGCTGCCGGAGCGCGCCCGCGCGAGCCTGTCCGGCCTGGGCAGCACCGATACCGTGATCGTGGGCGAGCGCCTGGGCGCGCCGCTCCGCATCGCAGCGCGCCCCGATCTGCCGGGCAGCCAGGAGGTCGTGCGGCTCGCGGAGGAGCTCGAGCGGAAGGAGCTCGACCCCGAGGCGCGACGCCGCGCCTGGGTCGCCGGGGCGCGCGCGCTCCTCGGGTGGGATCGGCCTGACCGCTGCGCCTTGCCGCTCGGCCATGCCGCCGGCAGGGGGGCCGAGTACGCCCGCAAGTACGCGACGACCGGGCGCTTTTTCCGCGCGCTGCGAGACGCCGCGTCCGGGCACCTCGAGCTCGCGCGAAAGCACGACGTGCTCGCGCAGGACGGCCCGCTCGCCCGCTCGCACGGCACCCGTTATCCCATCGTGCAAGGCCCCATGACGCGGGTCAGCGATCGGGCCGAGTTCGCGGCGGCGGTGGCCGACGGCGGCGCGCTCCCGCTGCTCGCGCTGGCGCTGTTGCGCCGCCCCCAGGTGGACGAGCTGCTCCGGGCGACCCAGGAGCGGCTCGGCGACCGGCCATGGGGCGTCGGGATCCTCGGCTTCGTTCCGCCGGAGATCCGACAAGAGCAGCTCGCCGCCGTCGCGGAGGTCCGGCCCCGCCATGCGCTCATCGCGGGGGGCAGGCCGGACCAGGCCGCCGAGCTCGAGGCGCAGGGGATCCCCACCTACCTCCACGCGCCGACGCCCGCGCTCCTGCGCACCTTCCTCGAGCGCGGCGCGCGGCGGTTCGTGTTCGAGGGCGCCGAGTGCGGCGGTCACGTCGGCCCGCTGAGCAGCTTCGCCCTGTGGGATGCGATGATCGACGCGCTGCTCGACGAGAAGACGCCCGACGCGGAGGCCGTTCACGTGCTGTTCGCGGGCGGCATCCACGACGCGCGCTCGGCCGCGATGGTGTCGGCGATGGCCGCTCCCCTCGCGGCCGCCGGGCTCCGCGTCGGCGTGCTGATGGGGACCGCGTATCTCTTCACCGCGCAGGCGGTCGCGAGCGGCGCGATCGCGCCGAGGTTCCAGCGAGAGGCGCTCGCCTGCGATGGCACCGTCACGATCGAGACGGGGCCGGGGCACGTCATCCGCTGCGCGCCCACACCCTTCGTGGGCGAGTTCCAGGCCGCCCACGACCGGATGCGGCGGGAGGGGCAGGCCGCGGCCGCGATCAGCGCGTCGCTCGAGCAACTGACGCTGGGCCGCCTGCGGATCGCGTCCAAGGGGATCGAGCGCGGCGAGGGCGGCCAGCTCGACGCGGCCGACGACGAGCGGCAGACGGCCCGCGGCCTCTACATGATGGGCGACGTCGCGTCGCTGCGCTCGGACATCGTCGAGATCTCGTCGCTGCACGAGGAGGTGTCCTCGGGCAGCCGGAGGGCGCTCGGCGGCCTCGTCCAGGCCTCGGTGGAGCACGTGCCGCGCCGCGCGGCGGAGCCCGCGCGCATCGCCGTGATCGGCGCGGCGTGCCTGCTGCCGAAGGCGCAACGGCCGGAGGAGCTCTGGCGGAACGTCCTCGGCAAGGTCGACGCCATCCGCGAGATCCCCCCGCAACGCTGGGACTATCGCCTCTACTACGACCCCGACCCGCGGGCGGAGGACAAGATCTACTCGAAGTGGGGCGGCTTCATCGACGAGCTCCCCTTCGACCCGCTGCGCTACGGGATCCCGCCCGTCTCGCTGAGATCGATCAGCGTGGCCCAGCTCCTCGCCCTGGAGGTGACCCGACGCGCGCTCGCGGACGCGGGGTACACCTCGGGGGGCTTCGATCGCGAGAACACCGCCGTGATTTTCGCGGCCAACGGCACGGCCGATCTCGAGCAGGCGTACGTGGCGCGCGGCCTCCTCCCGCTGAGCGTGGGCCGCCCAGCGCAGGCGGCCCTCGCGCGACTCCCCACGTGGTCGGAGGAGAGCTACGCCGGCATCCTCGCGAACGTCATCGCCGGGCGGGTCGCCAACTCGTTCGATCTGCGCGGCCCCAACATGACCGTCGACGCGGCCTGCGGCTCCTCCCTCGCGGCGCTCGATCTCGCGGTCACGGAGCTCGTCTCCGGTCGGTCCAACGTCGCCGTCGTCGGCGCCGTCGAGATCGAGCAGACCCCGCATGGGTACCTGGCCTTCAGCAAGACGAGGGCCTTCTCCCCGCGAGGCCGCGCGAGCGTGTTCGACGCCAAGGCCGACGGCATCGTGATCAGCGAGGGCATCGGCGTCCTGATCCTGAAGCGGCTCGCGGACGCGGAGCGCGACGGAGACCGCATCGACGCCGTGATCCAGGCCGTCGCCGGATCGAGCGACGGCAAGGGGATGGGGCTCACCGCGCCCAAGCCCGCCGGCCAGCGCATCGCGCTCGAGAGGGCCTACGGGCGGGCGGGCATCGATCCGGCCACGATCGGGATGTACGAGGCGCACGGCACCGGCACGGCCGTCGGCGATCGCGCCGAGATCGAGACGATCGCGGGCGTCCTCCGCGCCGCCGGGGCGCCGCCCCAGCGTTGCGCCATCGGGTCCGTGAAGTCTCTCCTCGGCCACACAAGGAACGCCGCGGGCCTGGTCGGCGTGCTCAAGGGGCTCCTCGCGCTCCGGCACCGCGTCCTGCCGCCCCACGCCGGCGTGGACACCCCGATGGATCCGCTCACGTCCGAGGACTGCCCGATGTACCTGCTGGACGAGCCGCAGCCCTGGCTCGCGGGGCCGGCGCCTCGACGCGTCGGCGTGAGCGCGTTCGGCTTCGGAGGGACGAACTTCCACGCAGTCCTGGAGGAGTACCAGGGCGACTTCGCGGCGCCCGCCCTCGGGGCCGCCGATTGGCCTCACGAGCTGGTCGCCGTCGAGGCCCCCGACGCGCCGTCGCTGGTCGCCGAGCTGGAGCAGCTGCAGCGCGCGCTCCGGCCGGGGCGCGACGCCGTGAGCCTCCGCGACGTCGCCTTCACCTGCGCGCTCGCGGCGCTCGATGGACGCGCGCGACGCGCCTCGAACGCGGCGCGCGCGGCCGTCTACATCGTCGCGGACGACCGCGAGCACCTCCTCGGCGCGGTCGAGCAGGTGCTCTCGCGTCTCCGTCTCCACCTCGAGTCCGCGCGCGAGCCAGAAGGCTCGTTGCCGGCCCACATCCACCTCCGGATCGCGCCCTGCCCGGAGGCTGGCAAGACGGCGTTCCTCTTCCCCGGGCAGGGCTCGCAGTACCCCTCGATGGGCCGCGAGGTCGCCCTGTACTTCTCCGAGATGCGGGGCGCCATCGAGCTCGCCGACCTTCGCCTCGAGGGCCTCCTGCCCGCTCGCCTGAGCCGCTTCATCCTGCCGCCGGCCGCGTTCTCCGAGGAAGCAAAGGAGCGGCAGCGCCGCGAGCTCACGGCCACGCGGATCGCGCAGCCAGCCATCGGGGCGATCAGCGACGGGATGCTGCATATCGCGCTTCGCCTCGGACTTCGCCCCGACGTGCTCGCCGGCCACAGCTATGGCGAGCTGACCGCGCTGCGCGCGGCGGGCGCCCTGTCGCGCGAGGACTGGCTCGCGCTCTCCGAGACGCGCGGGCGGCTCATGGAAGAGGTGCCCTCGGAGCCGGGCACGATGGCGGCGGTGATGCTCTCCCGGGCCGAGCTCGAGCCCCTCCTCGAGGCGTTCCCGGCGGTCTGCATCGCCAACCACAACGCGCCCGAGCAGTGCGTCGTCTCGGGCGAGCTGGGCGCGATGCGCGCCGCCGTCGACGCGCTGACCGCGAAGGGGATCCGCGCGCAGTGGCTCCCGGTGTCGAGCGCGTTCCACTCGCCCCTCATGCGCGCCGTCCGGGCCCCGTTCACCGCCGCCCTCGAGCGCACGGCGATCGCGCCGCCGCAGATCGAGGTCCACGCCAACGCGACCGGCCGCCCGTATCCGCGCGATCCCTCGGACGTCCGCGCGCTCCTCGCGGCGCAGCTCGAGGCCCCCGTCGACTTCGTCGCGCAGGTCCGGCGGATGTACGAGGACGGCGCGCGGACCTTCGTCGAGCTCGGGCCGAAGGCCACGCTGACCGGCCTCGTCCGGCGGATCCTCGACGGGCAGCCGCACTTGGCCGTCAGCTTCGACGGCGCCGGGGGCGGCCTGAAGGGTCTCTTGCAGGCGATCGCGTCGCTCGGCGTCGCTGGCGTCGGGCTCGACCTGCCGGCGCTGTTCGCCGGGCGGCCCTGCGGTCGGCTCGACCTCCGCGCGCTCGCGGTCGACCGTCCTGAGGCTCCGCTCCCCGCGTGGCGCATCGACGGCGGGCGCCTCCGCCGCGCCGACGAGCCCGTGGGCCTTCTCGGTGAGCGCCCGTTCCTCGATCACGACACCGCCCCCGCGGTCGAGGTCGACGACCTGCTTCCGGAGGCCGGCTCCGGCGCCGGGGACATCCCGCTCCTCGCCTACCGCGAGCACCAGGAGACGATGCGCCGGTTCCTGACGATGCAGGAGCGGATCACCACGGAGTTCCTCCTCCGGCTCGGCGGCGACGGGGACGGGGCTGCGCTCGCTCCGCCTCCGGCCCCGCGGCTGGACGGCCAGGCCGCCCCGCTCGCGGCGCCCGGTGCGTCGCCGCCTCCGCCGCCGTCCGCAGCGCTCGGTGGCCCCACGCCGTCGCCCGCGGCGCTCGCGGCAGCGGGTGCGGAGGAGCGGGACCTGGCGCCCGCGATGCTCAAGCCGGCGGCGCTGCGGAAGACGCTCACCACCCTGGTCAGCCGCCGGACGGGCTACCCGGAGGACATGCTCGGCCTTGACCAGGACATGGAGGGGGAGCTCGGAATCGACTCCATCAAGCGGATCGAGATCCTGGAGACGCTGCTGCGCGAGCTCCCGCAGCCGGTGGCCGCGCGGCTCCGGTCGTCGATGGACCGGCTCTCCCGGATCCGGTCGATGAACGGCCTCGTCGACGTCGTGTCGAGCGAAGCTGCGGCGCTGCCCGCCGGCGAGACGGGCGAGGGCGCACCGGCGCGGCCGCGCAACGGCGCAGGCGCTGCCGGCGCGGACCTCGGTTCGGCGGCGCAGGCCGTCGGCCCCGGCCCGGGCCAGGCCGGTGAGGGCGCCGACGGCGGTGTGCCCCTCCCGGGCTCCGCCTCACCCGGCGGCGCGCGGGCGGGGGCGTGCCCTCGTTTTGTCATGCGCGCCGAGCGCAAGGCGCTGCCCGACGATCCGCCGGCGCAGCTCGAGGGGCTCTTCCTGGTGACCGAGGACGACCTGGGCGTCGGCGCGCGCCTGTGCGCCCTGCTGGCGCAGCGCGGGGCCAGACCGATCGTGATCCCGCGCGATGCGCTCGAGGAGTCCGAGCGCATCGCGCGCCATGTCGCCGCCGCGCGCCACGAGCACGGCGCGGTGCGCGGGATCGTACACGTCGCGTCCCTCCACCGCGGCGCCGTAGACGGGCTCGCCGCGTTCCGGCGCGGCAACCGGGTACAGGTGAAGAGCCTGTTCTACACCGCGCAAGCCTGCGCCGGCGAGCTGGCCGAGGCGCGGGGCGAGCCCCTGCGGATCGTGGCTGCAACGCTGATCGGGGGCAGCATCGAGCAGGGCAGCCTCGACGGATCTGCGTCCAGCGCCGGTTGCCACGGCGTCCTGCGGTGCGTGGCGCACGAGCACCCCCGCACCGTCGCCAAGGTGGTCGGGCTCGACGACGCGCTGCCGCGCGACGCCATGGCGAGCCGCATCCTCGACGAGCTGTCGCGCGCGCCGGACGATCTCGAGGTGAGCTATCTGAACGGCCAGCGGACGGTCGTGTCCACCGCGCCCGCGCCGCTCGAGCTCGCCGGGGAGCGCCGCGACTGGGAGCCGGGCCCCGGCTGGGTCGTCCTGGTGACCGGCGGAGCGCGCGGCATTACCGCGGCGATCGCGGCCCGGCTTGCCCGTCCGGACGTCCGGCTGATCCTTGTCGGGCGGTCCGAGATCCCCGAGGGGGATCTCCAGGACGAAGGCAGCGATGATGTCGAGGCGCTGCGCCGGCGCGCCATCCTCGACATGCGGAGCGCGGGGCGCGACCTGCTGCCCGCCGCGATCGAGGCCGAGATCAGGAGCAAGCGGCAGGCGAGGGAGCGCCGCGCCACGCTCGATTCCCTGCGCCGGCGCGGCGCCGCCGTGGAGTACCACGCGATCGACGTGCGCGACGAGGATCGCTTCCAGGACCTGCTCACCGGCGTGTATCGTCGTTTCGGCCGGATCGATGCGGTCGTCCACGGCGCCGGTGTCATCGAGGACCAGCTCCTCGCCGACAAGCGCCCCGACTCGTTCGACCGGGTCTTCGACACCAAGGCCGACAGCACCTTCCTCCTCGGGCAGGCGCTGCGCCCGGACGAGCTCAAATGGTGCGTCCTGTTCAGCTCGATCTCCGGGCGGTTCGGGAACCGCGGTCAATCCGATTACGCAGCCGCCAACGAGGTCATGAGCCGCCTCGCGGCTCAGCTCGACGCGCGCTGGCCCGCGACGCGGGTGGTCTCGATCGGATGGGGGCCTTGGCGCGAGGTCGGGATGGCCGGCGAGGGCGTCCTCCGGCGGCTTTCGGCGCAGGGGATCGTGCCCGTCGACGTGGAGTCCGGGTGCGGCTTCTTCTCGGAGGAGCTCTCGTATGGTCCCAAGGGCGACGTCGTGGTCGTCGCCGGCGAGGGGCCGTGGCGTCACGGCGGCGACGCGGCCGGCACCTCGCCCTCGGGCCAGGACGCCGCGCTGCCGGCCGAGCCGCGGGCAGGTCACGCGACGAGCAGCGCCTCCGACGCCGGGTAGCCGCCGGCTAGACGCTCGTGGCGGCGCCGCCGCGCGCCTCGAGCGTCTAGTTCCGCCCGCCCGAAGTCCGGCCAGGGGATGGCCGGACTTCGGCGCCGCTTCGCGGCGGCTTCGCGCGGGCGCCCCCTGCCCGCCTGGCCGCGCGCCCCGCCCTACCGACGCGGGCCCGGCGCGCGCTTGCGAGCCTCGGCGACCGTCTTCTCCAGGGCCGCCACGGCGCGCCCGACGCCGTCCTCGGCGCGGAGCTTCTCCCCGAGCCGCTGCGCCCGCTCGCGCATCGCGCCGTCGCGCGCGAGGCGTGAGATGGCCTTGGCGAGCCTGTCGGTGGTGAGCTTCTTGATCGGCAGCGGCGCGACGCCCACGCCGAGGTCGGCGATCCGCTGCCCCCAGAGCGGCTGATCGTAGCCGAACGGCACGGCCATCGATGGGATCCCCGCGCGCATCGCGGCCGCCGACGAGCCGGAGCCGCCGTGATGCACCATCGCCGCCACGCGCGGGAGCAGCCAGTCGTAGGGCACCGTCTTCACCTTCAGGACGGTGTTCGGGAGCTTGATGTCCTTGAGCCCTCCCCACCCGGCGATCAGGATGCCGCGCTGCCCGGCGCGCTCCAGCGCGGCGACGACCTCCTGCGTCAGCTGCTTCGGATTGCGCCCGACGATGCTGCCGAAGCCGATGGCCACCGGCGGGTCCCCGGCCGCGAGGAACTCCTTCAGCTCCTCGGGAGGCTGGTAGTCGCGCCCTTCATCGAAGATCCAGTAGCCCGTGACGTGCATCCAGTCCGCCCAGTCCCGCGGCTTGGGGAGGACCTCGGGGCTGTACCCGAACAGGTGGCTCGTGTTCCGGATCGTCCGCAGCTCGTCCCGCCAGTGCCTCGGGGGCAGGCCGAGCTCCTCCTTTCGCCACCGGTTGATCTGGTCCGAGCCCGTGCGCGAGACGGACTCGGCGAGGAGCCAGGTCAGGCGGTTGTAGAGCGGCCCCAGCTTCCACACCGGCGCGTGGAACGGGTTTGGAAATCCCCACGTCGGGATATGCGGGACCGGATTCGGGCTGACGACGACGTAAGGAATGCCCATCTTCTCGGCGATCGATGGGCCGACCTGCAGCCAGGGCCAGCACAGGAACACGTCGGTGCCCCGGACAGCGTTCCAGCACTCGCGCAGGTGGTTGACGACGTACGTTTGCAGATTTTCACTGAGAAACTTGCTGAACTCGCCCGCGTGACCGGACTGCTCGCGCAGGGCGACGGCGAGGCGGCTGGAGTAGAACTCCTCCGCGCTGCCGCCGAGCTGTACATACTCCAGCCCGCACTTGCGGACGAACGGCTCGAAATCCACCTGTGTGGCGAACCGCACCTCGTGTCCGGCAGCCTTGATACCGGCTGCGAGCGCGACGAGCGGCTGGACGTCTCCTCGTGAACCGCTCGCGACTACCGTGTAATGCATCGTAATTCTCCTGGCCGTCTCCTTCGAGCGGCCCCTCTCCCGACGTGGCCCGGCGGCGCGTGACAGCTCCGCCCTCCGCTCCCCTCCGGGAGAGCGGCGAGTCGAGAGGGGCGCGCCGGGCCGATCCAGCAGGCTACGCCGTGATTCGAAGTCCCCTGCACACGAGATCGGAGAGCTGCGCGAGGGACAGGTCGCTCGGGGGTTGCTGGTCCTCTCCGAAGACGTCCTTGTAGGTGAGCGACCGGCCGATGCGGTCCTTGAGCAAGAGCACGAGGTGGATCACGTCCATCGACTTGATCCCCAGGTCGCCCATCAACGTGACGTCAGGCGTGAGCTCGCCGGGCTCCTGGTCGAGATCCGCCATGAGCTCCTCGACGGTCTCGATAACGCAACGCCACACGTCCGCCTTCGTACGTACCTTCATTCTCGCTCCTTTGCTTCCAACCCTTGCTCGGGATGTTCATGGATCGGACGCCCACCGGAGAGCCGCGGCCGCGGCGCGCAGGCGTCCTTTGCTGCCACGCGGGACAGCAGGCTCGCGACGCGGCGCTCGCCGTCGTCGCCGAGACGATACCAGGCGTCGAGCTCACGCTGGTCGAGCATCACGTGCGCGAGCGCCCGCGCCCAGATACCCCAGCTCGCGCTCAGGAAGGAGCGATCGACCGCGTCGACGGCGCCGGCCGTCGCCCCCGCCTCCGCCTCCCGCGGTGCGCCGCTCTCCGGCGGCCCGCCGCCGAACAGCAGGCGATGGATCGCCCCGGGGAAGCGCACGAACCGCTGCTGGAAGCCCTCGACGCGGGCCACCTGCGCCCCGCTGCCGTCGACCATCTCGAACGTCGCCTCCGTGGTGCCCGAGCGCTCGAGGCGGACGTGCCCGCGGCAGCGCACGCGCCCGCCCCGCGGCAGCGACCGCCGATACCAGACGACGCGCCGGGCCTCGAACGGAAACACCCCGAACTGGCGTTCCCCCCGCTCGAGGAGCCAGAACGCGACGAGCTGACCCGTGCAGTCGAGGAGCGCCGGGTCGAGCCGGAGCTCCAGGGCGTCGAGCCCGGGCAGCGCGGTGATCGCCAGCTCGGCCTCGATGCTGCGCTCTCCGACCGCGAGGACGCGCTCGATCCCGCGGTAGGAGCGCCCGTGAAAGGCGAAGCCCGAATAGAAGCGCTCCGCCGACCACGCGCGGGGCGGCAGCGCGCCTGGGTCGGGCGGGAGCGAAGGCGGCGGGGCGGGCAGAGGAGCGGCGGAGACGTGTACCGTGCCCTCGAACGCCAGGTGCCGCCGCGGGCCGCCGACCTCGAACAGCCTCACCCTCACCCGGGCATCGCGCCCGTCCTCGGGCATGCGCTCGGCGTGGACCGCCACCGTGAGCCTCCCTCGGTCGAGCGCCAGCCATCGCCCCGCGCGGATGTCCGAGAAGGACGCGGGCGGCACGCCGGTGAGCCGCCAGGCTGCCTCTGCGAGGATCTCCAGGCTGAGCGTGAACGGAAGCACGGGCAAGTGAGCCCCGCCCGCCCGGCGCTGCGGTGAAGGCGGCCCGAGGCTGTGATCGAGCACGAACGGGTCGCGCCGCCAGTCGAAGCGCCGCTCGGCGTGCAGCTCGCGGCTGTCGAGCCGCAAGACATCGCCGAGCAGGGGGCAGCCCGCCTGCGCCGCGGCCGCGGCCTGCGCCGCCGCCGGTTCACCCGGCCGCGCGGCCGACAGCGGCGCCGGGGCGGCGCGGGCGAACCGCGTCACACGCCGGGCCGCCGTGAGGACGCGCGCCTCGCGCTCCCCAGCCTCGGCCATGAGCGCAGCATGGAGCGCGCGGATCGTGAGCGCGCGGCGCCCAGGATCCGCGGCCTGCGCGGCGCCCCCGCCGCGCGGCTCCAGGGCGGGGGCTCGCCCGCGGCTCGCCTCGCGGCCGCCGGGCTCGACCGGCGCGGGGGTGCCCCGCAGCACCGCGTCGCACAGCAGATCGAGCGGCTCGACCCGGATGGCGAGGCCATGGGCGTACAGCTCGCCCACGAGGTGCTTCAGCTGCAGGGTATCGCCCCTGTGCTGGGATGAGGCGGGGACGGCCAGGTGCGGCTTCCCGCGCAGGGTGTCCTCCACGAACGCGGTGAGCCGGTTGTTCGGGCCGGCCTCGATGAACGTCCGTGTCCCGCCGTCGTACAGGTCCTCGATCATCTGGCGAAAACGCACTGGGGAGGACCATTGCGCGGCCAGGAGATCGAGGGCCGCAGACGGCTCGTCCGGCACCGGGCTGCAGGTCGCGCAGCACCGCACCGGCGTATGGGGCACGCCCGTCTTGAAGCGATCGTAATGGACGCGCAGCGCGCGCTGCCACTCGCCGAACAGCGGTGTGTGATAGGCGCGCTCGAAGGGCATCCGTATGCAGACGGCGCCGGCGCCGCCCATCGCGTCCACCGCCGCCTCCACCGCAGGCAGGGTCCCGGCGATCACGACCTGGCTCGGGCAATTGTCCATCGCGATGAACAGCTGGCCCTCGTGGCGCGCCAGCAGCGCGTCGAGGAGGCCCCGGTCGAAGGCGTTGACCGCGACCATGCGCTCGGGGAGCGGCGGCGCGGGCACGGCCCGGCCGCTGAGGCCGATGTGAGCGATGACGTCGCAGAGCGCGCGCCGGGTCGACACCTGGATCGCGCCCGCCGCGATGAGCGCGGCGTGCTCACCGTTGCTGTTGCCCACCATGACGTCGGCGCGCACGCCGAGCGAGAGGAGCATCTCGTGGGAGGCCAGGCTGGCGATCAAACCCACCTGCGCCCCGCGCTCCATGTCGACGAGCCGGCGCTCCCGGGCGAGCCGCTCGCCCTCGCTCGCCGCGGGCTCGCGCGGAAACACGATCTCGCTCGGCGGCGTCTCCCGCGCGCTCGCATACGCTGCGTCGAGGGCGTCGAACCACGCGCGGGAGGCCGGCCAGTGGCAGTAGAGCTGCTCCAGCATCCCCTCGTACTGGGAGCCTTGCCCCGGGAAGAGGAGCGCTACCTGGCCTGCCGGAGCGCCGCTCCCACCATAAATGCCGCTCCGCACGCGAAGGCGGCCCTCCCCCGAGCGCGCGAGCGCGGCCTTGCCGCGCCGGAGCTTGTTCGCGAGATCGCGGCGATCGAGCGCGATGACCGCGAGGCGGCGCTCGGCGACCGGCTGGCGCGCATGGTCGCGCGCCAGCCGGCGCAGGGAGACCGAGGGCTCCGCCTCCGCGCGGGAGATGAGCGCGTCGATCGCGCGCGTCAAGCCCGCGCCGTCAGAGGAGGACAGGAGGAACAGCTCCGCCGTGTCGCGAGCAGGCGCGACAGGGGCCGAATGCGCCCCAGGGGCCTCCGCGCCGCGCGCCTCCTCTGCGATGGATGCCACTCGTGTCAACTGGCTCCCTTGCCTCGATGCGTCCGGCCGCGGAATGACCGCCCAGGCCCAGCGCGCGCGGAGTCTCCCCGAAAACGATCTCCATCGCAAGGCGAGAAGTGATCTGGACGCAGGGATTCGCCGCGGGGCCCCTCGCGCAATTTTTGCTGTGTGAGCATGTAAGTATGCGAGATATCTTCTGTTTCATGGCCAATGGCGCGACGAAACCTCCCGGAAGCTTTACAATACTTCACAATGGATAAGCCAAAGCTTCATGCCCGCGCACGAGGGTGTTTCGCTGTCCGACTGCGGGATCCGGGACACGGCGAGATCGCCGCGACCGTGAAACGCCGGGTCGAGGTGATCGAGGGTTGACAGACTTTGCATCCGAACCAGAATCCGTACGCCCGATCGCAGTCCCGAATTGGCTGGTCTGCGGCCGGGCGATGCGGGCCCTCGCTGGCTTTCAGGTGTCGTGGAAGGCGCTCGCGCGCCAGGTGCAGACATGAAGAACATCCTTGTCACGGGGGGCGCGGGCTTCATCGGCTCGAACTTCATCCGGTATGTGCTGGCGGAGAGGCCCGGGGTGCAGGTGGTCACCCTCGACGCCTTGACCTATGCGGGGCGCCGCGAGAGCCTGACCGGGCTGCCGGAGCAGCGGCACGCCTTCGTGCACGGCGATATACGCGACAGGGAGCTCGTCGAGCGCCTCCTGTCCGAGCGGCGGATCGACACCATCGTTCATTTTGCTGCGGAGTCCCACGTGGACCGATCGATCGCCGGCCCGGAGGCGTTCATCGAGACGAACGTCGTCGGCACGTTGCGCCTCCTGGAGGCCGCGCGCACCGCGTGGCTCGGCCGCGGCGCCGCGGAAGGCAAGCGCTTTCACCACATCTCCACCGACGAGGTGTTCGGCTCCCTCGGGCCGACCGACGCCGCGTTCCACGAGGGTACACCCTACTCGCCGAACTCGCCCTACGCCGCGTCGAAGGCCGCCAGCGATCACCTGGTCAACGCCTACGTCCACACCTACGGCCTGCCGGCGACCATCACGAACTGCTCCAACAACTACGGCCCGCGGCAGTTCCCCGAGAAGCTCATTCCGCTGATGATCCTGAACGCGCTGACGGGCAAGCCGCTGCCCGTCTACGGCGACGGCGCCCAGGTGCGCGACTGGCTCTACGTCATCGACGGCTGCGAGGCCATCCTGCGCGTCCTCGAGCGCGGCCGCGCCGGACAGAGCTACAACATCGGCGGCGGCAATCAGCCGACCAACCTCGAGATCGTCCATCAGATCTGCGCGTACCTCGACACCCGCTTCCCCGAATCGCCTTATCGGCCGTACAGCAGGCTCCTCCGGTTCGTCCCGGACCGGCCCGGGCACGATCGGCGGTACGCGGTCGACTTCCGGAAGATCGAGCGCGAGCTCGGCTGGCAGCCGCGCTTCTCCCTGGAAGAGGGGCTGCGCGAGACCATTGAGTGGTACCTCGCCAACCCGGAGTGGCTGTCCGCGATCGGGCGGCGCGACGATTACCACGGCTGGATCGAGCGGAACTACACGAAGCGAGGAGTGGACCAGTGAAGGGAATCATTCTCGCCGGGGGCCGCGGCACGCGCCTCCACCCGGTGACCCGGGCCGTGAGCAAGCAGCTCCTGCCGGTCTACAACAAGCCGATGGTCTATTACCCCCTCTCGATACTGATGCTCGCGGGCATCCGGGAGATCCTCGTGATCAGCACGCCGGAGGACCTGCCGCTCTACCAGCGGCTCCTCGGCGATGGCCGGCAGTGGGGCCTCACGCTCGCCTATGCCGAGCAGGACCAGCCGCGCGGGCTCGCCGACGCATTCCGCATCGGCCGCGGCTTCGTGGGCGGCCAGCCCGTCGCGCTCGTGCTCGGGGACAATATCTTCTATGGCACTGGGTTCCCGGAGACGCTCCGCCGCGCGGCGCGGCTCGACGTGGGCGCGGTCGCCTTCGCGTACCCCGTGAGCGATCCGCACCGGCACGGGATCGTCGAGCTCGACGCATCAGGGCGCGTGATCAGCCTGGAGGAGAAGCCGCGCGAGCCGCGCAGCCACTTCGCCGTGCCGGGGATGTACTTTTACGACGGCAAGGTGTGCGACATCGCGGCGTCGCTCAAGCCTTCGGCCCGCGGCGAGTACGAGATCACTGATCTCAACTGCGTGTACCTCGCGCGCCGGGAGCTCAGGGTCGAGATGCTCGGGCGGGGCACCGCCTGGCTCGACGCGGGCACGCACGAGTCGCTGCTCCAGGCGTCCAATTTCGTGCAGACGGTCGAGCTGCGCCAGGGGCTGATGATCGCCTGCCCCGAGGAGGTCGCCTACCGCATGGGCTTCATCGGCCGGGAGGCGCTGGCCGCGCTCGCGGACGAGCTGCCAGGCGAGTATTCGGATTATCTGCGCAATCTCTTGAGAGAACACCCCGTGCGCCGCTGGGGCACCGCACCGGTTGAGCCTGCGTGAAACAGCGGGAAGGTTGGAGATGAGTCGGCTCGATATCGTACGCTGGATCGATTTCCGCTCCGTGGTGGATGAGCGCGGAGCGCTGACGTTCATCGAAGGGATGAAGGACATCCCGTTCGAGATCAAGCGGGCCTATTACCTGTACGACGTCCGCCAGGACCGGGGAGGGCACGCCCACCGCGACACGCAGCAGGTCATCGTCCCGCTCGCGGGGCGCTTCGTCCTCGAGCTCTCGGACGGGGTAGAGAGCCGGCGGTTCGCGCTCGACTCCCCCACGCGAGGGGTCCACATCGTGCCCATGCTCTTCATCCGGTTGCTCGACTTCGCGCCCGGCACCGTCGTCCTCGTTCTGGCGAATACCCATTACGACAAGTCCCGCTCGATCCGGTCCTGGGAGGAGTACGTGCAGGAGGTGAGGGGAGCGTGACGGCGCGCGCGACGCGGCCGCAGGGCGGCGCTCGCGGCGCCCTGCGCCGCGGCCGGCTCGGGCGGCGCACCGGCGAGGAGAGCGTCGAATGAAGGTCCTGCTCCTCGGCAACTCCAGCCTTGCGCGGAGACGCGTGCTGCCGGCTCTCGCGCGCCTCGGCGTGCGCGACATCGATGTCGCGTCGGTCTCCCGGAGCGCCGACGTCGCCTTGCCGCCCGGCGCGGCGGGCCGCTGCTACGACGACTACCGCGCGGCGCTTGCGCGCAGCGACGCCGCGCTCGTGTACGTGTCGACGATCAACTCCACCCACGAGGAGCTCGCCGAGCGCGCCCTCCAGAGGGGCTTTCACGTCGTCGTCGACAAGCCGGCTTGCCTGTCGGCCGAGGCCTCTCGCCGCCTCGTGCGGCTCGCCCGCAAGCAGGGGCGGTGCCTCGCGGAGGCCACGGTCTACGGGTATCACCCGCTCTACCGCGAGGTCCGCCGGATCTTCGGCGACACCGGCCGCTCGCCCACGCGGCTCACGGCGACGTTCAGCTTTCCTCCTCTGCCGGCGGACAACTACCGTTACCGCGCCGCGCTCGGCGGCGGATCGCTGCTCGATCTCGGGCCGTACGCGGTCACCCTCGGGCGGCTCTTCTTCGCCTCCGCGGCGCCGGAGTCGATCGCTTGCCGCGTCGTCGAGCGCGCCGGCGAGGTCGAGTCGTCTTTCAGCGTGCTCATGACCTTTCCGGGCGGCCGCTCCATGGTCGGCCATTACGGGATGACCACCGGATACCAGAACCGCCTGGAGGTCCTCGGCCCAGACGTGGTCGTGACCATCGACCGTGCGTTCTCGCCCCCCGCCGATCAACCCATCCAGCTCGGCGTGAGCGAGCGCAACCATCGGCGGACGGTCGATGTCTCCACGGCGGACAGCTTCGCGGAGTTCTTCCGCAGCGTCTTCGAGGCCATCGCGCGCGGCGAGCACGAAGAGTTCGCCAGGGATCTGCTGGCCGACGCGATCCTCCTCGATGAGCTGCGCCGCGCGGCGCTCTGAGCGCGCGGCCTCACCGACCGCGCCCCCTCGACTTCGAGCGCGCTCTAACTCTTACCGTGCTCCGCCAGAGGTGCTCCTCGAGGGCTGGACCAGAGGACAACGGAGGACTCGCTGCGCGCGCCGTACTCGGCGAACGTCATCACCACCTGTCCTCGACCGCCTCCACCCGCACCTCGCACGCGCCATCCCCCCTGAGCGGCGACTTCGTCTCTTGCGCGCGGAACCGCGTCCCCATCTTGAACAGCCCGCCATACGTCTCGGCGTCGATCGGCCGCGCCGTCCCGAAATCGACGCGGTGCAGGAGCTGCATGATCGCGAGCGCCGTTCCCTGTTGAAACAGGAGCCGCCCCCGCGCCGTGGACCCGTGCTTCATGGCGTAATACGCGCTCTCGTGCGTGATCGGCGCCCGCAGCACGAGCGCCCGGCCCGGCTGGAACTCCGGCGCGGAGAGCGCCCCCCAGCCGAGCGCGCGGGCGAGCCCGAGCAGCTGCTCGAGGCGCTCGTGCTGATCCCTGCCCACCGGACCGCACGCCGCCTCGAACGACGAGGACGAGAGCATCCCCCCGAGCAGGTGGAACGCGCCCGTCTGCGCCGCCTCCCGCACGAGCGCCTCGAACACCGGGACGAGCTCGGGAGACCGCCGCTCGATGAGGTGCACCGTGTCGAACGTCTTCTGATCGATGTAGCCCACCGGCACGAGCGCCAGGTTCACCCCGTACGCCGAGATGAGACCGCGCTCGTCGGACCGCAGCGCCCCGAGCTCCTCGAGCATCGCGCCCTCGACGCGCTGCGCCCGCGAGAGCGGCCCGCCGTCGGGCTCCCAGCGCACGCGCGCCGACTCGATCTGCTTGCGCGTCAGCGCCTCGCCGAAGCGCGGCCGCTCCGACCGCCGCGTCAGCAGGAAGGTGCAGGCCGCGTCGCCCCGCGCGACGCACGTCACCTCGTCGGCGTCGAGCCGCCCCCAGTCGGACGGGAACGCGAGGCTCGCCGCGGCCGCGCAGTAGCCCGAGGCGAACGCGTCCACCGCCAGCCGGTTCTGGACGCGACCGCCGTACTTCGCGAGGAAGCTCGTCCCGTGGAAGAGCGAGTCCGCGTGCACCACGCCGCCCTCCGCGCTCACCTCGAACCGTAGCCGCCCCTGCCCCATCGCGGCGAACAGCTCGCCCGCGAGCTCGAGCTTCTCCCGCGGCGATGCCCCGTGGCGGTCCTCGTACAGCGGCTCGAGCAGCGCGTGCGCCGCCTCGAACGCCGCCTGCCGGCGCACGCCGCGGCTCTCCCCGCCGAGCGCGTCGAAGATCGTCTGCTCCAGGAAGAGCGCGAAGTGGTGCGAGTGCGCGACCACCAGCTGATCGGCCACGTGGAGCAGGCCGTGCGGGAGGATCGGGCCGACCAGATCGCCGAGCGGGCCCTCGATGCGGCCCCGCAGGCCGTGCCGGAGCGCCGTCACAGGAGCCTCCGGAGCGCGGCGCGCTCCAGGCCGAGGATGTCCGCGACCGCCGTCTCGACGAGCACCATCGCCTCCGCGCCGAGCCCGTCGGGGTGCTCGAGCGCGAGCGGCGTCAGCCCGGCGCGCAGGGCGAGCCGGAGCCGCGCCACGTGAGGCTCCGGCGCGCGCGCCTCGAGCAGCGCGAGCAGCCGCTGGATCCGCGCGACCTCGGCCGACGGCGGATCGACGGGCGGCGGCGTCCCGCCGGTCCGGCGCGCCGGGATGCTGGACGAGCCCCTCGGCGGCGCCGACCGCGCGACGCCCCGCACGAGATCGTCGACCGTGTCCGCGCTGAGCGGCTCCTCGAAGAGCCCCGACGGGTCGCTCAGCATCTCCTCGGGCGGCTCCTCGAGCGGCAGCTCGGGCGCGAGCGTCGCGGCGAGCCGCTGCGCCACGAGCCGCGCCATGCCGAGCGGCATCGTGGCGTCGAACAGGCTCGCGACGACGCACGCGCGGACGCGGCGCAGGAGGACGGTCCGGCCGCTCAGCTCCAGCGTGACCACCGGGTCCGGGAGCTCCTCCGCGCGGCCCTGCGAGCGCGGCGGCTTGCTCGACGATCGCGCGCCGCGGCTCCGGGCGGGCCGGATCGAGCCCTCCCGCTCCGGGACGAGCCGCTGCGCGGCGAGCTGGCTCCCGAGGTACGCGTCGCGCAGCCCCGCGGCCACGTCGCTCGGAGAGAGGGCCGCGCCCTCGCGGACGAACACGGCGTGGACGCGCGCGTCGCCGAGGTGGAACACGACGATGGCGTCGAGGCCGCCGACGCCGTAGCCGAGGCCGTCGAGCGCGATCGGCGCGAGCGGGTCGTCGTCGTCCAGCGCGCCCGCGACGGCCGCGACGCCACGACCGAACGAGGGCTCGCCGTGCTCCGCGCTCACCCGACGACCCCGACCGCGGCGTCGAGCGCGTGCCGGCACGCGATCCGGACGGCGTGCGCCTCGCGCGGCGTGAGCGGGCCCGGACGCATCAGGCCGACGATGTACGCGGCGGAGCGCACCTGGAAGCCGATGAGCTGGAAGAACGGCCCGTCGCCGACGCAGAGCTCGAAGCGCTGCGACGGGGCGCCAGGCAGCGCCGCGACGAGCGAGCCGATCGCCGACGCGATGAGGCCCGAGGCGGCGAGCCTCGCCTCCGTGTCGCGGATCGCGCCGGCGAACGGGAGCCCGGCTGCGTCCGCGAGGAACACGTCCGTGGCGCCCGTCGCCTCGGCGATCCACTCGATCACCCGCTCGCAGCGCGCGACCGGCCCGCCTGCCGCGGCGAGGTCCGGGAAGCGCGGCGCGCGGCCCGCCGAGAGCGCCTCGATGGCGCCGTCGAGCCGCTCCTCGAGGGGCTCGCGCGCCGCCGCGAACGAGGGCGGCGAGCCCAGAGGCCGCAGGTCGAGCGGCGCGCCGCGGCGCGAGTCGACGTCGTCGGCGGACGAGGGCAGCGCGCCCCGGAGCCCGAGCTCGCCGCCCACGCCGGGGCTCGACAGGGGGCTCGACATGGGCAGGAGGTCGCTCGAGGGCGCGAGCTCCTCGAACGACGGCGAGAGCGGCGACGAGGACATCGGCTCGGGCTCCACCCGCGAGGGCGGCGGCCGCGACTCGAACGACACGAGCGGCTCGACTGCGGGCGCGACCGACGCGGCCCGCGGCCTCCGCGACTTCGACCGCTTGACCAGCGCCGCCGCGGTGACGACGGCGCCGTCGACATCAAAGGAGGAGCGAGATCGGGCCATCGTCGTCGTCCGGCGAGGTGGGGTCCAGGCGAACCAGCACGTCGTTCGCGAGCTGATCGAAGACACGCGCGAGCGGCGGAGGGCGCTTCTGCATGAGCAGGAGCGGCGCCCCGCGGAGAGACGCCTCGAGGAACGCCTCGTCGCGCGGGATGACCGTATCGAGGATGATCCCGTCGGGGAACTTCGTCCAGAGCGTCTCGGCCACGTCGAGCGACGCGGACGCCTGCCGGTCGAACATCGACAGCACCATGCCGAGCAGCGACAGGTGCGGGTTCTTCTCGGCGCGGACGCGATCGATCACCGCGAGCAGCTGGCCGATCGAGCGGAGCGCGAGCGGCTCGGCCTGGAGCGGCAGGAGCGCGTGCGTCGCCACCTCGAGCGCCCGCGTCGTGACCTTGCCGAGCCCCGCGGGGCAATCGACGACCACGATGTCGAAGTCGGGCGAGAGCCGCGCGAGAACGCTCGGGAGCACCGGCCCGCGGGCGAGCGCGTCCTCGAAGCCCGCGACGGTCGTGGGATCGACCCGGCCGACGGTGAGCACCTGGAGCTGCGGCTCGCGCGTCCGGAGCAGCACGGACTCGAGCCGCTCGGCGCCCGTGAGCAGCTCCGCGACGCCCGGCCGCGCGCGGTCGGCGAGGCCGAGCGACAGCCCGAGGCTCCCCTGCGCGTCGAGCTCCAGGATCAACGCGCGGTTGCCTGCGCGCCCGAGGGCAAGCCCGAGGTTGAGGGAAATCGTGGTCTTTCCGACGCCGCCCTTCTGGCTCGCGACCGCGATGACGTGCATGGACTCCCTGCCGGCGCGCTGTCATGGCGCCCGGGGGCCATCCTAACAGGACGGGTGCGGCTGAGAACTAGTCCCGTCCCTGACGAGCGCGAACTAGAGCAGCGAGATCCGCTTCATCAGCGTGCCGCACAGATCGCTCTGGGGGTTGCGCTCGCGCTCGATCTTGAGGCCGGCGCGGAAGATCTTGTCGGCGCTCTCGACGTTGCCGAGCACGACGTGGCAGAGCCCGAGGAGCTCGTGATCGCCGGGATCGCCGTGGATCGACACGAGCTCGGTCAGCGCGGGGACCGCGGCGCGGTGGGCGTCGATCATCGCCTCGGTCGGCGTCGACGGGACGCCCTTGGCGAGGATCATGAGCCGCAGCACCTGGCGCTGATCCTCGGGGCGCTGCTTGAGGAACTCCGGCTTCTGGAAGAGATCGCGGTACCCCCGGTAGGCCGCGTCGAGGTCGCCACCGCGCGCGAGGGCGACGATGGTCTTGACCGCCTGGACGAGCGTCTCATTCGGCATGACGAGACGATACACGGCCCCGCGCCCCGCGGCGAGACCGCCGCTGCACCGGCGCGGCGTGTCGCCGAAAAGCCGCGCGCGTGGACGTCGCGCGCTTCCGTCACCGTCGTCTGCGCGCGCGGAGCCCGGCAAAGCGGCGCTTGCGGCCGCTGTACGGCGTGGTAGTCGCGTTGAGCTCGGTTGCCCATGCGCTGGTCGTCCCTCTGTTGCCTCTCCGCGATTGCCCTCGCCGCGCCTGCGGCGCTCGGGCAGCCTGAGCCGCGCGCCGAGGCGCCCGTGGCGCCGCAGATCCTCGAGCACGTGGACCCGGAGTACCCGCCCGAGCGGCTCGCGGAGGGCGTCGACACGACGGTCACGCTGTTCGTCACGGTCGAGAAGGACGGCACGGTCAGCGACGCGGTCGTGGCCGAGTCCGGGGGCGCGGCGTTCGATGACGCGGCCATGAAGGCCGTGCGGAGGTGGCATTTCTCGCCGGCCATGCGCGGCGGCACGCCGCTGCGGGCGCGGATCCGGGTGCCGTTCCACTTCGCGCCGGGCCCCCACGAGCAACAACCCGCGCCGACGCAGACCGAGGCGCCGAAGGCGGCGGATCGCCCGGCGGCGCCCCCGCCGCCCCGGCCGGCGGCGCCGAAGCCGGTGGAGTTCGCCGGGGGCGTCGCGGGCCCGCACGCCGTCGCCGAGCCCGGCAAGCCGATCGAGATCCACGTGCAGGGCCGCCCGAACCCGCCGCGCCGCGCCGCGAGCGACTTCCGGATCGGCCGCGCGGCGCTCTCCGCCGCGCCGCACGCGACCGCCGCGGATCTGCTCCGCACGGCGCCCGGCGTCCACGTCGCGCACCCCGAGGGCGAGGCGGTCGCGCAGCGCATCTTCCTCCGCGGGTTCGACGCGGAGCACGGCCAGGACGTCGAGCTCCGCGTCGGGCAGATCCCGCTGAACCAGCGCTCGCACCTCCATGGCCAGGGCTACGCGGATCTCAGCGTGATCATCCCGGAGGTGGTGCGGTCGCTCCGCGTCGTCGAGGGCGTCTACGACCCGCAGCAAGGCGACTTCGCGGTCGCGGGCAGCGCGTACTTCGACCTCGGCGTCGAGGAGCGCGGGCTGCTGCTCAAGGGCACGCTCGGCTCGTTCGGCACGCGGCGGCTGCTCGCGCTCTGGGCGCCGGAGGGCCAGTCGGAGGACACGTTCGGGGCCGCCGTGGTGCGCACGACCGACGGCTTCGGCGACGGGACGCGCGGGGCGATCTCCGGGGGCGCCGTCGGCCAGTACCGCGTGCCGCTGCCGGACGAGTACTCGGCGCTGCTGCACGTCGCGGCCCACGGCGGCCGCGCGAACCTCGCGGGCGTGCTCCGGCGCGACGACATCGAGGCGGGGCGCGTCGGCTTCCACGACGCCTACCCGGATCTCGCGGCCCGCGCGCAGTCGGCCGCGTCGACGCGGCTTCAGCTCGCGCTGAGCGTCGAGCGGTCCGACGACGACGGCTCTCAGAAGAGCGCCTGGCTCTGGGCGGCGACGACCGGGTACCGGAGCCGGATGAACTTCACCGGCTACACGCAGCGCTCGCGCCGGCGGCCCGAGTGGGTCGGCAGGGGCGACCTCATCGAGCAGGCGAACCAGGACGCGGCGCTCGGCGGCGGCATCGCTTACCGCACGCCGCGGATCCCGCTCGCGTCCTGGCTCTCCGGCCAGGTCGCCGTCGGCGCCGAGGTGCAGACCGACGGCATCGACCAGGCGCAGAACCTGCTCCAGCCGCCGCAGAACGAGACGTGGGATCAGCGCGTCGACGCGTCGATCCAGCTGACCGGGATCGGCGCCCACGCCGACGCGCTGCTCGAGCTGTCGCATTACGCGCGCCTCCGCGGCGGCCTGCGCGCCGACCTGCTCGTCTTCGACGTGGACGACCGCATCGGCAACTTCATCCCGGCGGCGCAGAAGGAAACGCACATCGAGGGGTTCCGTCGCACGGCGGCGGGCCTGGCCGCCGGCCCGCGGGTGACGCTGGAGCTCGATCCGCTGCCCGCCCTGCGCGTCTCCGCCTCGTACGGGCACGGCTACCGCTCGCCGCAGGCGCGGCTGCTCGAGGACGGGGACAACGCGCCGTTCGCGACCGTGAGGAGCTACGAGGCCGGCGCCACGCTGCGCCCCGGCGGCGGCCTCAGCGTGACCGCGGCCGCGTACGAGACGCGCCTCTCCTACGACCTCGCGTTCGACGCGGCGGAGGGCGCGCTCGTGCGCATCGGCCGGACGACCCGCCGCGGGCTCGTCGCCTACCTGCAGGCCGCGCCGAGCCCCACGCTCACGGCGGGCGTGAGCGCGACGCTCGTCCACGCCACGCTGGACGAGCCGCCCCCGCCGACGCCAGAGAACCCGTCGCCGCCGTACGTGAAGGGACAGCAGCTCCCGTTCGTGCCGCCCGTCGTGGTGCGGGCCGACCTCGCGCTGAAGCGGCCCGTCTTCACGATCGCCGGCGCGCCCGTCGAGGGTCGGCTCGGCTACGGCGCGACGTTCCTCTCCCCGCGGCCGCTGCCGTACGCGCAGACCGCCGCGCCGGTCTTCGTGGTGGACGCGTCCCTCTCTCTCCGGCGGAGCCTGCGCGTCGGCCGCGACGCCGCGCAGGGCGGCCCCTGGATCGAGGTCGGGGTCGAGGCGCAGAACCTGCTCGACGCCGAGTACGCCGACGCCGAGTACTCGTTCAAGTCGACCTGGCCCGGCGCCGGGGGCGCGTCGCAGCCGTCGATCCCCTCGGAGCTGCCGGCCCGGCACATCAGCGCCGGGTCGCCGCGCTCGATCCTCGCGAACGTGACGCTCTCGCTATGAACGCCCCGAACCTCTCCCCTGGCGCGCGCCGCCTCCTCGCCGCTGTCCTCCTGGGGTCGCCCGCGTTGTCCGCATCCGCCTGCGCCGGCACCGGCCAGCCCGAGGTCACGTACGCGGCGCACGCCGAGGCCGACGTCCCCGGGGAGATCGCCGCGGGCGCGTGGACGATCGCGCTCGACGAGGCGACGGTCGCCTTCGGCCCGGCCTACTTCTGCGCAGCGGACTCCGGCGCGTCGACGCTGTGCGAGACCGCGATCGCCGAGCTGACCACGATCACGCGCGTGAACCTGCTCGACCCCGCGCCGCAGCCGCTCGGCCTGGTCCACGGCTTCGAGGGCGAGATCCGGAGCGTGTCGTTCAACTACGGCATCCACTGGTTCTCGACCGAGTCGTCGCCCACGCCGGCGCCGGAGGCTCCCGGCGTCAGCTCCGTCCACCTGCGCGGGCGCGCGACGCGGGGCGCGGAGGCGCTCGACTTCGAGGCCGACGTCGACGCCGTGCCGCAGCGCCAGGGGCTGCTCGCGGTGCCGAGCCTCGCGGTCGCCGCGAGCGTCGGCGCCGCGCCGGTCCGCCTCGCGGTCCGCTTCGACGTCGTGGACGAGTGGCTCGCGAGCGTCGATTTCGACGCCCTGGCCGAGGGAGGAGCGACCAGGGTCGCCATCGCGCCGGGGTCGCCCGCGCACCAGCGGCTGCGCTACGACATGATCGCGGTGCACCGGCCGCAGTTCCTCTGGTCGACGTCGCCATGAGGCGGTCTCCGTGAGCCGCCGTCCGGCCCGCGCGACGGCCGCAGCGCGGCGGCGGCCTGGCCGGAGCCCCGCCTGCCGGTGGCGAGCGCGCTGGCTCGTGGCGCTCGCGCTCGCGGCGCAGCTGTGCAGCCTGACGCACGCGTTGCTCGTCCGGCACGCCCGCTGCGAGCACGGCGAGCTCGTCCACGCGGCGACGATCGCAGCCGCCGCGGCGACGCTTCACGCCGAGCGCCGTCCTCCCGGCGACCAGCCCGGCGCGCCCGGAGCGCGGCCCGGCGGGGGTGACGACCTGTGCGACGCGCTCGCGCCGCGCCACGAGGGCGACGAGCACTGCGACGCGTTCGCGCTGCGCGGCCAGCTCGGCGCGCCAGTGCACTGCGTTGCAGAGGCCACGCTGCTCGAGGTCGTCCGCCTCGCCTCGATCCAGCCCTCGCCCGAGGTCCGACCCATTCCCTTGCTGATCCTGGCGCCGAAGAGCTCCCCGCCGGCGGCCTGAGCATCTCACGAGGCCAGAGGGTGATGCGGGCGCTGGGCGCGCGAGGAGCGCGGGCCTGCGCTCGCCGGGCGCGTTCGTGCGCGCTCGTCGGGATTTCGAGACGACTCAGGAGCTTGATCATGATGCAGAGACTGAAGGTGACAGGGTTCATGGTGGCGGCATGCGCGCTCGCGCTCGTCGCCGGGTGCGGCGATGAAAGCGGCGCGACGTCCGAGACCGGCGCCGTGCAGATCTTCGTGGAGCCGGAGGACACCATCCCCGAGGGCCTGGAGCCGGGCACGGGGGAGGAGAACATCGCTGACGGCTGGAAGGTCACGTACGAGCGGTTCCTCGTGACGATCGGCAACGTGCGCGCGGCGCGCTCGGATGCCGAGGAGACGCTCGGCGATGCATCGGTGTTCGTGCTCGACCTCAAGAACGCCCCGGCGACGAGGTACGTGATCGCGAATTTCCAGGACGTGAGCGCGGTGCGCTGGGACCGCTTCGGGTTCGACCTCCCGAACGCGAAGGCGGGGGTGAAGACGCTCCCGCCCACCACGGCGGCCGACGTCGACCTCATGGTCGAGGGCGGCTATTCGCTGTTCTTCGAGGGATCCATCGAGAAGGCGGACGGCGAGTCGTGCCCGCCGCCCGGTGGCGCGTGCGTCCCCGCGGCTCGGGTGCGCTTCAGCTGGGGCCTCTCGGCCGGGACGTCGTTCGACGATTGCGCGACCGAGGACGGGATCAACGGGTTCAGCGTGCCGACCAGCGGCACGGTCGCGGTGAAGCCGACCATCCACGGCGACCACTGGTTCTTCGACAACATAACCGCGGGCGTGGAGCTGACCAAGCGCTACGCGCAGTACATCGCGGACAGCGATCTCGACGGCGACGGGGAGACGACGATCGACGAGCTCAAGCAGGTGAACGCCGCCGATGTCTTCGGCGACGAGTACAACCTCGCCGGCGCGTCCGGCGGCCCGATCGAGACGGCGTACGACTACGTGGTCGCGCAGGCGCGCACGCTCGGCGACTTCCAGGGTGACGGAGAGTGCCCGAGGCGCGCCGTGCTGCCCTGATCGGGTGAAGGCGGCGGGCTGCGCCGATCGCGCCCCGCTTCGCTTTACCGCCTCTCCTTTTCAAGCACGGCGCTATGCCGGGCCGAGCTGACAGGCGCTCGTACACCCGTCGCCGTCAGCCGTGTTGCCGTCGTCACATTGCTCCCACTCCGGGTCCACCACGCCGTCTCCGCACACCGCGCCGGCGCTCGCCCCGCCCGCGCCCCCCGCTGCGCGTAGCTGGCAGTCGCTCGAGCACGCATCTCCATCCGCCGTATTGCCATCGTCACATTGCTCCCACTCCGGGTCCACAACGCCATCTCCGCACACCGCGCCGGCGCTCGCGCCCCCCTCGCCCCCCGCTGCGCGTAGCTGGCAGTCGCTCGAGCACGCATCTCCATCCGCCGTGTTGCCGTCGTCGCATTGCTCCCACTCCGGGTCCACAACGCCGTCTCCGCACACCGCACCCGCGCTCGCCCCGCCCGCGCCCCCCGCTGCGCGGAGCTGACAGTCGCTCGAGCACGCATCTCCATCCGCCGTGTTGCCGTCGTCGCATTGCTCCCACTCCGGGTCCACAACGCCGTCTCCGCACACCGCGCCGGCGCTCGCCCCGCCCACGGCGCTGCCTCCGGCCGCGCAGTCCGTCGAGGAGGAACAACATTCGACACACGCCCCCGTGCCCGAGCTCTCCTCTGGCGAGTCGACCCCTTCGATGAAGCGCACCTCGCACGCGGCCTGCATCAAGAACAGCCCTGCGACGGCGAGCAGCGGACGGCGCGAAAGAAGATGATGACGCATGACTCTCCCTCTCGAAGCGAAGCCGAGTTTTGCCTCGCTCTGGTAAGTGGACGCGAGCTCCTCTCCGTGGCTCACCAAAATCAACGAGTCAGAAGAATCCGGCGACTCAGAAGCTCACCTGCAGGCCGAGGCTCGGAAGCAGCGCCGGGCGCCCGGTGCGGCCCACCTCCACACCAGCGATGGTGAAGACAGGCTGTCTTGCGAGCACGAGGACGTCGAGCGCCGCGTGGGCGGCGAGGTACGGCAGGACGCGGGCGCCGAGGCCGGCCCCTGCGGAGACGCCGGCGGTGAGCCAGTCCTGACGCCGGTCGCGATAAGGAGGGTTCGCCCGGCCGGCAACCGTCACATGATAGACGCCCGCGCCGAGCGAGATCACCGGATGGATCCGCCACGCCTCGGGGCCGGCGGCGTACGCCAGGCCGATCATGGCCGCGGTCTGCCGCAGCGCCACGCGCCCGCCGGGAGCGTCGAGGTTCCTGGCCATGACGGCCGGCACGAGGGTCCCGCGCAGGGAGACGCCGGCCGCCAGATCGTATCCCACGCGGAAGTAAGGCCCGGGGACGACCCCGACGTCGCCGGCGAACGCTGCCAGCCCCGCCTCGACGCTCAGCCGGCGCTCGTCGGACGTGGGCGCCGTGGGCGCCCGGGGCGCGGCGCTCCGGGGGTCGAGCCGCCCGGGCGCGGCCGACCCGCGCGCGGCCCGGGATCCGCCCGCAGGCGCGGCCGCCCCGCTCGCCGCCGTGGCTCGATCCGCGGGCGCGACGGCCGCTCGCGGCTGCAGCAGCGCCGCGTCGAGCGCGATGGCCTCGCGCCTCGCCGGCGCGGCCGCGTCGGCGATCCATTGCGCCACCCGCGCGGGCAGCTCACGCCGCTGCTCGCCGCTCAGCTCGAGCAAGCTGGCCCGGAGCAGCTCCGCCGACCGCACGGCGAGATCGCTCGCCGCGTTGCTGGCACCGGGGACGCCGAGCTCCACGCGGCGGACCAGCGTCTCCTTCGTCGCGTGATCGGCGATCCACGCGTCGGCGACGGCTCCGCGGTCGGTCTCGAGGATGACGATGGCCGCGAACACGCCGTCCGCGCCCTCGATCTGCGCGCGCCCGTCGACGCCCGGCGCGCCCTCGAGCGAGCGGACCGAGAAGCCCACGGCGCGCAGCTCGCCCGCGAGGCGCACCGTGGCCTCCTCGACGACCTTCCCTGCGTGCGGCGCGCGCACGACGATCACGCCGATCTCCTCCGCGGCGCTCGCCTCCCGGGACACGAAGAGCGCGGCGCACAGCGCAAGGGCAAGCCCGAACCCGCTGCGCCTCATGGGCGGCGGAGGATCGCCGCCGCGGCGGCCGCGAACGCCCCGCGCGGGTGGTGCGCGAGGTACTGCTCGGCGATCGGCCGGGCCGCGCCGTCGCCCTGGGAGGCGCGCAGCACGATCATCTTCCGCCCGAGCGCCTCGGCTGCGAGCGAGCCGGCCGGCGACTCGGCGAGGTACCGATCGTACCAGTCGATGGCCGCCGCGGGCGAGCCCGCCTCCGCGATGCGACCGAGGAGGAACGCCGCCGAGCGCGCCTCGGGCGAGCCGGGGAAGCGCGAGCGCTCGGCGAGCAGCGAGCGCCGCGCGAGGTCGTTCCGCCCCGTGTAGCGCGCAGCATCGGCCAGCGCGGCGATCTCCGGGAGCGGGCTCGCGGCGATCGTCGCGTCGACGCCCCGCGCCTCCGCCACCGCGATCGCCCCGGCGAAGTCGCCGCGGGCAACATGCTCGCTGCAGCTCCCCGAGGCGGGCGCAGGCGCCGCGGGCGCGCGGACCGCAGCCGAAGCTGGCGCGAGCGTCGCCATCGGATCGGTCGCTACCGGCGCTCCCGCCGCGGCCGGCGCTCCCGCCGCGACGGGCGCTCCCACCGCGACCGGCGCTCCCACCGCGACCGGCGCTCCCGCCGCGGCTGCCCCGCCCATCTCGGCCGGCGCCCCGGCGTCCTCCGGCATGCCCATCTCGGCCGGCGCCCTGGCGTCCTCCAGCACGTCGGTCCTCGCCGGCGCGTCGGCTTCGCGCAGCCCGCCTCCTTCTGGCGCACGCGCGCCGGCGGCGCTCAGGTCCGCGATCGTGAGCTCGCCGCGGACCACGTCGGCGACCAGGCGCTGGCCGCCCTGGAGCGCCACGCCGCCCGACGCGAGCGGGCCGCGGACCGCGACCGAGCCGCTCTGCATGGTCAGCTCGAGCCGCTCGCGCTCCCAGCTCAGGTCGAACTCCGTACCCGTCACCCTGACGGTGAACGGCCCTGCCGCCGCGACCCACTCGGCCTCGGGCAGGTGCGCGACCCGGAAGTGCGCGGCGCCGCCCTCGATGTGGATCTGCGCGCCGCGCGCCGTCACGCGGGCGATGCGCCCGCGCGCCCCCGGGGCGAAGCGGACGGTCGTCCCCTCGCTGAAGCGCGCCGTCGCCCCGCTGGTCCCCCCGCGCACGTAGGTGTCCGCGAGCGCCGCGCCGTCGGCGCGTTCTCCCGGCGCGACACCGTCGACCTGGTACGACAGGCGCGCCGCCGGACGCAGCGCCCAGAGGCCCAGGATCACGAGCAGCGGCGCGAGCGCCGCCGGCAGGAGCCAGCGCCGCCGCGGCGCGAGCGGCAACACGGGGCGCTCGACCTCGTCGATCAGCCGCGCGCGGCCGCGGGCGAGCGCGCGGTCCGCCGGCGAGGCCGCCCCCGCCTCGCGCGCCAGCGCCGCGAGCCGCCGCAGGGCGACCTCCGGCGACACCCCGGGCTTCGGATCAGCCATCGCTCGCCTCCTCCACCGGCTCGACGTAGGCCGCGAGGAGCGGATCCCGCTCGGCCATCGCGTGGACGCGCGCGGTCACCTTGGCCAGGTGGCGCTTGGCCGTGGCCAGGGACATCCCGCTCGCCTGCGCGGTCTCCGCGAGCTCCAGCCCCTCGATGTGCCGCAGCACGAAGAGGAGCCGCGCCCTGTCGTCCAGCCTGTCGAGCAGCGCGTAGAGCCGCGCGAGCGCCTCGCGCGCGCCCTCGTCGACGCCCTCGGCCGGCTCATCCGGCAGCACGCCGCTGTCGGTGAGCGAGAACCAGCGCCGGAACCGCCGGCGCCGCAGGGCCGACCGCGCGACGCGCACGGCGATGCCGAGGAGGAACGGCCGCAGCGCCCCGGGATCCCGCAGGTTCTTCACCTCCCGGAAGAACTGCAGGAACGTCTCCTGGGCGTGGTCCTCGACGTCGCCGCCGGGCCCGAGCACGCGGCGGAGCAGGCCGTGCACCAGGGCGCCGTAGCGGTCCCAGACGGCGCCGGCGGCGCCTGGCTGGCCCTCGGCTGCCGCGCGGGCGAGGCCGGCGTCGTCCAGATCGGCCACGGGGCTGGCGCGGACGAGGGTGAGCCGGGGGGCGAGGGCTGCGCTGGGCAAGACCACGGGAGCTGGAATAGGTGGTCGCGAGCGGGTCCCGGTGGCTCATAAAAACGACGAGCGGGCGACCCCCGCACGCGCCCCGCGCAGAGGGAGGCGCCGCTCCACCAGGGAGGCGACGGGACGGGAGCTGTCAGCTGCTCGACGGTCCACACTCGTTCCCATCTACGTCATCGGGGACAGCGTCGTCGAAGGCTCGACGACCGCGCGCATCGCCGGCCCCGGTATCGACGAGCTCGCGCCCATCACCGCCATCAACCTGCGACAAAACCGCCGAGGTGCTCTCCACGAGGCGCCCGTCGCGGGGAAGGCGTAGCTCCGCGCGCTGCGGCTCGAGCTCGCTGGCAGCCGTGGTCTTTCGACTCCTAACGCAACAATCACCGACCCAACAAGGGCTACCGGCGATGCGCCCCCGCGAAGACTGACTTCAAAGCCCATCCGAGCGACATCGGATCACACCTGTCTCCGCCGCTCAACAGAGGGCTTGGCAGCATTCGTCAGTCATCAGCCGCGACTCAGAGTCACAGCCGTCTCCCTCCGACGCGCTGGGCAGCACGAGATCGTCATCGGAAAGGCGATCGAAAGGAAGGCGAAGGCAGCAGCAGTTCGAGCATTTATCTGGCACAGGAGGGTGAGCCAAGAGCTCGGCCACGTGCGGCGACAATCCACGAGCACAGCCCGTCCGATTCATCGCCTCGTTGGGCCGCGTCCGTCAACCGTCAGGAGAGCACGTCGGTGGCCGTCTTCGCCCCAAGGACGTTATCGATCCAGCGGTCGAGGATCGCGATGTCCGTGCATGCGTGAATGCGCGCGCTCTCGTTCACCGTCAGCGCGATCCCTGCGCGCGCAAGCAGCCGCAGCAGCGTATCCCTCTTGCCCTTGAGCTCGCCCTCACGTAGGCCCTTGAGCTCGCCCTCACGTAGGCCCGCGAGCTTGCTGCGATCCATGAGCTCCCGCACGAACGGAAACCTCGCCTCGTCTTCGATCTGCCGCTCCATGACCAACGCCTCCAGAGCCCGCCGCATGGGCTCACGCAACCCGCTCCAGATGACCTGAAAGTAGACCATGGCGTGCTCCTGGTCGAGCCGACCCAGCGCAACGAGCGCAGCCTGGAGCACGGCGAACCCGTTCGGCCCATTGCCGTGCGCCACCGCCGACAGCACGGCCAGCTCGGCGTCCTTCTCCGCGTCCGCTGGGTCGGTGATCTCGGGGACGACGGCCGGACCGAGCACCAGCGGCTCCACATGGCCGAGGCCCAGGCCGAGGTCGATGCTCTCCGCCGCCCAGGCGGCCACGCCGGCGTCCGGTGCGATCACGAGCACGACCGTGCCGCAGCGCTTCTTGGCGCGCACGACCGTTACGTACGACGCGAAACGACGGGAGAACCCGAGGAGCGCTCCAGCGCAAGGGTGGCGGCGCCATGGCGGAGAGTGGCAGCCACCCTCCCCCTCCTTGGTACGCTAGCCCAACGTATCGGCGTTCGGCCGCGCGTGCCAGAGAGACGCCCGAACAGGCCGCCCCGCGGCTGCTGGCGCTCGCGGAGGCGCGGCTCGGCTGAGGCCTCAGGCGCCGCGCAACCTCAGCGCCTCGGCGACGGTCGCCGACCCCAGCGCGAGGTAAGCAAGCCTCTCCTCATCGCCTGACGTCGATTCCTTTTTCTCTTAGGCGCCGGATGATGTCCTGACCGTTCATCTCCCAGAGGTCACCAGGGTCGATCTCTTCCACCTGGCCGTCCCTCCTCTTCACAATCCACACCTCGTATTCGCGATTCTTTCTATTCCTGGCGGTGCCAATCGCGATGGATGCGACCTCCGCGAGACGAAATCCCTTCACGGTCGGCGCGAACCAGAACCCCGTAGTCTGCTCCAGCTTCTGGTCGTCGAGGACGACCCGATCCATCGCCAGCATCGGCGCGAAGAGGCCGCCGGCCACCGCAGAAACTCCAAATGCGATCAAGGCGATTATCATCGGCTGACGCTTCCACAGCAGGAGCGCGCCGATCGACGCAGCGAGCACCGCGATGGCGATCGCAATGCCGGGCACATAGCTTGGGAACCTGTAGATCATGCTGTCTTACCTGACGTACCTGGCGTTCTACCGCGAGACCCGGGCGAATGTGAGGGACGGGATCGTCTCAACCGCGGGGATGCGGGGCGCCGGCGAGGGGCTCTAGCGCATCTCGTGCTCGCGCCAGAAGGCGAACGCCTCGTCCAGGTACACCTCCTTCGCGCCGTGGCCGAACGGGTGCTCGGCGACGCGCACGGGCCAGCCCGCGCTGCGCAGCACGCCGGCGAGGGCGCGGGCCGAGCCGCCCACCGTGTCGTGGGCCCCGAAGCCGATGTAGAACGGCCTCGGCGCGAGCGTCGCGAGCTGGGGCGTCGCGTGGCCTCCACCGCCGGACATCGCGCCGAACCCGTCGGCGTCGATCCCGCCGCGCAGCGCGAGCGCCGCGGCGAAGTACGCGCCCGACGACGAGCCGGCGACGTACACCCGCGAGAACGAGACGCCGGCGATCTCCTCGAGCTTTCTCCGCTTCTCCACGAACGTCGCGACGAGCGCGGCGGCGTGCTCCTCGTACGCCCGCTCTCCCGTCGGCCAGCCCCGCCAGCTCGCGTAGCCCTTCGGCGCGAGGCCAACCTTGCCGCGCGGGATCAGCGCGGCGACGCCCGCGCGCCGGGCGGCGTGGGACACGACCGTCTCGACGTTGGTCTTCTGCTCGCTCTCCTTCCCCGGCGGGACGATCCCGTGGAGATAGAGCAGCAGCGTCCGGGTCGGCGCGTCGGGCAGCACGTAGCATGTCTCCTCGTCGAGCGCGTCGACGCCGTCGATGCACCAGTCCGTCTCGACGCGCGGCGGGCGCGCTCGGGGCCACGGCGCCGGCTCGGGCGGCGCAGTCGCGGCCGCGGTGACGGCCGGGGTCGGAGCCGCAGGCACGAGGCCGGCATCCGCTGCATCGAGCGCGGCCCCGTCGGGCGCCGGCGCGCGCGCTCTCCTCGGAGCGTCTGCCGTGTTGCTGCATGCGCAGAGCGCGACCGCGAGCGCGCCGAGCAACGCCGCGATCCACCGCGCCGCGCCTCCGGAGCAGGACCCCATGACGCGACACCCAGGGCCGGCCAGCTCGCCGCTCGCTACCAGCTCGCCGCTCGCTACCAGCTCGCCGCTCGCTACCAGCTCGTCGCTCGCTAGCCGCCCCATCACCCTGCGCGCGCGTCGCTCACCGCGATCAGCGCCCCGAGCGCCGCCGCGCACACCGTCTCCGTGCGCAACGTCAGCGCGCCGAGGCGCACCCGCTCGAAACCGAGCGCCGCGCACATGCCGAGCTCCTCCGGCGTGAACCCGCCCTCCGGTCCGACCGCGAACGCCGCCTCCATGCCCGGCGACAGCGCGGCCAGCCGCGCGCCGAGCGGCGTCTCCGCGTAGGGATCCAGGCACATCCCCAGCGCGCCGCCCTCCGTCGACGGCGCCGCCCGCGCCTCGGCGAGCGCCGCCGCGAGGCTCATCGGCGCCTCCACCCGGGGCGCATCCCCGCGGCCGCACTGCCGCGCCGCCTCCACCGCGATGCGGCGCCAGCGCTGGCTCCTGTCCTCGGCGGGCCGCGCCACGCTCCGCGCCGAGATCGCCGGGATGATCCGCGTCGCGCCGAGCTCGGTCGCGTCGCGCACCACCGCGTCCATCTTGTCGCCCTTGCCCACCGCCTGGATCCACGTCACGCGCCGGCCAGGCCGCAGCGCGGCCGGGCGGGGCGCGTCGATGCGCGCCTCCGCCCCGCGGCGACCGATCGACTCGAGCGTGGCCTCCGCCTCGACGCCGAGCTCCGGATCGAACACGACGAACCGATCCCCCTCCCGGAGGCGGTGCACCCGCACGACGTAGCTCGCCGCCTCGGGCGGCAGCGCGATCACGCCGGCCGCGATCGCGCCGAGCGGCACCCGCAAGAGCCCCTGCCCGCTCATCCGGGCGAGGACGCCGCGCCGCCCGGCCCGCGGAACAGGAGCGCCACCCAGCCCTCGCCGCCCGCGTCGCCCCGCCCGGCCCTGCGATCGCCGCTCGGCGACGCCGGATCCGGCCGGGTCGCGACGTGCTCGAGCGGGCGCGGCAACGACGTGTACCGCGCGATCAGATCGTCGCGTTCGCTCTCGAGGATGCCCGACAAGATCAGCCAGCCGCCCGGCTCGAGCACACGCGCGAGCTCCGGCGCCAGCGGCCGGAGCACCCGCGCCTCGATGTTCGCGACGACCCACGGGAACCGCCGCGTCACCCCCTCGACCACGCCGGCGCTCGCCTCGATGCGGCCCTCGAGGCCGTTGCGCGCCGCGTTCTCGAGGACCACCTCGATCACATCCTCGTCGTTGTCGATCGCGACCGCCCGCTCCGCGCCGAGCAGCAGCGCGACGAGCGCGAGGATGCCGCTGCCCGTGCCCACGTCGAGGATCTCGCGGCCGCGGAGCTCCGCCGCGTGCTCGTCGAGGAGCTCCGCCACGAGCGCCGTCGTCGCGTGGAGCCCCGTGCCGAACGCCCTGCCCGGCTCGAGCAGGAGCACCCGCTCACCCTCGCGCTCGGGCGCGCGCTCCGCCCACGGCGGCACGACTGTGATCGTGGGCGTCAGCGCGAACGGCGCGAAGTGCTCCTTCCACGCGTCGCGCCAGGCGTCGCCCACCACCTCCTCGAGCCGCGCGGCGAGCGGCGGCGAGAGCTCCCCGAGCGCCGCGATGGCCTCCATCGCCTCGCCGTGATCCTCGAAGCTGGCGACGAGCGTCACCTGGCCCGAGCGCGCGCCGCGGACGAGCGTCTGCTCGTCGCGCTGCTCGACGCCGCTGGCGCCCAGCTCGAAGAGCAGGGCGCCGATCTCGTCGGCCTCCGGCTCCGGGACATCGACTGCAACGAACGGGTATCGAGGCTCCACCTGGCTTGCTCCGTGACGGGCCGCCGGCCTAAAGAGCGGCCGCGGCGCGGACGGGAGCCTAACGAAATTCCCGCAGAGAGGCGCGGCCGATCGCGCGGAACCGCTGGAACACGCGGAGCATTTTTAACGTCCGACGTAGCGGCGCCGCGCCGGGACCGAGACGAGCACCTCGGAGCGCGACGCCGGCGGCGGCACGCGCTCGCCGTCGTGGAGCACCATCGCGGTGAGCCGCCCCCCGTAGACCGCGCCCGTGTCGATCCCGGTCGCCCACGCGTGCATCTGCGGCTCGCTCCGCGCGTTGTGGCCGAACACCACGTGCGGCGGGCCCTGGTACGTCTGGCCCCACAGCGTCTTGCCCCCGCGGCGCTCGACCGGCTCGCCGTAGCGGCCGAGGCAGCGCACGTACATCAACGTGTGCGGATCCTGTCGCTCGATCGGCAACCCCGGGATCAGCCCCGCATGGACGACACGGAGCCCGTGCTCCGGCAGATCCAGCCAGTACGGCAGCGTCTCGAGCCACGCCCAGTCCCGCTTGCGGAGCTGCTGCGCGGTCTCCTTCGAGAGCTCCCCCAGCGGCTCGCCGCGAGGATCGCTCCGCCCTGCACGCCAGCGGAGCAGCCGATCCTCGTGGTTGCCCCGCACGGAGATCGCGCCGACCTCCCGGAGCAGATCGAGCGTTCCGCACGGATCGGGGCCGCGCACGATCAGATCGCCGACCATGACGACCCGATCGCCCGATGCGAGGCCCACGTGCTCGATCAGCCGCGCCAGCTCATCCCGGCAGCCGTGAACGTCACCGATGATGATCGTGCGCGGCATCTCACACCCAACGTAGCAGGGACGCCCGTTCCATGGGGGGCGCCCAGGCCCGTCCCCCCGGGCACGGCAGGACCGCGCGGCCCCGCCGGCGAGCGCGCGGCGGCCGCCACGCGCCTCCGCGCGCCGCGATCGGAATTTTACATGCAATTCAGGAGTTTTGCACGCGAGCCACCTGGACGGCGCCGCGCCGGGCCTCGGTCAGGCGCACTACGGGGAGTCGATCTTCGCGCGCTTCGGGATCACGACGATCCCGCCCTCGCTGACGAACCACTTCTTGCGGTCCTCCTCGAGGTTGAAGCCGATCTCGGCGCCGGCGGGGATCTCGACGTCCTTGTCGATGATGCAGCGACGGAGCTTGACGTGGCGCCCGATCTTGACGTCCTCGAACAGCACGCATTCCTCGATGTGGCTGAAGGAGTTCACGCGGACCCGGTTCGAGAGCACGCTGCGGTGGATCCTGCCGCCGGAGATGATGCACCCGAGCGAGACCAGGCTGTCCGTGGCGATGCCGACGCGCGCGTTCGCCTCGTCGCGGAACACGAACTTGGCGGGCGGGTCGTGGCTGATCCCGGTCCGGATCGGCCAGCGCGGGTTGTAGAAATTGAACGCCGGCTGGATGCTGACCAGATCCATCTGGGCCGCCCAGTACGCGTCGATCGTCCCGATGTCGCGCCAGTACCCCGCGCCCTCGTCCTCGCCGGGGACGCGGTTCTCGTGGAAATCGTAGACGTAGACGCGGCTGCCGCTCTGGACCATGCGCGGGATGATGTCGCGCCCGAAATCGTGCGCGCTGTCCTCCGTCGCGGCGTCGTGCTCGAGGACGTCGAGCAGCGCCTTCGTCTTGAAGATGTAGTTGCCCATCGACGCGAGGCACATGCCCGGCCTGCCGGGCATGCTCGGGGGATCCTGCACCTTCTCGTGGAAGGCGAGGATGCGCCCCGACTCGTCGCACTCGATGACGCCGAAGGACCGGGCCTCCTCCTTCGTCACCGGGATGGCGGCGACGGTCACCTCCGCGTCGCGCGACAGGTGATCGTGCAGCATCTGGCGCACGTCCATCTTGTAGACGTGGTCGCCGCCGAAGATGCAGAGGTGCTCGGGCGACTCGTCCGTGATGACGTGCTGGGTCTGGTAGACGGCGTCCGCCGACCCCTTGAACCAGCTCTTGCCCGTGCGCTGCTGCGCAGGGACGGTCTCGATGAAGCTGTCGAGCATCGGCGAGAGGCGCCAAGCTCGGGCGATGTGCTCGTCTAGCGACGCGCTCTTGTACTGCGTGAGGATCTTGATGCGGTGCAGGCCGGAGTTGACGAAGTTCGAGAGGACGATGTCGATGATCCGGTACCGGCCGCCGAACGGCACGGCCGGCTTCGCCCGGTCGTGCGTCAACGGGCCGAGCCGGCGGCCCTCGCCGCCAGCAAGGATCATCACCAAGACCTTCGACGCTTCGAAAGCGGCGCGCAGGTTCGTCTCGCGCATGGGACGGAGAGGGTACTCGATCGATGTTGCCATCGCGAAGAGCGGAAACGCGTCCTTCGCGTATTCGAGGCAACCCGGGACCGGGAGAACGCCGCGGAGAGCCGCGCAACCCGGCCTGGCGGCGCCGAGCCCAGCCGGGCGGGGCGCGCTGCGGGCCTCGCCGAGCGCGCCTCTCGTGCCCTCCTGCCCCGCGACGGGCGGCGCCGGCAGCGGCCCGTCGCGCTCTGCCGCCCTCCGCCCCTCCGCCCGCCCTCCGCCGCGGTGCGCTGCCGCGCGCCGATGCGCGACGATGCGCGACGATGATCGATGAAGAGAGGGGGACGTCTCCGTTTCTCTTTACGATCGAGTCGCGGCCGTGTTAGCCGTTTCCGCCGTCGCGCGCGCATGCGAGAGGCGCCTGACCCGCACGCGGCGCACCGCTGTCCGAGGGCTATTCCAGCGCTGGATCTTTCCTGCTGGAGGTGCCCGTCACGCTGACCTTGGAGATGCCATGAACGCCCGATTCGGTCGAACCCTCCTCGCCGCCATCCTCCTCGTCGCGGGCACTTCAGGGTGCGGAACGGACGAGCAGCCCTACCAGGCAAAGCCCGCCTTCAGCGGCCGCAAAGCGACCCTGCCCGCGGTGCCGACGCTGCCCGCAAAGAACAAGAAGCAGGGCGACGCATACACGGTCTGGGGCGTCACGCACGACCTCCGGAGCCGCGTCCACTTCGAGGACGTGAACGGCAAGAAGATCTCGATCGTCGGCTACATCGTCAAGACGAACCTCGCCGAGGCCCCCGCCTGTGCCGTGCACAAGACGGGCAAGGGTGACCCGCCGGACTGCAAGGCGCCGGTCCCGAGCTTCGCGATCGCCGACGAGAAGGGCGAGACCAAGGACATGATCGACGTCATGGGCTGGGCCTCGAACTTCGCGCAGATCTACAGCATGATCGAGGCGATCGACAAAGCGCCGCGCGGCAAGGAAGGCGAGGCGAAGCTCACGGACGAGTTCTGGGGCCAGGAGCTGCCGAACCCGATCCCGGCCGTCGGCGCGAAGGTGAAGGTCACCGGCACCTACGGCGTGACGTTCACGAAGTCGACCGGCGGCGCGGCGGCCAACCCGAAGTACGGCATCATGTCCGCGGAGCAGATCGAGTTCCTCGAGCCGCCGCCCGAGAAGGCGACCCTCCCCGGCATGAAGCGCAAGCCCTGACGCCGGCGCGTCGGGCCGCTTCACGCCGCTTCACGTAAGGATGGACCGGATCCCGCTGCTCGGCTCGGTCGCCGCCGACTCGAAGACGGCATCGACGAGCAGCCGCCGCGCCGACTCGTCGTCCGCTTCCCGGCGATCGACGCGCACCAGCGACGCCGGCGCCTGACGGGTGATCGAGTCGAACGCCTCCCGATCGAACCGGTACAGCTCCTCCATCACGATCACGGCGTACGGCTGCGACGCCGCGCTCGTCGCCCGGAGCGAGCGCAGATCGCACTCACGCACCACCACCCCGAGCCGGGCCCCCGCCTCCCGGCACACGGCGACGAGCTCGGCAGGACAACCGGCCACGATCACGAGCGGAGCGGGCGGAGCGTTCGGGACCACGGCCTTGCGGGGCTTCGTACCGTCCTCCATGGGCGCCTCAACGTAGGCCATGAGTTGAGTACGCCGGCAAGGGAATTGTTTCGTCAGGCACGACTGGCGAACCGGTCTTTCTGCGCGATACGGCGGCGATCAACGCACACCGGGTCCCTGCTGGATGTGCCACCCCCGGCCCTCTGCCACGCCGATGAAACGGATCCGCCCCGACCGCTCCATATCGTCGACAAGCTCCTCCGCCTCGAGCTGCGAGATGTCGATCCGGTCGCAGAGCACGTCCCGGAACCGGGTCTTGCCCTGCACGTAATCCTCGTCGATCAGCGTGCCGAGCGAGCTCGCCAGGATCTCGGCGGCCAGGTCGAGCGCAACCACGGGCGTGACCACGGTCTCGGCGGTCGTGCGGACGCTCTCGTCCGTCGTCTGGACGGCCGCGTCGCCCATCGTGACGCTCGCGTCTCCGGTGATGAGGGTGCCGTACTCGACGGTGCTCCGATCGGTCGTCATGACTCCACCTCGTCCGGGCTCGGGCGGGTCCGGAGGCCGCGCCCGCGCCAGGCTTCCTCCCTCGCTATGGAGCGCAGGAACGCCGAGCGGAAGCCGAGCGGACGCTGACACCGCGAGGGCGCCTCCGGAGACGTCGATCCCGGCGGCGATTTCAGGCGGCAATCCGCCGAAGATCAGGGAAGCTACCGCTCCTGCCAGGCCCATCGCTCGAGGGGGGGAGGCCCTGGGCCACGAAATCATGATGTCGTCCCGCGAGTACTCCCCATCACGCCCCAGCCGCACGGGGGCGGCGCGCACGCCGATCCCCCGCGCGCGGGGGCTGATCCCGTTCCAGCTCGTCGGTCGGGTGCTGCTCCACGCGATCCTCGTCGGCGTGACGGCCGGCATCGCCGGCTCGCTGTTCTTCGCCGCCCTCGAGCTCGCCGAGCACGAGCTCTTCGTCGCGGTCACCGGCTACGAGCCGCTCCGCGCCAAGGGCGAGGCGGTGCTCTCGAGCGCGCGCATCGGGGCGTTCCGGCCGTGGCTCGTCCTGTTCCTGCCGGCGTTCGGCGCCCTCGTCGGCGGGGTCCTCACGACGAAGCTCGCGCCCGAGACCCGCGGCGGCGGCGGCGACGCCTTCATCCGGGCGTTCCACCACCTGGGCGGCAACTTCCGCCGCCGCGTCCCGTTGGTGAAGGCGATCGCCTCGATCTTCACGCTCGGCTGCGGCGGCGCCGGCGGGCGCGAGGGGCCGACGATGCAGATCGGCGGCGCGATCGGCTCGATCATCGGCCGCGCGCTCCGGGTGGACACGCGCGAGCGGCGGATCCTGCTCATCGCCGGCGCGGCCGCGGGCATGGCGGCCGTGTTCCGGACGCCGCTCGGAGCCGCGCTCCTCGCCGTCGAGGTGCTGCACCGCGACGACTTCGAGGCCGACGCGCTCATCCCGTCCATCCTCGCGAGCGTCGTCTCGTACTCGGTCTTCATTTACTTCTTCGGCGAGTCGACCCTCTTCGCGCACGCGCCCCGCTACCCGTTCATCCCGAGCCACCTCCCCCTCTACGCCGTGCTCGCGCTCGTCGTCTCGCTCGTGGCCACGGTGTTCCTCCGGACGCTGCACGCCGTGGAGCACACGGTGCACCGGATCCCGCTGCCGCCATGGGCGAAGCCCGCGCTCGGCGGCCTCGCGCTCGGCGCGCTCGTGACCCCGCTGCTCATGCTCCTCGGGCCGCGCTTCGACAGGCCGGGGCAGGGGTTCGGGATGCTGGGCGCGGGCTACGGGGCGGCCCAGATCGCGATCACGGGGGCCGCGTGGCTGCCGGGCGGGTGGACCTCGGTGCAGCTCCTGCTCGTGCTGCTCGCCACGAAGATCGTCGCGACCTCGCTCACCGTCGGCTCGGGCGGCAGCGCGGGGGACTTCGGCCCCTCGCTCGTGCTCGGCGCGCTCACGGGCGGGGCCTTCGGGCGCGCCGCGGAGCTCCTCCTCGGCGACCCGCGCATCGACCCCGGCGCGTTCGCGCTCGTCGGGATGGGCACGTTCTACGGCGGGATCGCGCACGTCCCCATCGCCTCGCTCGTCATGGTCTGCGAGCTCGCCGGCAGCTACGACCTGCTCGTGCCGCTCATGCTCTGCGAGGGCATCGCCTTCGTGGCGCTCAGGCACAGCACCCTGTACCGCGCGCAGGTCGCGACCAAGCGCGAGTCCCCGGCGCACCGGGGCGAGCTCATCGTCGACGTGCTCCGCAGCATCCGCGTCGCCGACATCGTCATCCGCAGCCGCCCGTTCGTGTCGTTCGAGGCGCGGACCCCCGCCTCGATCGTCGTCGAGCGCATCGCGGCGTGCGAGTGGCAGGACACCTTCCCCGTGCTCTCCGAGGACGGCAAGGTCGTTGGCACCATCGACGCCGAGATCCTCCGCGCCACCGCGACGAGCCCCGAGCTCTCGGGGCTCGCGATCGCGCACGACATGATGGCGAGCCCCGCCTCGGTCAGCGAGGCCGAGGACCTGCACCACGCGCTCCAGGTGCTGCTGGAGCTGCGCGTGCGGGAGCTCCTGGTCACCGACGCCGAGGGCAAGATCGTCGGCATCCTGGACGAATCCGACGTCACGCGCGCCTACCACGACGCGACGGCGGAGCTGGAGAGCGCGGGTCAGTAGGGCTCTCGGAGCAAGCGACAAACGACGGCGCGAGGCGGACGCATGGCGCGCTCGCCCTGGAAATTCGGGAATGGCCCGCTTTCCGACGCCTGCGCGGCGGCGCGGCGGACACGCGCGTGTCACGGGCGTCCGCGCGCGGATGTCCCGGTCGCGCCGCGCGCCCGATCGTGGTTCGGGCGTAATGACGCAAGCGCGCAGACCCCACCGCTTTCGGGAGTCTCCTGAGCTTTCAATCTTGGATTCCACGCAGCGACGGAACGGAGCGCGTGGGGAATACTCTCGTTCATCCGGGGAATTCGGGGTCCGGAGAGCGCGAGGGAGAACGGCATGCTGGTCGATACGCTCGGAGGTCGGACGGTGCGGCGCAACGCGGAAGTACGAACACGATCGAGCGCGCCGAACAGCCGCGCCAAGCTCGTGGTCGTCGTGGACGACGAGCCCAACATCCAGGAGGTCGTGAGCATGATCCTGGAGAGCGAGGGCGGCTACGAGGTGCGCTGCGCCTCGAACGGCGAGGAGGCGCTGGCGCTGCTCGACCAGATCGCGCCGCCGGATCTGCTCGTCGTCGACATCATGATGCCGGTGATGGACGGCTGGGGCCTGATCACGGCGCTCCGGCACAACGAGAAGACGGCCCGTATACCAGTCATTGTTTCATCCGCGTCTTCAAAACATGACGCGACGAGCCTCGGTGTCGCTAAAGTGCTGCCCAAGCCGATCGACTACGACGCCTTCCTCGCCGCGGTCGACGAGCTCACGCGCTCCAGAGAGCGCCAGATCCTCGACGCCGAGTAGGCCGAGTCGATCGGCCGACCGCGCCACTGCCTCCATCACGGCAGAAACCGGAAATGGCCCATGGACCTCGGGGGCCGTCCAGCGGTAGCTTCACTCCAGTGTTGTTAGAGAACCCGGGTGCCGGCCTCTTCGCCGGCTACACTCCCCTCCCCGGCGCCTACGACGAGCTGTTTGGTCGAGACGGCGCTCCTCGCCCCGAGTTCCTGCGCACTGCCACGCTCCTCGGCGCGCTCGCGCCGAACGAGTTCGCGCGCGCGCAGCACCTCGCGGAGCTCGCCCTGCTCAACCAGGGCGTCACGTTCTCGGTCTACGCGGACCAGCGCGGCGCGGAGAAGATCTTCCCGCTCTGCCTCATCCCCCGGATGCTCTCCGCGGCGGACTGGGCCCACATGGAACGGGGCCTCGAGCAGCGCGTCCGCGCGCTCGGCCTCTTCCTCGACGACGTCTACGGGGACCAGCGCATCCTCAAGGAGGAGCGCGTCCCCCGCGACCTCGTGCTCGGCTCCGGGCAGTACCTGAAGCAGGTCCACGGCCTTCGGCCCCCGGGCGGCGTGCGCATCCACATCGCGGGCGTCGACATCATCCGTGATCCGGCCGGGACCTTCCGGGTCCTCGAGGACAACCTCCGCACGCCGTCCGGCGTCTCCTATGTCCTGGAGAACCGGCTCATCAGCAAGCGTGTCCTGCCGCACCTGCTCGACAAAGCGCGCGTGCAGCGGGTCGACCATTACCCGGCCCGGCTCGCCGAGACGCTGCGCTCGGTGTCGCCCGCGAGCCCGAGCGGCACGAGCGCCGTCGTGCTCACGCCGGGGCCCTACAACTCGGCCTATTTCGAGCACAGCTTCCTCGCGCGCACGATGGGGCTCGAGCTCGTGCAGGCCCCCGACCTGTTCGTCGATCAGGACCAGGTCTTCGTCCGCACCACGCGCGGCCCCCGCCGGGTCCACGTCATCTACCGCCGCATCGACGAGGCGTTCCTCGACCCAGAGGCCTTTCGCCCCGACAGCCTGCTCGGCGTTCGCGGCCTGATGCGCGCCTACGCCGCCGGCAACGTCGCGCTCGCGAACGCGCCCGGCAACGGCGTGGCCGACGACAAGGCCGTGTACCCCTTCGTGCCGGAGATGATCCGCTATTACCTCGGCGAGGAGCCGGTCCTCGAGCAGGTCCCCACCTACCTCTGCATGCGCGACGACGACCGCCGTTATGTGCTCGACCACCTCGACCAGCTGGTCGTCAAGGCGGTCGACGAGGCCGGCGGCTACGGCATGCTGATGGGGCCGCAGTCGACCGCCGCGCAGCGGGACGAGTTCCGGGCGCGCATCCAGGCGACGCCGCGCCGCTACATCGCCCAGCACCGGATCGAGCTCTCGACGAGCCCCACCTGGGACCCGACCGCCAAGACCGCGGTCCCAAGGAGGCTCGACCTGCGCCCCTACGTGCTGACGGGCCGCGACGGCTCGTGGGTGCTGCCCGGCGGGCTCACGCGCGTCGCGCTGGTGGCCGGCTCCTACGTCGTCAACTCGAGCCAGGGCGGGGGCTCGAAGGACACCTGGGTCCTGAAGGGCCCAGGGGAGAACGCGCAGCGCACCCCCTCGGTCGGCGCTCCCGGCGCGGGCCCCGCTGCCGTGAACAACGACCCTCCCGGCGCGGCGCCGGGCTCTGACCCCCCGGAGGCCCCGTGATCTCCCGCGTCGCCGATCACTGCTTCTGGTTCGGCCGCTACCTCGAGCGGACCGAGAACATGGCCCGCATCCTCGCCGTCACGCAGAACCTCGCGCTCGACGCCGAGATCCCGACGCAGCAGTGCTGGCTGCCGGTCATCATCGTGGCCGGGCAGAAGGCGCACTTCGGGGCCGAGCACGGCGAGGAGGCCGCGGCCGACGGCGAGCTCGTGCAACGCTACATGAGCTTCGACGAGGACAACCCGACGAGCCTCCGCAGCTCGATCTCGGCCGCGCGCTGGAACGCGCGGTCGATCCGGGAGGTCGTCAGCCTCGAGGTGTGGGAGACCGTCAACGAGCTCCACCTCTGGGTGAACAGCGAGGAGGCGCGGGAGGAGTTCAGGTCGAGCCGCTACGCCTTCTACCGGCGCGTACGCCAGCTCACACAGCTTTGCCTCGGGCTCACGCAGAGCACGATGCTCAACGACACGCCGCTCGATTTCATCTGGCTCGGCGTGCTGCTCGAGCGCGTCGGGCAGACCGCGCGCACGCTCGACGTGCATCACCACGCCCTGACCAACCTGCCGCCGCCGCCGCCGTCCGAGATGAGCGCCCAGGCGCAGGGCGCGCTGCGCAGGCAGCACCGGGTCGTGGAGACGGCGCTCTGGCTCTCGCTCCTCCGCGCCTGCTCGGGGTTCGAGCCGTTCATGAAGCTCAACCAGGGTCAGGTGAGCGAGCAGGCTGTCGCCCAGTTCCTCCTGTACGAGCCGCGCTTCCCGCGCTCGATCCGGCACTGCGTCCACGCGGCGTTCGCGCGCCTCTGCGAGATCCGGCCGCCGGACAGCGTGGCGCTCCCCGGCGGCGAGAGCCTCGAGCGGCTCCAGCTCCTGCACCAGTGGGTGGCCGACAGGGCCACCGAGGCGTTCGACCCGATGGCGGTCCACGCGGCGCTCACCCATGTGGTCGACGAAACGGCGATGATCTGCGACGGTATCGGTCGCGAGCTGCTCGGTTACGGGCCGCCCGACAGCAACCCCACGGTCACGAGCCAGTAGCCGCAACAGTCGCCGACGCACCCATGCCGAATCTCCTCGCGATGTCGTTCGAGGGCGAGCTCGCCCCATGCTTCGATCTCACCTGCCTGCGCCCCGGGCGCAAACTGCCTGACGGCTGGGGCATCGGTTACTACCCCGGCGGGGAGCCGAGCGCCTCGGTGCTCAAGGAGCCGGCGCCGCCGCAGGGGAGCATCCGCAGCGAGCTCGTGAAGGCGTGGGAGCACCTCGAGTCGTCGCTGCTCGTGCTGCACATCCGCACGGCGACGTGGGGCAGCGTCAACGACGCCAACACGCAGCCGTTCAGCCGGAGCTGGGGCGGGCGTGACTGGCTGTTCGCGCACAGCGGCAGCCTTGTCGACCGGATCGAGGTCGATCCGAAGTCGCTCTTCCAGCCGGTCGGCTCGACGGACACGGAGCTCATCCTGTGCGAGCTCATGCGCTGGATGGCGTCCGAGGGCCTCCGGAGCATCGGCGACGTCGATCCGGCGGTGCTGCGCGACTGGTTCGACGAGATGAACGAGCACGGCCCCCTGACGTCGGTCCTGGCCGACGGCCGCGATCTGGTGGTCTACGCCGATCGCGATCGCGAGGGGGACGCCTTCCTGTGGGAGGTGCTGCCGCCGTACGAGCGCCTCGCGTTCGGGGACGACGATCTGGAGGTCGACCTGACGCGCCGGGGGGTCAAGAGCCGCAAGGGCGTCATCGTCTCGTCGGAGGAGCTCAAGGTCCACGCGGGCGGGCGGGCGGCGGCCTGGAAGCGCGTGCCCCCGGGGCACCTCGTGGTGCTGCGGCAGGGGGCGCTCCGGGCCACGGCGTCGCCGCGCACCGACCGGCGCAAGCCGTCGTCGTCCACGCCGCCGCTCTCGTCGCGCCCGGTCCGGCGGCCCGTGCACGCGGCGATCCGCCGCTTCCAGGTGGTGCACCGCACGTCGTACCACTATGCGACCGCGGTGGAGCGCAGCACGCACCTCCTGCGGCTGACGCCGGCGCACGACCGGATGCAAACCGTGCTGCACAACGAGATCGACGTGTCGGTCGAGGGCCAGCATCGCGAGTACGACGACGTCTTCGGCAACCGCGCGCGGCGGGTGCTGCTCGACACGCCGTTCAACGATCTCGTCATCGAGTCGAGGTCGCGGGTGGAGCTGCTCGACACCGATCCGCTGAGCTTCCGCCCGCTGCGCGCCCGGTCGACGATCCCGCTCGTGTGGATGCCGTGGCAGCGCCAGATCCTGCAGCCGTTCCTCCTGCCGCCGGAGCTGCCCGAGAGCGAGCTCGCGGAGCTCAGCGAGTACGCGATGACCTTCGTCGAGCGGAACGGCTACGATCTGCTCGACACGCTGCTCGACCTGAACGCGTCGATCTTCGAGGAGTACGAGTACAAGCAGGGGTCGACGAACCTGTTCACGACGGCGTTCGACGTGTACGCGAACCGCCGCGGCGTGTGCCAGGACTTCACGAACCTGTTCATCTGCCTGACGCGGCTGCTCGGCGTGCCGTCGCGCTACGTGTGCGGGTACATCTACACGGGGCCGAAGCACGAGAACCAGCGGCAGAGCGAGGCGTCGCACGCCTGGGTCCAGGTGTACCTGCCGGAGATCGGGTGGAAGGGCTTCGACCCGACGAACGGGATCCTGACGCAGACCGATCACATCCGCGTCGCGGTCGGCCGCAACTACGTGGACGCGACGCCGACCTCGGGCACGATCTACGTGGGCGGAGGGGCGGAGCGCCTCGCGGTCGACGTGCGGGTCGAGCCGATCGACTGAGAGGTCGACCGGCTCAGCGCCGCGGTGCGCTCGATGGAGAGAGAGAGGCGGCTCAGGGCCGCGTGGCGATCCAGTAGAGGAGCGCGGTCCGGCTGAGGCCGTCGTCGAGCGTGGTGAGCGCCTGCGCGTCCTCCCAGGCCGCCTCCTTGTCGACGGTCGCGTGCGCCGCGATCAGGAACGCTTTCCAGGGGTCCTCCGCGGCTGCCGTGGTCTCCGAAATCGTGGGCCACGCGTCCTGGATCCAGTCCTTGGAGATGAGCGACTCCGAGATCGGCGTGATCGGGAGCAGCTGGATCCCATAGACGTACTCGGGGTTGGCGCCGAACCACGTCCCGAAGTCGGCCTTCGTGGACCAGAGCACGCCGACAGCGCCGTTGTTCTTGAACGGCTCGGGGTAAACCGTGCTGTCCGCGGTCACCTGCCAGTACGTCTGCGCCGAGGCCGTCTCCAGGGCGAGGAGCACCCGACCGAGGTTCTCCACGTCCTTGTTCTCGAGCGCCTCGCCGAGCAGCTGCATGCTGTACCAGGCGTTGACGGCCTCGGAGGTCGACTCCTGGTTGCGGCCGTCCGCGAACGGGAACAGCCCTGACGCCCACGAGTGGCCCCTGAACCAATCCATGTTGCGGAACGGCGTGAAGAACTTGTCCTTGGCGCTCGGGTTCGCGATGTCCCGGACGAGCCAGAGCGCCTTGTCCCCGTACTCCTCGCGCCACGCCTCATCGCTCTTCGCGAGCACGGCCGCCGCGTAGAGGAAGTAGCCGTAGTGGAAGTGGTGATCGTTGTAATACCCCTGGCCGAAGTCGGCGGCCTGGTCCGTCAGGCCATTGGTCGTCACGAGGCCGCCCCAGGTCGTGTCGTAGACGAGGGGGTTGGCGTTCTGGCCGTTGAGCCACGGGTTGAGGCGCGACTTGAGCCGCGCCCTGAGCTCCTCTGCGAGATCCGCCTTGCCGACCACCTCGGCGATCTGCGCGAGGCGCGCGAGCTTCGCGAGCTGCTTGCCGCCGAAATAGGGGTCTGTCCCGGCGACCGCATCGTCGGGCGTGAAGCCCTTGTCCTCCTCGAGGGCCGTGACGACGGCATCGCCCCACTCGTCCGAGACGCGGCGCGGCGCGTCCCAGCCGATCGTGCTGAGCGGGTACTTGAGCTCCCAGCTCGCGCCGGACATACCCTTCATCTGGCCGATCACGGTCGGGTACGAGACGTCCGCCGGCTTGAACATGTTGAGGTGATCCAGATGGTGCGGCAGCGCCATGGTCAGGAGATCGCCCTCCCCCTCGGTCTTCCAGACGAAGCGCACCGTGGCCTCGTCCTCGGTGACCGAGGCCTCGATGTCGCCGCCGACCGGGATGACAGCGGCGTGGTCGTCGAGCTCGGCCGCGGCGTTCGGCCCGGGGACGAGCGCGAGGCGGAGCGAGCCCTCGTACGGCTCGTCCGCCGTCATGGAGAGGGCGTCCCACTCGAGGCTGATCTCGGGGAATGCATAGAGCACCCACGTCTGGCCGTTGTTGAGCGAGATCTCGAATCGGTCGCCCGTGACCGTGGTGGGGCTCGTCGATTCGCCGTTCACCTCGGTGATCGCCACGCCGTCGCCGGCGCGGACGGAGGGGGCGAGCCCGTCGTAGGTGGCCGTCACGTACGGCATCCCGTACACGATGGGCGCCGTCATCGTGCCGCCCGGCGCCGCCCACTCCACGGTGACCGAGAGGAGATCGGTCGACTTGACGGTGTGGCCGGAGAAGGCCTGGCGCGCGCTGAGCGCGAGCTGCGTCAAGTCCGCCGAGGTGACGGCCTTGCTGTCCACCACGACGGCGGGCCGGGAGATCGACAGCGCCTGTCGGACCGCCTTGAGGTCGTACGGCGCGGCGTTGATCCGCTGATCGCCATCACCGAGAGCGAAGTTCATCCAGGTGGCGTTCGTGGGGAGCGGGGCCTTGAGATCGGCCAGCACGGCGCCCGGCGCGAGCGGGTGCTCCGCCTCCGTGAACTCCGGAGCGACGTCCGACAGCGGCTTGCTGCGGTCGAGATCCCACGTCTCGGGCGGCACGCCGCCGGTGCCGCCGGTGCCGCCGCTGCCCCCTCCCCCGCTGCCTCCGCCTCCGTCCCCCTCGGTCACCTTGGGCGGCGGCTCGTCGTCGCCGCACGCGGCGATCGCGGAGAGGCAGCTCAGCAAAGCAAAAGTCCGTAGCATCGGATGCTTCAACATCATAATCCAGCTCCCTCGCTCCCTCGCTCCAGCGCTCATCGCTCCACCTGACACGAAGCGGATCGAGAGATGAGCCCTGGTATCGTGGTAGTTTCATCGATTTGCAAGCAACGGCACAGATTCTTTCATGAAGCGCGGGGCCCGTCCAGCTTGGCGAGCGCGCCGTCCACGCGCCCGAGGCCCTCGCGATGCCATCCATCAGGTGATCGACAGCCCGCACGCCGCGAGTCGGCTATGTCGTTGTCCGACGGTTCATGCGGTCCCTTATCGAGTCTTCGCAGGCGTCTTGGCCGCGCCCTTCGCAGGCGCTTTGGCCGCGCTCTTCGCAGGCGCCTTGGCCGCGCTCTTCGCAGGCGCCTTGGCCGCGCCCTTCGCAGGCGCCTTGGCCGCGCTCTTCGCGGTCGCCCCTGCCAAAGGCGCGGGCGGCGCCTCGCCTCTGCCGCCTCCGCGCACGAGCGCGAGCACCTCGTCCGCGTGTCCGTCGACCTTCACGCCGCTGAAGGCGTGCTTCACCGCGCGGTCGGGGCCGATGATGAAGGTGCTCCGGATCGTGCCCATCACCTTCTTGCCGTACATCGACTTCTCGCCGTAGACGCCGTAGGCGTTGTGCGCGGCGAGATCCGGATCGCTGAGGAGCGTCACCCCGAGATCGTATTTGTCCCTGAACTTCCGGTGGCGTTCGACGGAGTCGCGGGAGACGCCGAGCACGACGGCGCCGGCCTCGGCGAAGGCGCGCAGGGCCGCGGAGAAGGCCTGGGCCTCCCGCGTGCAGCCGGGGGTGTCGTCCTTTGGATAGAAGTAGAGGACGACCGTCTTGCCCGGGAAATCCGTGAGGCCCACCGTCTTACCGCTGTCGCTTTCGAGAGAGAAATCGGGGGCACGATCGCCTGCATTCACCATCGCTCGTTCGCTCCTTGTCCGCCCGGGCGCAGGGAGGACAGCCCCCCTTCCCCATCGGCGCGCACGGTAACACGCGACGTCCCCGGCGTACCACATAGCGCCCGCCGGCCCACGCCAGCGTCGCCGCGCGCCGCGCCGAGGCGACGAGTCGGCGGGGCCTCGGCCCGGAGGGCGCTCAGGGCCAGCCTGGATCCGGCTCGGGCGGAGCTTGGATTCCGTCCGAGAGCGTCCGCACGACGACTGCGCTCTACTCCCGGTTTCCCGCGCCCGCGCGCGGCCGCAGCGTCCGTCCCGCGAGGCGCGGCGCGCGGCGGCTGGGTGGCGACACACGATCTCGAAGCGAATCGCGAGGAGCCGGGTCGCGAGGAGCCGGGTCGCGAAGAGCCGGGTCGCGAAGAGCCCGGCCGGCGGCGCGAGGCAGGGGGCGATCGATGTGAACCCGCGAACCGAACGAACCGAACGAACCGCGCAGGCAACCGTGCACGCCGCCGCGCAGGCAGCGGGGCGCCCGGGGCCGGCTTGCCCCCCCGGGGCAACCGAGGTACCCAAGGCCTATTCGCAAGGCGCATGGACGGCGTCATCGAATAACATGGCATCAGCGCTGCTGGAGGAGATCATGACCCTGCCCGTCCCCGTGTACATCGTCGCAGCGGCCCGGACGCCGATCGGCGCGTTCCAGGGCGCACTGTCGCCCTTGCCCGCCCCCCGCCTGGGCGAGGTCGCCATCCGGGCGGCGCTCGAGCGGGCAAAGCTGTCTCCGGAGGCCGTCGAGGAGGTGTTCCTCGGCAATGTCCTGTCCGCGGGTATCGGGCAGGCTCCGGCCCGGCAGGCCGCCATCTTCGCCGGCATCCCGAGCAAGGTCCCGGCCACCACCGTGAGCAAGGTCTGCGGATCGGGCCTCCAGGCCGTCATCTTCGGCGCGAAGACGGTGGCGCTCGGCGACGCGGACGTCGTCGTCGCCGGCGGCATGGAGTCGATGTCGAACGTGCCCTACTACCTCCCGCAGGCGCGCTCCGGCTACCGCATGGGCGACGGCAAGATCGTGGACGGCATGATCCACGATGGCCTGTGGGACCCGTACGGCAACTTCCACATGGGCACCGCGGGCGACGCGTGCGCCAGGGAGCACGGCTTCTCGCGGGAGGCGCAGGACGAGTACGCGAAGGAGAGCTTCCGCCGCGCGGTCGCGGCCCAGCGCGAGGGGCTCTTCGCCGCGGAGATCGCGCCCGTCTCCGTCCCGCAGAAGAAGGGCGACGCGGTGGTCGTGAAGGAGGACGAGGGCCCGCCCGCGGGCAAGCCCGAGAAGTTCGCGTCGCTGAAGCCCGCGTTCCAGAAGGACGGGACGATCACCGCGGCCAACGCGTCGTCGATCAACGACGGCGCGAGCGCGCTCGTCCTGGCGAGCGAGCGCGCCGTCAAGGAGCACAAGCTCACGCCGCTCGCGCGGATCGTCGGCTATGGCGGCGCCGCGCAGGCGCCCGAGTGGTTCACGACGGCGCCGGCCGCGGCCATCGCGAACACCACGAAGAAGCTCGGCATCCCGACGGACCAGATCGACCTCTTCGAGGTGAACGAGGCGTTCGCGGTGGTGGCGCTCGCGGTGAACAAGCTCTCCGGGCTCGACGCCCAGAAGGTCAACGTCCGCGGCGGCGCGGTCGCGCTCGGCCACCCGATCGGCGCGAGCGGGGCGCGCATCCTGACGACGCTGCTCTTCGCGATGAAGGACCGGAACGCGAAGCGCGGCCTGGCCACGCTCTGCATCGGCGGCGGCGAGGCGCTCGCGGTCGTCGTGGAGCGGTGATCCGCCCGCAGCCCGTCGGGCCCGGCGTGCGCGGCGTGGAGGCCTTCCCCGCGCGCACGCCGACCCTGCCGCCCGCGACCCACACGAACAGCTACGCGCTCGGCGGCGGCGAGGTGCTGCTCGTCGAGCCGGCCACGCCGTACGAGGACGAGCGCCGCGAGTGGCTCGCGTGGGCGCGCGGCTTCGCGTCCCAGGGGCGCTCGATCGCGGCGATCGCGGTGACCCACCACCACGCCGACCACGTCGGGGGCGCGCGCTTCTTCGCGGCCGAGCTGGGCCTGCCGGTCTGGGGGCACGCCGAGGCGGCCCCGCGCCTCCCGGGCGTCCCGCTCGCGCGCCACCTCGCGGACGGGGAGGTGGTGCGGCTCGGCGGGCCGGAGCCGATGGCGCTGCGGGTGCTCCACACGCCGGGGCACGCGCCCGACCACCTCTGCTTCCTCGACGAGGCGCAGGGCGCCCTGGTCTGCGGCGACATGGTGGCCGGCGAGGGGACCATCCTGATCGATCCCCGGGAGGGCGACATGACGGAGTACCTCGCGCAGCTCGAGCGGCTCGCGGGGCTCGGGGCGCGGGTCGTGCTGCCGGCGCACGGCGGGCCGATCGACGCGCCGGAGGCGCTGTTCCGGCGCTACATCGCGCACCGGCTGGGGAGGGAGCGGCTGGTGCTGGCGGCGCTCGAGGCGGCCAGCGCGGCCGGCGCGGGCGGCACGTCGATCGAGGCGCTCTTGCCGGTCGCCTATGCCGACACGGCGCCGCTCGTCTGGCCGCTCGCGCGGCTGAGCCTCGAGGCTCACCTGATCAAGCTGGAGCGCGAGGGGCGGGCGGTGCGCCGCGAGGACCGCTGGCGGCGCGCGGCGGGAAAGGACGCCTGACCGTACGGTCGGGCGGAGCGGTATCACTTCCAGCAGCGAGCGCCTCGAGCGCCGCGTCTCCCCTCAGGACGCACGCGGCAGCTCGACCCGGAACACCGAGCCAGCGCCCAGCTCGCTCTCGACGAGGAGGCGGCCGCCGTGCGCCTCGACGATGCGCTTCGCCACGGCGAGCCCGAGGCCCGTCCCAGGGATCGCGCCCGCCGACGCCTTGAGGCGCCGGAACGGCTCGAAGAGGTGCGCCAGATCCGCCGCATCGATCCCGACCCCGCGATCGCGAACCGCGATCTCCGCGCGGCCCGCGCCGCCGTGGACCGTCACGTCGACCTGGCCTCCGGCGGGAGAGTACTTGAGCGCGTTCGACAGGAGGTTGTTGAGCACCTGCAGGACCCGCGTCGCATCGCAGCGGACGAGCACCGGCGCTTCGGGGAGCGAGAGCTCGATCGGATGCTCCGGCGAGACCGGGCGGTAGAGCTCGACCGCCTCCTGCACGAGCTCGCGCAGATCGCGGTCCTCGACCCGGAGCTCGAGCTTGCACGCCTCGATCTGTGACGCGTCGAGGAGGTCCCCGACCATGCGCTCGAGGCGATCGACCTGCCGTCCGACGAGCGCCATGGTCCGCTGCACGCGCGGCTCCGACGGCGGGCCTCCGTCGTTGAGGAAGCCGACCGACAGCCGGAGCGCCGAGAGCGGGTTCCTGAGGTCGTGCGCCACGCCGCCGAGGAACGCGAACTGCGCCTCGCGCTGGCGCTCCAGCGACTCCGCCGTGCTGTTGAAGGCCCGCGCAATGTCCCCGAGCTCGCGCGGCCCGACGAGCGGCGCGCGCGCGGCGCGGTCCCCCGCGCCGTAGCGGCCGATCGCCTCCTGGATCGCGACGATGGGGCCGTAGACGAGCCGCCGCGCGCTGATGAGGACCAAGGACGCGCCGGCCATGAAGAAGATGACGGCCGCGACGCCGGCGGCGGTCGCGCGCCCGCCCAGACGCTCGATGAGCGCCTTGGACGCACGGGCCTGATGGAGGTTGATCTCGACAAGGCGGTCGAGGGCCTTGAACGCCTCGTCGAAGGCGAGCGAATCGATGGCCGGCGCCCGCGCGTCCGACGAGGGGGGTGGGCCGCCGGCATCGGCGGCTCGACGCCCGACGAGGTATTCATCGACGCGCTGCTCCGCGTCGATGAGCACGTCGCTCTCTTCCTGGCTGCTCACGTAATGGTGAGCCTCCGCAAGGCCCTTCCTTAGCTCGCTCTCCCACTCGTGGAAGGTGGAGCTCGGCCCACCGCTGGCGGCCCCGGCGTCGCGGTTGATCTGATGTGCATCGAGGAGGAGGTCGATCTGCAGGCTGTGCACCAGGCGGACGCTCTCGATCGCGTCACCGAGGATCCCGGTGGCCTGCTGCATGGTCGTCGCGGCGACCATGAGCGCGGCGGCCACGGCGATCGCCGCGCCCGTGAGGAGAAATGTCGCGATCCCGAGGAGCGTGCTCAGGCTTACCTGCCCTGAGGAGCCGAGCTCTGACGGGCGCCGCGCCGCTGCTGATTCCATGGTCTCGATTGGTCCGATTTTGCGCCCGAGGCAACTCGGACGCACCGTCGCCCCCGAGCGGCGGCCCTCCGCGCTCGCCTACGCGCGCGGCGCGTCTCCGCCGAGGCGAGCGACGCCCGAGTAGAAGACCGCGAGGCTCGACCCGAGCTGCGGCCAGGCGCTCGGGATCTGGACCCAGCGGTCGGCCTGGGACGACAAGGTGCGGGTCGCCACCTCCTCACAACGCCGGCAGGCCGCTTCTCCGAGGTTTTCGAGAGCCGTGAACCCGGATCGCACCCGTTCGAAGGGCATGGCCCCAACCCGGGCCCAGCCGCCGGACCTCGGGCCCGGGGAGCTCGCGACGGTTCATACGCCGCCTCGGGCGGCCGTCGTCGCCTCGCTCGCAGGCACTCTGAGCCGAGCCGTCGCCCTCGGGGATGTGGAGGCAGCCCGGGTCGTCCATGCGGCGATCGGCCAGCAGCTCGGGCCGCCGCCTGCTGATAGCTGCCGAGGACCGAACCGAGCAGCACGCGACGGCCGGAGCCTCCCCTCGCCTTTTCCATAGAAATTGATCAGCACGATAGGGACCGCCGTCCGTCGCGACGCGGGGTCCGGTCAGGTCACCGCATCAGTACACCTCGTGCTCGGCAGCGACGGGCGCGACAGCATCGAGGCGTCTCGCCAGCTCGCGCAGGTGGGGGGTGGGCACCTGTGGGAACCAGTGATGCTCTCGATGATAGAACATGCTGTACGCGAGCACTGGCTTCCATCTCCCGCGCTGCGTGCGCGCGACGTGCCCGGCGCCGTCGCAGCCGCGATGCACGGTCCATACCGCGAAGAAGCCGGTCGCGCACTCGCCGGCCAGCATCGCCATGACGTGAACCCGCAGGACCCAGGGCCCGAACGCCGCGGAGGCCAGCAGGGCGGCGATCAGGAGGATCTCCGCCGCGATCCACCATCGCTGCCGGCGGCGCGCGAGCATGGCGCCACGCACGTGGAGGGTCAGGATGAACATCGGCCCGGAGACGAGCGCTCGCCACCACGAGAGGCGAGCCGGCCGCGCTTCGACATCGGTCTCGTCGAGGCAAGCCCGGTGATGCTGCCAGTGGGTCGCCTGGATCGCGTGCATGCTGGCCGCCATCAGGACGCTCAGCACGAGGAGCACCGTGTCCTGGGCCCAGCGCGGCAGGCCCAGGCTGTAGTGCTGCGCGCCATGGACGACCCGCAGCCCCGTGAGAAAGAAGAAGAACCAGCAGACACCGGCGGCGATGAACCATCCCGCACGACAAGCGACGAGCGAGCCAATCAGCCAGGGCAGCGGCAGGAGGAGCTCGCTCGCGATCTGGCGCGGCGTGAGATGACAGAGGTCGCGCCACGCGACGGAGCGCACGACGCCTTGTGCCTGTGCAGCGGGTATCCCCATAGATCCACCTCAGGGCCCCTCTCGGAGCCAGCAAGCAAGCGTGTCGACGACCGAGCGTCTGCAGCACGTCAGGCGTCGTGCCCTCCACGGGAACGCCCGACTCCGATGTCACGAGGCTCCTCGCCATCGTGATGTCCCGCCGCCGGCGCCGGACGAGGGGGGGCAGCCGCCCACCGAGCGACCGTCTTCACTCTTTCTCTGTTTCTCTGTACCGAGTAGCAACACCGGTGCCTCTCCCGGAGACCGGGTATCCAGGCGCGAGCCCTGGGCTTCAGCCCTGCCAGCGTCCAGCCGGTGGGCGGTCGCTGTCCACGCCTTGGACACGGCGATCCAGGGTGGTCCTCTCGCGTGGAGGGATCTCGTGCACGAGGTGGTGCTGGCAGCGGCGCGCCTCGGCGGGCGACGGCGCTCGCGGAACTGGTGGCCGCGCAGGTGCCGCTGGCGGAGCAGGCAGCGCTGGCTGGCCTCGGCGGCCTTGGAGGCGCGGAGAGACAGGGGGATGAAGCTGTGTACTAGCCGGTGGGAGGCGTCCCGGCGAGCGGCGCGCGCTCAGGCGCTGCGCCGGCCGCGGACGCGCCCGGTCGCTGTCGGGGCGCGAGAACAGCCCGATATCGAGTCCGAGGCCGACGGAGACGGCGCCTCCGCGGGCTGGGCTCAGCCGAGCTCGACGTGCCAGGCCCCGTTCCCCTCGTGCGCTTCTCACTCGACCATGCCGACCACGCGATGTCTCGACTGCCGACGCACCTGGAGCCCGGATCGCGCCGGAGTACTGCGATCGTCATCCATCGACTATTGACACTGGCTGCCTATCCGGCGCGCATCGTTACGCACAACCCGCTGCCGCGCGGGTGGATTCCGAAGATAGAGAATAATAAAGCAAAGGGTTACTTGTACCCTGACGACGATCAGCCCCCCATGAGGAGTCAGATGGTCCCGCTGTGCTTCCGGATCTACTATGGCTTCCTCACGCGCGAGGGCATGCAAGCCGACGAGGCCGGAACTCTCGAATGGTCGGACGTCGACCTTGACCGGGGAGCCGTTGTTCTCGATGAGAACAAGACCGATGACCCCCGCGCCTGGGCACTATCGCCTGATGGGGTGCAGGCGCTTCGTGCTTATCGCGAGCTCTGGCCGGACAATCGGCGTGTCTTCGTCGGGCCCAAGGGGGACCCCTTGCCGGGTTGTCACGGGGCGGAACGCTTCAGAGATCACCTCCAACGCGCGGGAGTCAATCGACCCGAGCTGTTCGAGACCAAGGCCAACCCGCGTCCGCTCGAGCAGACACCGGCTCGGCGAGCGCCGAAGCTTCCGCCTCCGGCGCGCCGCCCGGTCAGACGGCGCCCCCGGGCGACGTCCCCGCCCCCGCCGCGGCGGACGCTGGCGCCTGCACAGGCGGTTCGTTGGGCCCGCGTTGGGCCACGCCGGAAGACGACTCGGCCAAGCGTCAGTCGGAACCAATTGGAATAATAGACATTTCTGCCGCTGACGCCTCGGCACCTGAGAGACCCTCGCGGAACGAATTTGCGGTGGCGAACCGTCGCGTTCCGTCACTTTCGTCGAGATTTCGGGGGAGCGTGACGACGGATCGCAGCCCCTCGGAAGGCGCAGGCCCAACGTGGGCCCAGCCGGTGAGCCTGGGACGTGTTGAGCTCGCGCCGGCCGACCCGTCGCCTCGATCTGCGCTGGTTGACTCGCTCGCCCGCACGCTGAGCCGCGCTGTCGCGCTCGATGATATAGAGGCCGCCCGGGTGGTTCACGAGGCGATCGGTCGGCTGCTCGGGCTGTCGGCGGCACCGAAGGGGCGAGCAAGGCCGCGCCGACAGTAGCAGGCTGCATAGACGAGGCACCGAGCTAGGACAGACGCGGAGAGCCGCTGAGGCCGAGCCACGTCGGCACGGTCCGCTTCGTCCTGGCTCTGCCGGGGCCTGGGCCGACCCCTGGCAGCCCAACGGGCCGACGACGCGCCGCGCTCGGTCAACGACCTCGCGAGGTCCGAGAAGCCCTGCGACGCGGCGAAGGCCACCCCCAACATCACCGCCGCGGAGAGGCATAACGTGCTCTTGATGGGTACGATGGGCTCCGGTCGAGCCGGAGGGCCCAGGCCCATGCGGTTGTGCCTACCTCAGAAGCTCCCGCCGCTCAGCGCGCCCGCCTTCAAGCTTCGTCCGCCTTCCGCATTGCAGCCCGCACCGCTGCCGCCGCCTTCTTGTCTTTCACGATCCTCTCCAGCCACACCCGCCGGATCCGCATCATCGACTCATCCGGCAGGCCCAGCTCGGCCAGTGCCGCCTGGCCCTGCCCCTGCTCGGCCGAGATCACAAGCTGTGCGTACTCGCCCGCTGTGATCGGCCCGCGCTCCTTCTCGAGTGCCGCCACGTAGGCCGCGTCGTACGCTGACAGGAGCTTCTTCTTCCGGCGCGCGATCTCGTCCTGGATCTCGTCAAGCCACTGTTCGTGCAGCGACTGCCAATTCTTCGGCGTGAGCTTCTCCGCTTTGAGGATGGTGTCGCAGTCCGCCGGCCGCTGCGCGAGCTTGGCCGCAATGACTGCGCAACGCTCGATGGGGTAGGCCGCGAGAGGCGGTACGGGCTCCTCCGGCGCGGGGAGCGGACCAGGCTTTTTCGCCTGGGTGTCAGGCTCGGGCGCCTCCTCTGCCGAGGGCTCCATCGCCCCCATGTCTGGCCTCGCCAGTGGGCCGAGCATGGCAGGAGGGGCGGGCTCCTTTGCCGTCAGGGGCGGAGACCTCGCATCGCGCTCAGGCGCAGGCGGCGCGTGCAGCGCAGGCGACAGCGCTGGAGGGATCGCGACAAGCGGCGGACGCAGCACCTTGTCAGGAGCCTCTGCTGGCTCCGCCCCTCGCGGCGAAGACTCTGCTTGGTGACGTAGCGCAGGCTCAGCTCGCTCGCCCTGCACGAATGGCAACGCGGGCTTCGCGGCGACCAGTGAAGCCGCGCTGGTGGCAGTGGGCGCATCGGCGGGCGGCTGCGCCGCGGCTGCCGGAGTGGGTACCGCGGCTGCTCGTGGCGCGGCCTGAACGAACGCAGCGGCCGCGGCCTCGAGGTGCTGTGCCCGACTCGACGGGGGTACCGCGGCCGCCGGCGGCGCGGACTGCACGAAGGGGGGGACTGCGAGGCGCTGCGCCGGGCTCGACGGGGGAGCAGGTTGGCCCGCGGGCACTGTGGCGAACGGTAGGGCCAGCCGGGAGACGGCGAGATCCTGATTCACGTCCAACGGCAGGGTGCAGACCTCAGGGTCATCCTCGTTGTGCACGGCGCTATCGCCATCGTGCGCCTGGTCGTAGGGCGCTTGGAGCCCGATCTCGCTCATCGCGGCGCCGGCCCGGCCGCTCGCGAGCCCCACTCCAGAACTGCTGGCCACGCCCTCGCTGTCGTTACTTACGAGGGTCTGATAAGGCCCCTCCAGCGCGACCAGGATCTGCCCGGCCTCTTGCGGCTCTCGGAGCGGGACCTGGCCGCGCCAGGTCACCGTGCAGATGCAGCGGTCGGTGTTGATCCAGAGCAGATCGGGCCACATGGCGACGCCCTGCGAGGGCTCGCCGGGGCGGTCGACGTAGGCGCGGGGGTGGAGCCCCGGGAGGCTCGTGACGAGGTGCGGGTGCTCGGGGTGGAGATGCTCGAGGATGAGCCGCTCGTCATTGCGGAGCGCGGTGGTCTGCTGGTCGACCGGCGCGGCGTTGAAGTAGCTGACGTCGAGGTCCGGGGGCAGGGGCTGACGGTGCCAGTCGTTGCCGGGGAACGTGGCCGCGTAGCGCCCCAGCTTCTGCCGGCGGGTGGGCCATCCGGAGGCAACGGGTCCAAATCCCACGGGCTCGATGACGTCGTCCGGCCCGATGACGACAGCGCCTGGACGCTGGAGGTTGGGGAGGTTGCGTCGCCCGTGGATGTCGCGAGCATGGGGGGGCATGCCGACGGGGTTGGAGGTGCCGGGACCGCCGCCCGCGTACTCCCAGAGCAGCGGCATCCTGGTGAAGCGCGAGCTCTGATCGAGGACGCCGTGCTGCGTGAAGCTGCGAGCTCCGTAGACCTCGATGGCCTTGTCGATGTCATTCACGATCACGCGGGCAGTGAGGGATCGGACTGCCGTGCCGTTGGGCGAGAAGGCGTGGCCAACGAGGACGACGTCCGCCCGGGCGCGGTGGGGGACGAAGTCGGAGGCCGCATAGAGACTCCAGCACGCGTCGTCGCGCCAGTGGCGGTCGGATAGGTGGAGCGGCTCCTGCTCGGCCGCGAGGGCACACACACCGGGGTACAGCTTGAACGTGCTTTTACAGACGAACGTCTGCATCCAGGCGCCTGGATGGGGTTGCCACACGACCAGGCCAACGGGGAGCTGCGAAAGGGAGACGACCTTCACTCCGCCGGCGATACTGCAACCATCAACACGAGGCGTCAATGTGTGGGCGTTCGACCGTCTGAACGGCCGCACTGGCAGAGCCCTGAGCGTACAATGCGCGCGGGCCCCTCTTGCGGACAGGGATGGCTGCCGGATAGCATCGGCTGTCCGCTCTACAAGCGCAGGGTAGACCGGGCTAGGAATGCCCATGGCCGACACGCACCCGAGCATGCGAAACAAGGGAACCGGACTGAGCTCGGGGGTCTACCGAGTCGAGGTGCAGATCGCGTCGGGCGACATGCTCGATGTGCGTCGCTTCCAGGTCACCGAGCGGATGTCCTCGCTCTTCGAGGTCCAGATCGTCGCCGTATCGGACAACCCGGATATCGACTTCGAAGCCGTCATCGGCCAGCCCATGACCTTCACCGCGCACGCGAATCAGACCCGCGTCTGGTCCGGACTGTGCAGCCACCTCCAGCAGGTGGCCGTCGAGGAGCGCTACCTCTCCACCTACGAGCTGACCCTGGTCCCGCGGCTCTGGCTCGCCACCCAGCGCCGCAACTACCGCATGTTCCAGCACAAGTCGGAGGTCGACATCGTGCTGCAGCTCCTCGGCGAGTGGGGCATCTCCCCCACGCGGCAGCTTGCCGGCGAGTACAAGAAGCGCAAGTACCGCGTCCAGTACGGCGAGAGCGACTACACCTTCATCAGCCGCATGCTGGAGGACGCCGGGGTGAGCTTCTACTTCGACAACGGCGGAGAGAGCCGGCTCGTCCTCGACGACCGCCCCCAGGCGAACGTCGCCCGCGTGCCCATCACTTACCGCGATCACCCGACCGACGCCGACCGCGAGCACGTCACCAAGGTCGTCGTCGGCCGCCGCCTGCGACCCGGCAAGTACACGGTGCGCGACCACGACCACCGGAGGCCCGCGAACTACAAGCTCCTGGCCACCGCCTCCGGCGCCGGCCCCGTGGAAGATCAGCTGGAGCGCTTCCATTATGTGCCTGGCGCGTTCCTGTTCGAAAGTCAAAAGGGCGAGAGCTCGCCGACAGCCGACGATCAGGGCAAGTACCGCGCGGACGAGTCCGAGGGCGAGGCGCTCGCTCAGCGTCGGCTGGAGGCGAAGCGCGCCTCGGCACGGGAGATCGTGTTCAAGACCAACGTCATCGATCCCGCACCGGGCGCCGTCCTCTCGTTCCTCGAGCACCCGAAGAGCGAGCTCGGTCCCGACAAGAAGCTGCTCGTCCTCGAGTCCCAGCTCTCCGGCGAGGTACCGGCCGAGTGGGACCACTCCTGCGTCGCCGTGAGCGCCGACGCGCCCTACCGACCGCCGCTGCGCACGCGCAAGCCCCGCGCGCAGGGCGTCGAGAGCGCCACGGTGGTCGGTCCGCCCGGCGAGGAGATCCACGTCGACGAGTTCGGCCGCGTGCGCGCCCACTTCCACTGGGACCGCGAGAGCAAGATGAACAACGACTCGTCGTGCTGGATCCACGTCAGCCAGCCCTGGGGCGGCGCCGGCTTCGGCGGGACCAACCTGCCGCGCATCGGACAGGAGGTCATCGTGGACTTCCTCGGCGGCGATCCCGACCGGCCCATCATCGTCGGCCGCGTGTACACCAACCTCCAGAAGACGCCCTACTCGCTGCCCATGAACAAGACGCAGAGCGGCTGGAAGAGCAACTCGAGCCCGTCCACGTACGGCTACAACGAGATCATGTTCGAGGACAAGGCCGGTAGCGAGCTCGTCAGGATGCAAGCCGAGAAGGACCTCCACAAGCTGGTCAAGAACGATCAGGAGACGACGATCGGCCGCGACCGGACGACGGGGATCGGTCACAACGAGGACGTCACGGTCGGCAACAACGCCACGAAGAGCGTGCTGAATAGCCTGCGCGAAGCGGTGGGGATGATCCGCGCCCGCGCCGTGGGTGTCGACGAGGTAGTGCAGATTGGCCGGAATCAGACCATCGACGTCGGGGAGAAGATCGAAATCACGTGCGGCAAATCGAAGTTCGTGATGGACAAGGACGGCAACATCACGCTCAAGGGCGTTAGGATCCTGGTCGATGGGAGCGAGCATGTCCAGGTCTTCGGCGATCCGATCGATCTCAACTAGCCCTGAATGCGGTCGCAGAAAGCGGTTCGAGCCCGGAGCTTCATGCCGAGCCACATCCCGCGGCGTCCCGTCCGGTGTCGTCCTTCTTGGTGTCCATGCAGGGACCAAGATCGAGTTCGTCATCGATCCTACCTGAGCAGTGCCATGCTGGCCGTGAATCGAACCGCCTTTGCTGCGACGCACCTCATCGACGGCACCCGCGTCGCCGTCCACCGCCGCTAGCCATGTTGGCCGCCAACGCGACCCCCTTCGCCGCGCTAGGGTTCGAGCAGAAGCACCGTGACGGCGCAGCCATGGCCGTCGTCGCGGCAAGGGGCACGCTTCTACTCTCGCCCGAAGGCCGGCTGTCGATCGCCCCCGATCAATCCTTGATCCTCGCCGACGAGTACGAGGGTGATCCGCATGCGACACCGATGCTCCGGGTCGGCCTGCTCATCCCTTTCAAGCCCGCGGCCGACGTCACCCTCCTCGCTGATGGCCACGCCCCCGGGGGCGTGGCCGCGCACGTCTGGCAGGTGGGCGCGCGCGTCGGGGAATACACGCGCTTCCTGAGGGCGTATGCGCCGCGCGCGTTCGAGCCGGACGCCGGCGGGTTTCGGCTTTCCACGGGAGAGCCGGCGGCCCGCGCGTCCATCGACTACCGATCGGCCGCCGGCGGCGTCGTCATCGGCGATCCCGAGGGCAACGTCGACGCGCGCAACCCCATCGGCCGGGGCGTCCTCGATCGCCGCCACACGCCGGCCGATCGCGCCTACCCCGCGCCCACCATCGACAGCGAGGCCGAGCCTGTGGGCGACCCGGCGGCGCGGCCAGAACCGCAGGGCTTCGGGCCCGTGCCGCCCTGGTGGCAGTTTCGCAGCCGCTTCGCCGGCACCTACGACGACGCCTGGCTGGCGACTCGCCACCCTCAGCTCCCCGCCGATTTCGACTATCGCTTCTACCAGACCGCGCACCCCGGCCTGGTCTTGCCCGGCCATCTCCGCGGCGATGAGCGCGTCGAGCTCCAGGGCCTCACGCCGGGGGGCGGCGCGCTCGCGTTCACGCTGCCCGGCCACTCGCTCTGGGCCTGGTTCAAGTGGGAGCGGGGGCGCCGCGTCCCGGTGCGCCTCCACCTCGATGGCATGCACATCGATGTCCGCGGCGAGCCGCCTTGGTCTGTCCAGCTCACCTGGCGCGCCTGGGTGGCCATGTCGCAGGGCTTCGATCGTATCGATCTCGCTGCCGCGAGCCTCGAAAAGGCCGCGGCGCTGCCGTGGTGTGACGAGCGAGGGCTCGTGAGCCCGGGGAGCGACGCATGAGCATCCCGCGCGAGGGCAGCCGCGACATAGGCGAAGGCATCATCGTCTCGACCTGCCCGGATGTCTGCAAGACGCCGGTCGGCCCGGCGCTCGTCCCCATCCCTTATTCGATCTACGCAAGGCAGAACCAGGCGGCCGTGGACACCGCGACCACCGTGCTGCAGACCGGCGATCGGTCGCACAACATGGGATCGAAGGTGACGACGTGCCAGGGTGATGAGCCGGGCAGCGGGCTCGGGGTCAAATCGGGCACGGTAGGCAGCGTCTGCGAGCCCAAGACCTACTCGCCCACCGTGCGCATCGAGGGCACAAACGCGATCCGCCACGACGACGCCTGGTGGATGAACGACCGCAACACCGAGGGGAAGCTCATCTTCGTGCGGGACACGCGGGTGATGAGCGCCAGCGACCGCCCGGTCCAGGTCGCCTTTCTCGACACGACGGGGGCCTACACGGGCACGGGCACGGCCACGACGCCGGGGAGCGCGCCCGCCGCGGGGCCCATGGGGGCGGCCGCCAGGCTCAACGCGCTGCTCGGCCTCGGTGCGCTGGGAGCAGGCCTCGGGGAGATGGCCGGTCAGTATTACATCGGCAATGAAGGCATGTTCGCCCGGAGCATCGATCAGCACCTTTATGGCCAGATGAGCGCCGACCAGCGGAGTGCCGCCTATGGATCGAGCGGCTGGTACTGGAACCAGGTAGATAGCACCAACAATCAGCTCTCGCTCAAGGCGGGCACCCTCGTCGACTTCCGCCAGATGACGCCCGAGCAGCTCGAGCAGCTCGTGAGGCAGCCGTGGCCCTCGGCCGAGAAGATCCGGCAGAACGCCGAGCGCCTGCGGGCGCAGCGCGCGCGACAGGAGGAAAATGCGCGGCTCGCCGCCGCAGCGGGCAACGTGCGCGTGACGCGCGAGCGAGACCGGCCTTGCAACGTCGGCCCATACAGCACTATCCGCGGCACGTGCGAACCCGGCTACCAGGCGCACCACATCGTGCCCGACTACACCCTTCGTTATGGCACGAGGGCCGAGGGCGAGGCGGGGATGAAGCGCATCCCCAACTTCCCGTCATTCGGCGACGGGCCCGCCATCTGCCTCCAGGGCAACGCCGGCGACGACGGCTCGGAGCACTGGGAGGCGCACGGCGTGGACGCGAGCATCGCCCAGCTGGGCGTGAACGGCACGCCGCCGGGGACGACCGCCATCGGCAGCATCATCGACCTCTCGGAGAATCAGGTCGTCAACCTCCGCCGGGAGTGCGAGGCGCAGATCCGCGCCGCGGTGCAGGCGGGCTTCGCCGGGGTTGACCGCGCGCAGCTCGGCCGCACCACCATCATGCCGACCGTGGCCGGGAGCCCGCAGTACGAGGCGCTCAGCACCGGCATGCGCCCGGGCGGTCGCTACTGAGGTCGAGGGAGACATCACCATGACGACGCCGCTCACCTTCACCCGCGCCAAGGCCGCTGCCGCGGACTTCCTCTGTGTCGCCGGCGTGCCAGACGGCCAGGAGCCCTTCACGCCGTTCACCCGGCTCTGCCGTTACGATGCCGGCGATGCGGGGCCGGTGAAGTGGTTCTACGACGACCTCCAGGTCGCGGTCACCGCGATCGCCCGCTTCACCCCCGCGCCCGGCGCGCCGACCTCGTTCTGCGTGCTCTCCGCCGAGGGAGACGTCGTGCTCGTGCGGCCACCGTTCCCGCGCGAGAAGATCCCCGGCGCCGGCATCACCTCGCCCGACGCCGAGCGCTGGGGGCGCCTCGCGCGCCTCCGCCCTGTCGGCGACCACCTCTACGCCTGCGGCGACGGGGGGCAGGTCTATCGCCGTGTCGGCGGAGACTTCGGCGCCGGCCGCTGGGAGCACCTCGATCGCTCGCTCTTGCAAGATCCCGAGGAGCGGGCCCGGGCGCTCCTGCGCGCGCCGAGCTCGCCGGCCGCGGAGCACAAGGTCTTTTACTGCGTCGACGGTCCACGCGAGGACGAGATCTACGTCATCGGGACGCGCGGCACGATCCTCGTCTGGGACGGCGCCACGTTCACCGCTCTCCCGCCCGTCACGGCCGCGGCGCTGGTGAGCATCTTCGTCGAGGACGAGAAGCGCATCTGGATCTGCGGGCGCGAAGGCACGCTCCTCCGCGGCAACCGGCGCGAAGGCTTCCGCGCGGTCGCGGTCTCGGGCCGGCGCCAGATGTTCACGTCGATCACCAGGCACGACGGCCGGATCTACCTGGCAAGCGGCGCCAATCCGCGCGGCCTCTTCACCTACGAGCGCGGCAGCCTCCGGCGAGTCTCGACCGGGCTCGTGCCCGAGATCGAGGACGCGCACACGGTCGACAGCGTCGGCGGCGCGCTCTGGGTCGTCGGCTCGAAGGACATCGTGCGCCTCGAGGGCAGCCGCTGGGAGCGGATCGACCACGTCGACAACGCTCCCATCCGTTGACACTTGACGGTCATCGTCATCGGATGATGTGCGCGTGGTTAGCGCGGGATGCCCCGCGAGTGGTGCGAGGTGAAAATGCGAATCGTCTTGTCGCGCCTACACGCATGACACCGCCCAGGCCCGGCGTGGAGGCAATCACCTCGGATCCGTACCCTGCGGCCGACGTCATCGAGCCGCCGCATCCGCACGCGCACGCGCTCGGGCTGGCCCTGGCGATCGCGGTCGTGACCCTGCGCCGATGACCGCCACCCGGTGCCCTTCCTCAAACACCGACGTCGCTGTGAAGGCGACCCCGACGGGGGGCTCACCGCTGCCTCCGCCACCGGTGCCGCCCGGGCTGCGGCCGTGCCGTGGTGCCGCGGAGGGCTGGTGCCGCGGAGGGCCAGAGCCGCCGTGTGGTGCACGGAGCTCGGCGGGCGCGACGGCGCGCTGCTCGCCGCCCGCCATGCCCTCTACCAGCGGGCCCGCCGCAGGACGCCCTTGCGCTGGACCGGCCAGACTCGCAACTGGACACCGATCGGCGCCGTGCCCCTCAACCCCCAGGCTCACGAGGCTCAAGCACTCATGAGGATGTGACCAGATCAACGGCCAACTATCTTGACACCCCCAGGATCGTGCTCGGCCTGCCGCTGCTGGAGCAGGCTGCCGCGCGCGAGGGCAGCGCGCTCCGTGACGTCCGGCTCGCGATCAACCACCTGTGCAGGGGCGAAGCGCGCGCCCGTGCCTCCGGGGAAACCACCTTCGCCGAGTTCGCTGAGCGGGTTCTTTCTGGAAAGCTTGCCGAGCAGTATCCGGACCATGTGAAGGCGATTCGGACAGCCGATAAATATGAGCAGAGGCTGGGCCACGTGCTCGACGTGCTAGGCCCCGTTCCCCTCGTGCGCCTCACACTCGACCATGCCGACCACGCGATGTCTCGGCTGCCAGCGCACCTGGAGCCCGGATCGCGCCGGAATATTGCGATGGTCATCCATCGGCTATTGGCACTGGCTGCCTCGGCGCCGGAGATGTCCTCGCGGAACGAATCTACGGGGGCGAACCGTGGCGATCCGTTGCTTTTCCCGCAATTCTGGAGGCACGTGACCACCGATCGCACCCCTTCGGGAGCGATGGCGCCAACCCGGGCCCAACCGCCGGGCCTCGGGCTTCGAGGGGGCGAGCCGCCCCTCCCGTCGCCCCGGGCCTCTGTGGTCGCCTCGCTTGCCGAGACACTCACCCGCGCCATCGCGATCGGGGATGAGGAGGCGGCCCGTGTCGTTCACGACGCTATCGGCCAGCTGCTCGGCCAGGGCCGAGTACCGGCAGGGCAACCAAGCTCGCGCTAAGAGTAGCAGGTCACATCGACGAGGCACCCCGGTAGGACAGCCGCGGAGCTCCGAGGAGGCCGAGCGACGTTGCCACGCTGCGCGTAGCCCGGCTCTGCCGTGGCCCGTGCGCAGCGGCCAGTGCTCGTATGCACTCTCACGAGCGCGCGTCGGCCCGACGGCTTGGCGTTCAGCAGCAGGCAGCCGAGCGTAGCGAGGTTGACTGCCAGCTGCAACGCTGAGTTAGGCGGTGACCGTGCCATCGCCGTCCGTTCTGGTTTCCAGAACCAGCCAATAGCGAAGCCAGGTCAGAAGCGCGCAAAGGGGCGCATCAGTTTCACGGCCGAGAATATTGTCGACGGAGTCAACGTCACATGTGTAGCCAAGGTATCCGAACAAGGCCACCGCAGCTTTGCGTTGCCCGAGAGTCACCTCGGAATCGGCGAGAACGGACAGCAGCTGTTCGGGCGAAGCCGCAGCGCCCACGACCACCGCGATACCCTGTTGAACTGTGCCTCGTTCGACGACGGCATGGCGGTCCCAGATTTTTTCCTCACTCATACTGTAAATCTCCGTAGCACCGTCCCAATCCCCGTACTCCTCGTCGCTATTGAATGCGGCAAGAAGATTGAGGAGCTGTGAACGAGGAAGCCCCGCAAGAAGCGACCGTGCGTATGCGGATAGCTCTCGATCCGCGCCAAAGGGAACCTCAGGGTGTGACATGTAGCGGCTGTAGAAGTCGCAGAACGTTGCAAGCGCATCCAGATCGAGTTCCGCCCGAAGGGCGGCGGCCAAGCAGAACGGTGTCCGGCGTTCCATTCTGAACCGATAGAGCAAAGACAACGCCGACAATCGCGTCTCTCCGTCTGCATCGCAGAGCGCAGACACGGCATCACCAAACTGATATGGCGTTGCCAACTTCCTAATCACCCCGGTGAGCGCGGCGGACTCGAATCGCTGGAGTCGTGGTGGACGAAGCACGAAGGGCCCGCGCTCAACGATCGAAGGGCTGTCCCTGACGTGTTGCCGAACGTCCATCCATAGCGCCTCCGACTCGTCCTCTCGCACAATGATGAGAATAACGGGAAGAACGTATCCCTTCCAATAGCGAAGATGGCGAGCGTCCGCCTGATGCTTGGCTCCGGCGTTGTCAAAGAACGACGGGCCCCTTTTGACTTGAAACGCGACTAGAGTTGCCGCGTCGCCGACAAATTCGATGAAGCCGTCGATCCCTGTATCAAGGTCCTCCGGCATAAAAATCGGCTTGCAGCCGGCCTCCAGCGCAACACGCTCGACGTAGTTCACGCCCAGCCGGCCTGTGATCTTGTTTGCACTCAGTTTCATGTCATCCGCGAGTCTTGCGAATCCGACTGACGCACAGGCATTCAGCTGAGAGCGCCAGAGGGAGGCGCGCAGCGCCGACCGAGGCGTTCGTCAGCTGTAATGCCATATTGGGCAGCTCCCAGCAAAGGTCATCCACACTTCGCTTCGTATCAAGACGGAAGCGCTCCGTGCCCAGTTAGGGGCGTCCCGGTACAACATCGACTACTCGGTCCGCGCCAGCACCGCGGCAGCGTCCCGAATCCGCTGTGCGAGGCTAGGCGCCCTTGCGTCGAGTTCGTTACGCACAGATTCCCATGCGACACCTGGCTCGACGTGTCGTGACTCCGACTGCCAGGATTGACCGATGGTCAACCATCCCTTCCGAGCTAGCACAGACTCAAGCATGGCATTCCAGTAGGGTTCGAAGACCTCCGCAGCGTTTGCCGGACCGAGATCAATCTCCGAGAGGTCGAGAACGAGTGCATATCGAAGAACACTCGCAAAGACGTCGACCTCCTCAGAACCGTCGGGCCGGCGTCGATGAAGATGCTTGTGGTCTGTGAAGCGCCGCGACAGAAAGCCATTCTGGAATTTGCCGTACTTGACTCCGATCGCGTTGGGTTTAATGAGCAGGCGCCCATCACCGTTGCGGTCGTAGATTGCGTGTTCCGACGCGTTCTCGTGTACGAGCACATAGAGGCCGACCTGGGTTTGTTGGGCTGCGGAGCTGAACTGCTCAAGGAACCGTCGTCCCCCGCGTGCCCAGCTCCGCTCCGCGTTCCGGAGTTCGTCGGTAAGATCGCGTAGAGTCATGGCTGTCCCGCTACTTAGTGCTCGGCAGCTGCGCGAGCTGGGATCTCGCCGCGGCGGCAAGCCGGTGTTCGATGTGTTCTGGGGTTGAGTCTGCCCAACTATCAATCGATTGGGCAACCGAAGCCGCCGCCCCAGGTCTGTCTAGCGCGTCTCAGTTTGTCTTCTCCCCTACAGAGAATCTCATGGATCGGCTCTAAGCCGCAAGGCCAAATTCCGATCCAGCGCCATAGGATAGATCGGTCTAACACCGGCGACGGTCGCCGCCGTTCTAGGGGTCGGGAGCGCCTGGACAGGGCCGGCGGGCGCGCAGTCGGAGGCGTTGCGCCGCGTCGCGCCTGGGTGACACGGCGCAACGCCTCATCGGGAGGTTGCCGGACCCAGGCCTGTCCGTTCGCGACCTCGTGAACGAAGGGGCCCGTCGAAGGTGCGGCGGACGGCCAAGCCACCGCGCTTCCGTACTTGCTTCATTGTCGAGCATTGACGCGCCTCTTGTCGCGAAAACTGGGGCACCTCCGGCTGACGGTGGTCGCGTAGAGGAACTTGATCGCCGCCACGTACTGGTGCTGCGTCGCCTCCGCGATCTTTCGCTGCTCGGCGAGGTAGAGCAAAAACGCGCGCACCTCGTCGAGACCCATCTGCTGCGGCGGCTTGCGGTGATAGGCTACGAAGGCCCGTGCGCAGCGGAGGTAATTGTCGCACGTCGACGGCTTGTATCGCCGCAGCTTCAGGTCTTCGGCCATTCGATCGCGGAGCTGTCCCATCGCTGCCCTCCTGGTGGAAGCGGCGCCCGGGCAGGGGCGTCGCGAACGGCAGGGTGGGCAGGGAATGAGGCGGCGGGCGGCCAGTCCTGCGCTGCGCCGGGCGCTTTTTTTTGCAGTAAATACCGGCAAAAGTCGCGCTGCGGCAGCAATGACTGCCGTGACAGCCGCAGCGAAGACAAGGATCCGAGCCGCGGCAGGAAACCGCGGCTCGGTGTCCGGAAGGCTTAACGGAGCAGGGCCCGCAGCATCTTCTTGGGCCTCACGACGAGCTCCTGCACCTCGTCAGCATCGCGCTCGCTCGCGACCCCAAGCGCCGCCGCCAGGTCCATGGCTCCCAGGGTGTTACTGCGCACCCTCGTTGACGCCGATGGCGCGCCTGTCGATCGGGCTGTTTGATGGCGGGCGCGAGGGCGGCGTCTTCATCGCGGTCGCGGTCGTCGTCGAGATCGCGGCCGTCCTCGCGGTCGCCCTCAGCAGGGACAGGAGCTGCCGCGAAGCGGCTTGGTCCAACGGTCAAACTCCGGGCGTGGGGAGCTCGCCGTGACCGACCCGACGCCTCGGGCGGCCGTGGTCACCTTGCTCGCCGGCACCCTCAGTCGTGCCGTCGCCCTCGGTGATGAGGAGGCGGCCCGTGTCGTTCATGAGGCGATCGGTCGGCTGCTCGGTTTTTATCCAGCAGCGGAGGGGCGAGCGAGCTCGCGCCGGTAGCGTTATACCTACCACCGCCGGGAGATGGCGTTCGCGGACCCGCATGGTGTCGACGAGCAGCAGGCGCCGTGCCCCTGGCGCTTTCGCCACGACGCCATGGGCCGCCTCGTCGAGGTCACGCTGCCGAGCGGCGCGCACCACCGGGTGAGCTACGACGGCTTCGGCCGGCCGGCGCGGGTGAAGCGCGACGGCGTGGCCAGCATCACCTACATCTACGCCGCGGGCTCGAGCGACGTGAAGGAGAAGCGCTTCGCCACGCCCGCCGGCGTGCTGGTCCGCTCGGTCACGTACGTTCGCGACGGGCTCGGCCGCATCACCAGCGAGACCCACCGCGACGCCACCGGCAAGACCGCGACCTTCACCCACGATCACGACGGCAAGGTCGACAGCAAGGTCATCGCCGGCCAGCTCGGCTTCGAGAACTGCGTGCGCGGCGAGGGATTCAGCCGGCAGACCGTGCACCGTCCCAACGGCCAGCTGGCCAGCTCACGCATCACGCTGACTCAAGTACGGCTTCCGCGACTGAGTTGCCACTGGCGACGATAGCGAACGGGAACAACACGCGGCCGTATCGGCGCACGTCGTGTCCCAATAACCAGCCGAAACGATGAAGCGACCAACATGTCGCCCACGAAAGGACGCAGACCGAGCTCGGCATCCAACTTCAGGATGTTGGGCAGCGTCATCCGTTCCAGGTGCCTCTCCGCGAGCAGGCGGGTCAATGGTCGCGCGCCCGCAGGCATGACGCGGTGCGGGCGTTGACCGAGGGCGGGCCTATTCGACGGGCCGAGTAGCCGGAGCGGGCTACCTGCGGAGCTGGATACGGGTCTGCGGCCGAAGCGGGACGAGCTGCTGCGCGTAGGCGCGAAGGACGCGGTTGTAGAGGTCCTTCACCTTCGGCGCCTTGAGGCTCACGACGAACGCGTACGGGATCGGCTGCGGATCGACGACCTTCATACCGCTCTCGCGGTGGTGGTAGTAGATGTCGAAGCAGGGGTCCGACAGCGACGACGAGCGGAGGCGCTCCTCGTGGTGCAGGCACGGCTCCCACTTGTGGCCGTCGTCGCGCAGCACCGACTCGGACTGGCCGTAGAGGTTCGCCGGCGAGAAGAACGACCGCGTCTTGGCGTGCTTCGACTGCTTGGCGCCGTCCTTCGGCTTCGTGAATTTGGCGCTGTGCGGGCGGAACGCGACCTCGAGCCCGGAGCGCGTGTACGTGCCGGGGTGCTCGGGATCGACCTCGGGAGCGATCACGAGGCTGGCGGCCAGCAGGACCTCGCCTTCCAGCGTGACGTTGCTGATGGGGACCGGCGCGCGGAGGTGTTCGCCAACCGGCAGCTCGCCCTGGAAGACGACCAGCGTCTCGTCGTCGTCGCAGGTCACGAGCTGAAGCGGGTCCGCTTCGAACCGGCCCCACCCGACATGCTTCAGCTCGTGGTGGTCCTCGGTGTGAGCACGGTGGATGAGGAGCGCGCGGATCGCGAGGGGCCCAAGCCGTGTCCCCAACTGCGCGCCGATCGACGCAGCAGAGCGGAGCGCGAACGGCGCCGCGAAGCTGGTGCCGTGGATCTGCCCGCCGCGAAGCTGCGGGGTGAGCACGCCGAAGGGTTCGTGGGCCGAGCCGCCGAACGCGAGGCCGTCCGGCTTCACGATGCCCGGGCTACGACCAGGACCGACGCACGAGTAGGCCGCGCGCTGCCACCCGCCGCCCCGCCGGTCGGCAGCACCGACGGAGAGCACGTTCACGCCATCGGCGGGAGGCTGGATGCGGTTGAGGCCCGTGGCCTCGTCGAGCTCGCCATCGTTGCCGGCCGCGACGGTTGCGACGCACTTGCCGTGCGCGAAGCGCTTGTCGAGCGCAGCGGTCCACAGCGTGACCTCGTCGTCGTCCACCGCGAGCGACGGCCCGAGGCTGATGTTCACGTAGGAGTAGAGCCCGGGGTTCTTGTCGAGGTGTCCGACGATACGGTCGAGGACGTCGAAGTAGTCCGGGTCGCTCGCGGTGCCGGTCTTGTCGTCGAGGACGCGAACGTGATCAACCGCGCACAGCGGCGGCGCGGGCGCTTGCCCGGACGCGAGGGGCCCGAAGAGGAACGCGGTCGTGACGCCGAGGCCGTGCTCCTCGAACGCGGGCACGGACGGCCCGAGCCCCGCGGGCTCCACCAACATCGCCCACGGCGAGAGCGCCTTCTTGGCCGCTGCAGGAATGCCGCCGTCGAAGATGACAGCCCGAGAGGAGCCGTCGACGGGAGCATCTTTCGGCAGCCGAACGTCGAAGCCCTGTGTGCCGCGCTGGATCGACGGGCGGAACGGACGCAGCGTCGGCATCCCACGCGCGACGCGCACAAAGGAGAAGCGCGCGATGTCCTCGGCGTGCTTCGGATCGACGCGCACGGGGAGGAACGTCAGCCCCTGGACGTCTCGCCGGCGTGCGATCAGCGGCTCTGCGTTGTGGGCCTTCGCATACTTGATGAAGTCGAGGACGATCGAGTCGACGCCCGAGTTGTGCAGAACGACCTCGAGGAGAACGCCCTTGCCCTCGGGGATGCCGCGCAGCTTCGACTTCGCATCGAAGGCGTTGAGGTCCTCGATGTGGCTCAGTGAGATGGCGCCCTTCGTGCTCTCGGTCCAGCGCTTCACCGATGTTGCCCAACGGTTGAACGCGGTCTTCGCGCCCGCGACGAAGATATCCTCGGTGACGGCATCCTCGCCGTGCCTCTCGATGCCCCACTTCTCGGGCGTGATGGTGCGCGAGCGGCTGCCGACGGCGCGAAGGCCGACGGCCGAGAAGAGATCGCTCGGGTAGTCGCTCTTCGAGAGGAAGCGAGGATGGAGGGTCACGACGGCGACGGCTTCGCCGCGTGGGCAAGCGTCTTCGGGAAGCTGGGTGATCTGTGCGGTCACCTTCGCGAGGCGCTGGGCGATCCTCGTCTTCGCGGTGCTGAGGTCGTAGGGGACGTTCTTATCGCCGCCCGCCTTCGGGACCTGGACCTTCGAGACGAGACGCTCGCCCTGACCAAGTAAGAAGTTGTGTTCGCGTGCCATCAGTTTCGCTCCTCTCGACGAGTTCCAGACTTCGAGCGCCTCGCGGGCTTCGATGTCGAAGCGGACACGCCGCCGAGGTGTTTGCGCAGCGTGTCCCGGGAGAGCCCGGTGAGGGTCGCGACCTCGCGCTGAGACTTGCCCGTGGAGCTGAGCCACGCGGCCACGCGCAGTTTCGTCTCTTGGTCGGCCTTCTCGGACAGGTCCGAGACCACGCGCTCGATGGCAGCCGTCGTCGACGTCCCGCTCACGACGGCCGACCTGCGGGCGGCAGTCACGATGCGGACGACGTCGGCGAACGAGTGCCCCTCGAGCAGCGCAGGGAGGGGCCCGATGCTGTCCTTCAGCGCATCGTCAGAACCAACGAGCTGGCGGATGACGACGGCGATCTCGCCCGCCTTCGGGTGCGGGAACTCGACGACGCGGTCGAAGCGCCGCCACACGGCCGGGTCTAGGAGCTCGGGGTGGTTGGTCGCGGCGACGAGGATGCCGCTCGTTGGCCAGTCGTCGACGGACTGAAGAAGCACCGTCACGAGTCTCTTCAGCTCGCCCACCTCGGTGGCGTCGTCACGCCGTTTCGCGATGGCGTCGAACTCGTCGAGCAGGAGGACCGAAGGCGTGAGCCGTGCGAAGTCGAGCACCACGCGGATGTTGTTGCCCGTGCGCCCGAGGAAGCTGCTCATCACGGCCGCGAGGTCGAGGGTCAGCAGCGGGCGCTTCGTGTGCGCCGCGAGCCATCGGGCCGCCAGCGTCTTCCCCACACCGGGCGGGCCCACGAAGAGGAGCGAGCGGGTCGGCGCGATGCCCGCATCCACGAGCTTCTCCTCCTGCTCACGCTCGTGAACCACCGCAGCCAACTGCTCGCGCACCGGCGCGGGCCAGGTCGGCTCCGTGGCGAGCAGGGGCACCTGCTCGCGACGAAGCAGCTCGAGGCGGCTGTCGAGATCCACGGGCAGAGGCTGCTGCACGCCTCGGGTGGGCCCGGCCGCAGCGGCCTCCATCACGCTCTTCACCATCTGGGCGAGGTCCGGCCTGCGCGCGGCAACCGCACGCAGCATTCGCCGCGAGAGGGCAGCCACGTCGTCCACCTTGCCTTCGAGGGCGAGGCGAACGAGGTGGACGGTGTCTTTGTCGAAGTCGCTCATCGTCGTCCACTTCCAGTGCCCGATAACTACGGGCGGTTGTGTCACACGTGGACTACGATGTCAATACTCGACGTGCATCTAGTCCACATTCGTACGGCTCTATTTTCGGTGGAATCAAGGCAAGTGGACGACGCCACGGACATTTTCGGCCATCTTCGTCCACTCCCTCCACTGCTCGGCCCATGTACCCGCGTGGGCCGCCACCCGGAGGGTGACCCTCTGGTCGTGCCAGAGCGCCATCACCTCGCACAGCATCGGTCCCGCGAACCGGCGTCGCCACCGCCCGCAGCCGGGCCGTCATCACCTCGTCGGGCCTCTGCATCATCAGCACGCGCGTCTCGCGCGCTTATTGCGTTCCCGATGGCCTCATGATCCGCAGGACCGGCATGCCGTTCGGTCCTTCCTCCAGCGAGGCTCGGTTGGTCGGCTCCCCGGCGATGGCGCCGCGGCGTGTGGCGATCGCGGGTGGCTCAGACGCGCGAGCAGCGTCGTGCAGTTCCAGGCGCGTGAGCGCTAGCGCGTCGTCGTCGCTAACCGCGCAGGCCACCGCCGAGCGCCGCGCTCGCGGGCGGCGTGGCCGCGCGAGCGATGTCGTGTCGCGCCGCGCGTGGCGGTCACAGCGCGCCGTCACCGCTGCCTGCGCGCGGCGCCGCGCCCGGTCGGGCTTGCAGCCGACACGCGCAGCCCGGGGCCCATGGTCGGTAGCGCGCTCCCGCGGCGGCGCAGGCAGGCAGCTGGCGCCCGCAGGCCGACACCCGCTGGAGCCGCGCAGGTCGCTGCCCGCTGGCGCACGCTCTGGACGGTACGACCCCTGGCCCGTGTAGTGTTCTCGTCTAGATTCCGTTTGACGCCGATCCTGTGATCAGAAGAATGGGCCGCGTCGGCACGTTGCTCACGCGTTGCGGAAGACGGGACGGGGACGATGAGGACGACAGACCGGCAGATCTCATCGTCGGCGATGTTCGCTCTCCTGCTCAGTGTCGTTCCGACTCAGGCAGACGCATCCGAGCTGAGTGCCGGAATTAGCTTCGGGGGGATCCAGGCTGGCACCGTGACGCACCTGGCGGTGAGTCCGCACGCGGGATTATCGTGGCGCATCAACGGCAACATCCTATTAAATGTTCACGATCTGCTCAGCATCATTCCCCCAGTCCAGATAGGCGGGGCCGGTGTCTACAATAGCACCATTGCCGCGATCGGATATGGTTGGAAGAATGGCGATTTTAGTGCGGGCCCATCCGTTGCGATCTACTTCATGCCGGCTTGCGGAAGTACATTGTGTGGGCACGTTGCCGGGATGGCGGTAGGCGCGCATGCGCAAACCAACGCGTACGTTGCAGGGCCGCTCGGCGTCTCGGTGAGCGCCAATGTGGATTGGATCGGCGGGAGCAGCCTTGTACTCCCAGGCTACGTGTCCGTGCTTGTCGTCGTCGGTCCTGTGCTTCGATGGAGCATAAGATGAACGCAATAAGAACTCTGCTGATCATTGTGGGCATTGCCATCTGCATGCTAACGGCATGCAACCGGACGGTAGGAGACTGCTATCCCATCGAGGAGTGGGTGAAGGGCGAAGGTGCAGGTGGACCAGTCGGGCCGCCCGTTCCTGTCTTCACCTCCGTCGCGTCGGGGGACTTCGGGGCGGAGCCGCCGAGCGGGCCGGAGTACGGCAGCGAGCGCAAACTCCAGTGCAACAAAACGGACGACGAAGACGAGGACGAGGACGAGGACGAGGACGAACGCCCGAGCGACAGCTCGGAGACGCCGACAGCTAGCCCGACGAGCCCGCCAGATCCCTGCCAGCAGAGCGGCGCTCCGACCATGGGGTGCACAGGCAAAATACCGATCGACCCGCGAGCCTTCAATTTTGTTACGATCGTCGCCTACGATGGAACCGTGAGCGGTTGGCAGGAGGCAAAGGCAGATCTATATTTCGGTCACAATTTGGAGGGTGACGCAGCGTGTTCGGTCATCGTAGGAATGCCCATTCGAAGCGAGCGTTGGGGGTTGACATCACCAGAGACGGCGGCAATATATGCCGCCAATGTAGCGAACGCATGTGCGGATTTTCTGTATGAAAATGGAGGCCGGGATCTTCCGCAAGGTATATTCTGCGAGAGGCATAAGAGCTGCATGAGGGAGCGTTTCCCCAAGATGTATGAAGAGCTTGGTGCCAGGGTTAAGTGATTCCATGAAACACAGCATCGATGAGCTGCTCGGCATTGTCTATCGATACTATCCACGTGGGGTTGGGCTCACCAAGGATGGCGATATCGACGTCCAGCTCTGCAAGAAGACGGAGGAGCACGCTCGGCTCGTGGCCGCGCGGATCCAGGCATCGAAGGACGAGCGCTGGCACTCCATGCTGCGTCGAATCGCAGAACGATTCCCTGGCATGCTCATGAATCACTCGCTACACCTCCCCACCGGCGGCTGGGACGGCTGCTATTCATTTACGATCGATCTGCCAAGATCCACAGGTGAGCCGATCTGGTTTCATGTGAGCTTCCTGGCTCCTTATTATATTGTCCACAGTTTGCGCACGGTTGAGATCGTGAAACAAACGAAGGACTTGTTCGCGGTCGAATTTCGAGACGTCCGTTTCCTTGTTCATCGAAGCCCATTCGATCCAGGTTTCGTGTCGCGCCCGGACGATAGCCTCAGGTCTGCCGCTATCGAGAAGAGCTACGCTAGCTTCGAACTCTTGCCGGAACAGGAGCCGTGCGCGGAATGGATTTCCCGCGACATCGAAGCGACGTTCGGTTGCGAGCGCATGCCGCCGGAGATCGGGACCGTGCTCGTGCCCGATGTGTCAGCGGGCCTGGGTCTTCCGGGTGAGATCAGGCTCTACGATTGTCTGTTTTCAGACCAACATGCATGGGTGAAGCCATCGCTACATGAGACGCCGGCACCAGGCGGAAATCTCGAAGCGAGCAACCTGACAGATTCGCTCGTTGCGGTACTCACCGTGCTCGCGGCGACTTATCGAATCGCATGGACTCTGATGCCAGAGGTGCAGAGCGGTTCTTCCTACTGGGTGGCGACGACAGATGGGGTCCTGCACAAAGAGGAAGTTACAAAGGCGCTTGCGAAGATTCGCCTGCTCCTTGAGTCGCCCAAGACTCCTCGCGGCATCGCTGCCAAGCGCGAGCTCGAAGCCGCCGCGCGCGAGCTCGAAGCGCTGATCGCTTCGTGGGATGGCGAAGGCGAGCCGCCGGCCGCCATGGTCGCTTGGGCTTCCAGGTTCCTGGCAACTTGGCCCGTGGACTCGGTCGCCGATCTCCCGTGACGTGACTGGGGCTACTCGGGAAAGCGAAGCGTCTCGTGCCTCTCGCCGCTCTGCCCCATCGTGGTCGTGCCATCGTGGTTCCAGCTCATGCCGCCATGGCCCGGCGGTCCGATCTCGAAGATGACGCCCTCGAGCGTGAGCCGGCCCTCGTCGAGGTAGGCGACGCCGATCGAGTCGCCGCCGCGCCCCGGGCCGCCGTAGCCGCCGTGGCCTCCTTCGCCGCCCGGGCCGCCGAAGCAGCCCTGAACGGCGTCCACGTCGGCGGCGCCCGGTGCGCCTCGGCCCCCTCGGCCGCCTTCCTGGGGCGGCCCGCCGTCGCCGCCCCTGCCGCCGGAGATCGTCGTGATCTCGCTGTCGCGCACCGTCACCCGGGCGTGAAGCGCGAGGACGCCGATGGTGGGACGTCCGTTCGCTCCCCCGCGGCCCCCCCGGCCTCCGCAGCCGCCGGCCCCACCCGAGCCTCCTCCTCCGCCTCCCTTGGAAGCCGCGCCGCACACGGCCAGCCCGCCCCGGCGACCGCCGCCGCCGCCGCCCCCCTGGCCCGGGGTGCCCCACGTCCCCTCGCCCCCCGTGTCGCCCTCCCAACCGGCCTCGGTGAGGCGCCCGATGCCCTTGCCGGGCGCGCCCTGCGTTCCCGGAGCCCCCGGGCCCCCGGTGAATCCGCTTTCGCAACGGCGGTTGTCTTGCTCCCCGATGCCGCCGCGCGAGGGCGAAGTGTAGACGGGCTCCCCGTCGCCGCCATCCCCGGCGCTGTCGGGCAGCCCATCCCCTCCCTTGCCACCGACGCTCGTGTGCCCGCTCTCGCACCGGTTCACCGCCGCAGGTCCGCCGGCGACGAGGGGCGCCGAGCACCCCTCGCCAGCGAAATTGCCATCCGGTCCGTCCGGTTGATCGGTCGGCCACTGCTCGCCATCGCTGCCCGCTATTGCGCCGTCTGCGCGGATCTCGCTCCGCACGATCTCCACCCCCGTGTTGGACTGGACGAGCACGCCGAGCGGACCAAAAGCCCCAAGGTTGAGATCGGCGAGCGTCGACACCCCGTCCGCGGCCCCGCTGTCCTCGGGACCCGCGGGCTCGACTACCACCATGGGGTCGGCGAAGTCGGCGATCGGCTGGTGAAAAAATGTGGTTCGCGGGATTTCAGGGTCGCGATTCCATCGCCGGCAGTGAAAGCCCCCGAGGAGGTCCACGCCGGAGGGCACCCTGATCTGACGCACCGGAAATCCGTCGTTGCAGATGAACATGCGGCCTCGTCCCGTGCGCGCGAGCTCGACGGCACGCTCGACGGTGGCCACAGGCTTCGCCTTCGTGCCGGGGTTCCTGTCGTCGCCAAAACCGTAGGGTCCAGCGATGAACACGCCACAGCCGTCGTCGAGGATATCGGCGGCGACGTGCTCGGCGCAGACCGACTCCGGGGGCGGCTCTTGCTCGCACGAGGTGCCCTCGCAAGACGGCACGCCAGGGTCGTTCACGTCGGGCGCAGTTCCGCAGCCGGTCGCCCACGGCGACAACAGAAAGACGAAGGTAACAGCGGTGGTCTTTCTCATGTGCGCATCCTGACGTGCGCTGTCAGCGCAGGGTAGTTCATCGAGCCGGTTCCGGATCTAGCGTATCGAACGGGTACCAGAACAGCGCAATCCCGGCTTTCCCCTGGCCGGGCGAATTTTCGACGGATGCATTGCCGCCGCGGCCACCCTTGCCGGCTTGTCCGGGCAAGACCTTCGCGAGCTCTGTGATGGCCACGGAGGCGCCCACGGAGCCGATGCCGAGCGAGTGGCCCCCGAGACCGCCGCCGGCATCGCCCCCGCGACCGCCGTCGCCGCCAAAGCCGCCGCGGCACCCTCGCGACGTCTCGGTCAGAAAAGCGTCTCCGCCGTGTCCGCCGGCAACCCCAAAGCCTCCCCACTGGCCCGTTCCGCCGACCCCGCCGTCGCCGCCCTTGGCCCCGAGGACCGTGCTCGCATCGACTGTGAGGTCGCTCCCCTGCAACGCCACGATCGCGATGCTCGCGCCGCCGTAGTCGCCTCCCTTGCCCCCCTTGCCACCGCAGCCGCCACTGCCCCCCGAGCCGCCGGCCGCACCGCCCTGGGGCCGACCTGCCGGACACGCGTTCCTGGCGGAGTCGCGACCTTTTCCGCCCCCGCCGCCGCCGCCGCCCTGACCGGCGCCGCCCTTCGCTCCATCCTTCCCGCGGACGCCGACCCATCCGTACTCGTCCAGGAGGCCAGCGCCATCCGCTCCGGCAGCGCGCTCCGCAGGAGCGCCGTCGGCTCCGTTCTGCCCCTGCCTGCATGCCATGCTGACCGCGCCGGATCCACCCAGGCCGCGCTCGGTCGGATTCCCGAGCGGCTCCGGCAGCCCTGAAGTTCCGTCGCTGCCCGTCTCGAGGCCTCCATCGCCCCCCTGGCCACCCGTCGACTCGATCCCGTCGCCGCACACGGTCACGACCGGAAGGGCGCCCAGCGCCGCGTCCGCGGTGCAGGCGTCCGAGCCGTCGTTCCCCAGCACGCCGGAGTTCGCGCGAACGCTCGGCGCGTCCTCGCCCGGCTCTCCATCCTTGCCATCGCCTGCGAGGATCTTGCTCTGCCGCACGATCGCCCTGGCCCCAGGGCTCAAGATCATCGCGATCGACGACTTGCCATCGTCCGTGGACGCATCCGCCGCCTCGACGCGCACGCCGAAGATCGTTGACGTCGCGTGCTCTTTGTCATCCGCGATCACCCTCAGCGGGATGCCCACCTGCGGAGCGATGATCGTCGGGTGATTCGGTCCGCCGAACGACCCGTCATACGACCACTCGCCGCCGTCACACAGGCGCCCGCCCCAGAGGTCGACCGCCGAGGGCAGCGTGATCTTCTCCGCGAACGACCCGCCGCACGCGTACACGCGCCGGGTCGCTCCCTCGCCGTGGCCTCGCCCGTACGCGGCGAGCCCGATCGCGTGCTGGAGCGTCGCCACCGGCGCTCCCTTCGTGCCGGGGCTGTTGTCGTCGCCCTGCTCGCTGACGAACACCCCGCATTCATCAAGGGCCGGCGCCGTGGCTGGATCGCCGTCACAGGGGTCCGGTGAAGGAGGGCTCTCGCACAGGAAGCTCTCTGCACAGTCGTCAGAATAGCACCCAGACGTACCGGAGGCGCCGACCATTCCGAGCACGATGGGAGCAAGGGAACGCAGGAGCTCTCGACCTCGCCAATTCGATATGCGACGCATGTCCCTCCCCCTCACCATGCTCCTTCGAGGATCACACCTGCCCGCTCGCTCGTCGCGATGGGCACAATGCGGAGGCGTTCGGCTGGTCGCGCGTCCCCGAAGATCGCAACTTCCGTCAGAAACGAGGCCGCCGTCGCGATCCCGAACACGGTGCTTGTCGCCAACGACACCTTGCCAAGGGTGGCGAACAGGTCCCGCTCCTTGACCTGGGCATGAATGTCGGCGCACGCCCCCGGCGCGCTCGCTTGGCGGCAGGCGTCAGACCTCCACCCCTGCTCGCGACGTACAGAATTGGCCTCGCCTAGGTTGGTGTGCACCACATGAGCGCGCAGGAGGAAGACCGCGCCGGCCGCCGCCGTCGCCGTCGTGAGCACGACGCCGCCAATTCGCACCGTCCCCGGCCAGGTAGCCGACGGCGCCGGAGCCTGCGTGGAGGTCCTCGCCGCCTGCGCGTCCGTGGCCGCTTTCTTTGCTGAGCTCCCTGTCTCGCCCTCGCCCGTACTGCTCACGGCCGAGCGCGGTAACTGGATCGTCATGATCGGCTCGGTCGCCGCCTGCGCGTCCAGCGTCTGGGAGCCTTCCTCGCGGCCCGGTGCTCGGGCCCGCACCATGTGCTTGCCAGGCTCGAAGAACAGTCTGTAGGTCCGCCTGGGTAAGCCGATGGGCCTGCCGTCGACGAACACCTCGGCATCCGGCGGATCCACCGACAGATAGAGGGTGGCGAGGAACGGAACGGCCGTGGCCAGTCCATCCGTGAATCCTTTTTGCTGCTGAGGAGAAAGCGCCTTGTGCCGCTCAAGGCTCCAAGCCAGGTGCTCCGCCGCATCGCGGAACTTGCGCAACTTGAGCTCGCAAAGGCCCAGCTCTCCAGCGATCTCGGCGGATTCTCTCTCTGTAACAGATGTCGAGTCGATCGCCTCGAAGGCCGCCTTATAGGCGGCGTGTGCCTCGGTCCACTTTCCCGATGCCCGAGCTCGTCGAGCACGGCGAAGATGGTCCTTTACGCTCGAACCGTCGCTCCGTACGGTTGACGGACTGCGGTCCTCCGCACGGACCGGACAGGTACTGCCGGTCACGACACCGACCATCAGGCATATCCAGAGCGACTGCGCAACAAAACGCATGCATGAACGGTACTTACGCCAGCCGTGGCGCGTCAACGGCGCTGAAAATGTCGTAACCCGAACGTTCGGGTGAGAAAATCGCACCCGATCCGGGAATGCGGCCACCGCTGCTCGTGCAGTTGCGGACGCGGCGTCCCTACATGTCGCACATGGTTCGACGGACGCTGGGGCTGCCCTGCATTTTTTTGAAGCCCTCCAGGCGGCTCAGGTGTTCTACCAGTGATGGGCGAGCCAGCCAGCACCCCCACCGGCTTCGAGTTCCTCCGGCGCCTCGCGCGGCGCCTCGGGCTCCCTGCGCAAGACGCGGAGGACCTCGCGCAGGACGCCTTGCTGCGGGAACTGGAAGCGGCTCAGCGGGTCGAGCTCGGGGAGGCCCGAGCATCCTACGGTGCCACCATCGTCCTGAACCAGGCGCGGAACCACGTCCGGAACGCACGCCGTCGGGGGGAGGTCCTGACCTCGTTCGATGATCACGAGCCTCAGGCGGAGTGCCCGACCCCAGAAGAGATGCTCCGCAGGCAGCAGCGAGAGGCGCTCCTCCACGACCTGATCAACCAGGTCGACCCCAAGTACCGCGACGTCTTGATCAAGCACGCGATCGAGGAGGTGCCGCTCGTCGAGATCGCCTCCGAGCAGGGGATCAATCCGAAGACGGTGAGGACACATTACCGCCGAGCGCTGGAGGACCTCTACGCGGCCGTGGAACGCCGGAGGGCGCGGCAGCGCTCGCACGGATGGGACGACGCTGCGTGCGTCCCGTTCGCCTTCCATTTGCGCTGCCGCGAGGGGTGGCTGAGCAAGCTAGGCCGCCTGGGCATCAAGATCCTGGTCCAGGGAGCGATCGTCGTGCTGACCGGCGCCGTCGTCGCGGCATTGCCGGACTCGTTCAACCCGGCGTCGTGGTTGCGGGCGGCGGTGGTGCGCGCTCCTGCGCCCGCTCCGGCGGTGGTGGAGATCGCGCCGCCTCCGGCCCAACTTTCCCTGCGCGCTTCGGCCACGCCCACCGCGCAGGAGGTCGCGCAGCCGGCGCAGGACCGAGGCGCACGGGCGCCTGCTCCGTCAGGCGCGCCGGTTCGTCGTACCTCGCTCCCCGTCCGCGCCGTGGTCCCAGCCGTCAGCCAGCGCGAGCAGAGCCTCATCGACGAGGCCCGAAGGGCCATCGATGACCACAACGCGGCCGCAGAGGCGCGCCGATTGCTTGAGACACATGCGCGGGAGTTCCCGCAAGGACAGCTCGCCGCGGAGCGCGAAGCACTCCTAGCGCAGATTCGCTGAGCCCTCGGCGTCCCTCCAACAGCCAGGAGGCGGTGACGCAGGTGGTGTCGTTGGACAGCACAAGGCCGAGATCTGCCCTGCGTCTAGACAAGGATATTCACGTCCAGGAGACGAAACGCGATGAATTCGATGGAGGATCTGCTTGGTGCAATGTGGCTCATTTCGCCGCTCGGGCTCGCGATGATCGCCTGCGTCGCGATCGGCTTCGCGGTCACCGCGCGCGAAGCGCTCGGACGCGAGCGCGGGCTTCGCGAGGCGCGCGAGCACGCGCATGATGACGACGAGGCAGCCCTCACCGATGCGAAGGAGCAGGCTGCGGCGGAGCGGGACCGATGCCGGCGCCTTCTGGACTGTCACGTCGACGCGGCACTCGCGGAGCTGACAGACGCCCGTGCGCGCCCCGTCCCCTGGCCAGGAAGGGTCCTCGAGTCGTTCTGCGCGACGACGCCTTCGTGGAGGAGGAAGCTGGCCGAGAGCACGGGGTTGGAGCCGAAGGAGGTGGAACGGTTGCTGAGGAGCGACCTCCCGATGACGCCCAGCCTTGCCCGGCAGCTGGAGGCCTTCACCGGCACGCCGGCGCGGTACTGGGAGCGCCTCTGGCAGCTGCACGACGACCACCGGACCGACGCCGAGGAGACCGTAGTGATCCAGGTCGGCGAGCCCGTCACCAAGCGCGAGAGCTCGGCGCGTCCCGCGTCGTCGCCGGCGCAGAGCTCGACACCGCCGACGCTACCTCCCCGCGCGCTCGACGTTCCTCCGCCTGTGGTCCCGTCTCCCGAGCTTGCGGCCAGGAGCCCGCGGGCGAAGCTCCCGCCGCCTCCACTGCCGCGGCTTCGGTCGCCGCTCCCTGTCCGCGCCGCCACGGGGACTGAGCCCGCCCGGCGCGCTGCGACGCTGACGAGCTTCCCGGTACAGCGTGCCGAAGGCGGGAAGGGTTCCGCAACGGCTGCCGATTGGGAGGACGTAGAGCGCTCTCCGCTGAACACGACACTTCCGGGGGTCGGGAGCCATGGGTGAATTACGTAATATCATCATGCTTCGGGAAGCCAGCGAGAACTCTGTGCGGGGAGTGGGATTGCAATGAGCGTCAAGGGCCTGGTTGTCCACTTTCGGCGCGACTTGGATGACGATGAGGCGCAGCGAACGATCGACGCTCTGATGATGATCAAGGGCGTTGTCAAGGTGGCATCGGTCAAGGCCGGTTACGAAGACGAACTGAACCGGCAGCGGGTCAAGCGAGATTTGCTAAGCAAGATTGACGGGCTTCTGAGGGATGACGAGGCCACGATCTAGCTGCCGACGAACCCGCGTCATCGTGGCGTCGACGCAACCTGCCCGCCGCGCCGCAATTTGCCTACCGCGTCAAGTACGGAGGGCGCGGCGGCACCCACCGCGTGATGACGCCGGTCGAGCTGCTGGCGCGGCTCGCGGCGCTGGTACTGCCGCCCAGAGTTCCGCTCGTGATCTATCACGGCGTGCTCGCGCGACACTCCAAGTGGCGCACCGCGGTGGTGCCCAAGCCGCCGGGTGTCGTGCACGCTCACGACCTTCCGGCGAGCGGCAGCGGGACCGTAAAGTGCGATGCGGCAACGCCAGCCTTGATGCAGCCGCCAACGCCGAAGCGCGCCGCGCCCGTCCCCGTGCCACCTCGCGCGGAGCGGACGTCCGCGCCGGGGGGCGCCGCCGTACCCTTCAGCCCGCAAACGTTCTCCTCACCGCCGCTCGCAGCAGCACCGGCCGGGCCCGCCGTGATGCCCGCGGCTTGCTGCGCGGTGGCCGCTGTTGCCGGCGACGTCGTGATCACGGACTTCGGCATCTCCGTCCGCCACCTCGACAGGCTGCTCGGCGGCCTGCTGCTCGCGACCTCGCCGCGCATCGCCTGGGCCAAGCTCATCCGTCGAACGTTCGGGCTCGACGCCCACCGTTGCGCGCATTGCGCCGGCCGCCTGCGCCTTCTCGCCGCCATCACCGAGAAGGCAACCGCCAGGAAGATCCTGGAACACCTCGGCCTGCCCGCCGATCCGACCTCGCCGCGATCCCAGACCCGCGACCCGGACGACCCGGCCTCCTGGATGGACGGCGCCGCAAAGTTGCGAGCCGCCACGAGACCGCCGACGGTCACCCGACCAGACGCCGGGACGAGGCGAACGTGTGGGCGCGAGGCACGCCGGCGCCCCCGTTTGAACGAGCTCAATCTGGGCGGCGCGTACAGTAGAGTGGTAACCGCTGACCCCAACGGGACACGCTTACCTGTTAAAATTACTCGGTTTTTCTGGATGGCACGACCACGTCGTGGATGTGGCGTTAGGTTAACTGGATGGGCGGGGCAAATTTCCTCTTCACTTCGGGAAGTCGGTAGGGCTCCCTATCCGCCGGAGCGGTGGAAGGAGGAACGCACCGGCCTTGCCGCCCGCGACTGGGTCGCCTACAACGCCGGTCTGGATGGGGCGGATGCTTGTTAACGGGCGGATCTCGAAGACCGCGTCCTGGGTTGTGCTCGCAGCGGACGTGCTCAAGAACACCTAGGGGTCGGACCTGGGACCTCTCCAGACGCCGGGAGCCGTCGACCTCGCTCGCGCTCCGCGCTAGCATCCCAGCCCTTCCCGCGAGGAACGGTGCGCATGCTGAAGTTGACACGATTCCAGGTGATGGGCTTCCGGTCGGTGCAGGATAGCGGCTGGATCGAAACCGACACAGTTACGTCTCTGATCGGGGTGAACGAGTCGGGCAAGACGAACCTGCTTCTTCCTCTCTGGAAGCTGAACCCGGCGAAAGACGGCGCGATCGTGCCGCTCGCGGACTTCCCGCGCAGCGAGTACAGCGAGCTCCGCCAGGTCAGCCAGGATCGCGCGTTCATCTACGCCGACTTCGAGACGGACGCCGAGCTGGCCATAGCGCTGGCAGACCTTACCGGGATATCAGTGGATCACTTCAACGTCGTGCGGTTCACCTGCCGCTTCGACGGCCAGCGTCACGTCACCTTCCCTAACGCCGAACCGCCGCGCTCCGTCCCCGCAGTCGACGTCCGTGAGTTACTGGCGAATGTGCGCGGAAAGATTGAGAAAGAGTCCGGCGAGAACGTCCGCCGCGCATCGATGACGACGGCAATCGATGGAGCACTACGCATCTTGGCGGATGTCGACCTGGTGGACCGCGACGCGCTCTCGAACGTGAGCGCTTCCCTCTCTGAAGTCGCCCTCCCCGAAACGACGTCCACATCGTTGTCGGCCTGTTGGATGGCGCTCGTCGAGGGAATCGACGACACTATGAAGCGTATCAGTATGTCGCATCCGAACGAGCGCGAGGACGCGAGGAACCTCGCGCTCAAACGCTTGCCAGCGTTCGTTTACTACTCCAACTACGGTAATCTCGACTCCGAGATCTACCTCCCGCACGTCATCCAGAACATGAAGCGGGAGGGCCTCGGCGCGAAAGAAGAGGCGAAGGCCCGTACCCTCAAGGTGCTCTTCGACTTCGTCAAATTGAAACCCGAGGAGATCTTGGAGCTGGGCAAGGCCGCTGCGACAGCCGGTGCACCCAAACCGTCGCAGGAGGCCATCACTGCCGCAGCAGAGCGCACAAAGGAGCGAAGCGTGCTCCTCCAGTCGGCCAGTTCGCGGCTCACCAAGGAATTCCGCGCCTGGTGGAAGCAGGGCAACTATCGCTTCCGTTTCGAGGCTGACGGTGATCACTTCAGAATATGGGTGTCGGATGACAAGCGCCCCGAGGAGGTGGAATTGGAATCGCGGAGCACCGGCCTCCAGTGGTTCCTCAGCTTCTTCCTCGTCTTCCTCGTCGAGAGCAGTGACGCTCACGAGAATGCGATCTTGTTGCTCGATGAACCCGGACTCTCGCTCCACCCGCTCGCCCAGAAGGACCTCTCTGCGTTCTTCGACAACCTCTCCAGAACGAATCAGCTCCTGTACACCACGCACTCACCGTTCCTGGTCGATCCCGATCGGCTCGACCGCGTGCGCGCCGTGTACGTCGATGCGAACGGCGCGACTGCGGTGTCTGCCGACCTCCGCGCGGGGAAGTCGACGTCGTCGGAGGCGAAGTCCGTCTATGCAGTCCATGCTGCGCTCGGCCTCTCAGCCTCGAATGCGCTTTTGCATGGCTGCACAAACGTGATCGTGGAGGGCTCGTCCGACCAACACTACATGAGCGGCATCAAGACCGTCTTGATCGGCCTAGGAAGAATTAATCCGCAGCGGGAGATCATCTTTCATCCCGGCGGCGGTGCAAAGGGCGTGGCTGCCATTGTGCCGATCATCACAGCGCGGGATGAAGCGCCTCCCTATGTGATTCTCGATTCCGACGGCCCAGGCATCGACTTCGCCAAGAAACTGAGGAGTGGACCGATCTACGCTGGCGACGCGGGAAAGAGGATCACGAATATCGGCGATGTCCTCGGCGGGCTCCAGGGGGCCGAGGTCGAGGACTTGATGCCGCACAACCTGATTGTGGATGCCGTAAGCCGCACGTATCGCGGGGAAGATGAGGACTTCCGCGATGTGGCGGTTGAGGGGAAGCCCATTGTTCCCCAGGTCGAGGCGTATGCCTCGAAGCATGGCATCACTCTGGATCAGGGGTGGAAGGTCGAGCTGGCGAAGACGGTGAAGGCTCGTTTGCTCAAGACAAGAGAGCTTTCGCCCGCAATAATCGATCTCTGGGCGAAGCTGTTTGAGCCCTTCTCGTCCCCGGTCGACGCCGTTGCAGGCACGAAAAGATAAGTCGAGTAACTTCAATATCGCAACCCTTGGTGACCATTGTCCGAATCGCCAATTGGGGCGGCGCGTACAGTAGAGTGATACCCGCTGAGCCCACGGGACACGCTTACCTGCTAAAATTACTCGGTTTTTCTGGATCGCACGACCACGTCGTGGTTGTGGCGTTAGGTTAACTGGAGGGGCGGGGCAAATTTTCTCTTCACTTCGGGAGGTCAGTAGGGCTCCGTATCCGCTCAACCTGCAGCAGATCGAGCTCACGCGGCGCGAGTCGTGCGTCTGCGCGTCGCGGCCCGTCGTCGTGCGCCCGCTCACGGCGCCGCCGCCGCCGCGCAGGGCGCCGCAGCTGCTCGGCGGCCGGCGCGACGAGCTGGAGCGCGCACTCGAGCAGGCCGTGGGCATCCCGGCCGCCGCCCTCGGGGGCTGGCCCGCCGAGCTGCTCTCGGCGCTCGAGGCGGAGCGCGAGGGGCGCGAGGGCCGCTTCGTGCAGGCGCTGGAGCGCCTCCTCGACATGGCGACGCTCGACGGCGTGTTCCTCGACATATTCCAGAGCGTGATCACGCTCGTCCGCGCGCGGCTCCGCCGTCCGTTGTTGATGATCGCGGCAATCCGCAGGGATTCGGTGAAGTTCACCGGTGAAATCCGCGCCCGGTGCCGGTGAAACCCGCATCCGACGCCGGTGAAGTTCACCGGTGAAGAGGCGGCTCAGTGCTTCTTGGCGCGGCGCTGCTTGATGCGGGAGGCGCTCAGCTCCTTGGCTTCCTTGAGCCGGTAGCTCTCGGCCTCGATCTCGATCACCTCGGCGCGGTGCACCAGCCGATCGACGAGCGTGACGACGCAGGCGGCGTGCGGGAAGTAACCACCCGACCAACGCCATCGTGACCAGCCCGTCGGGGCCGGTTACCAGTCCCCATCGCGACGAAGGAGGAAGCGATGGCGACGAGGGTGGAGTGGGCCGATCGGGTGGAGCGATGGGAGCGCAGCGGGCTGAGCGCGGAGAAGTTCGCGCGGCGCGAAGGGTACAAGCCGAAGCAGCTCTACTGGTGGCGTTGGAAGCTGCGCGCTGACCGGCCCTCGCACCCCTCGCCCTCGTCGTTGACCGAAGCACCGCGCTTTCTGCCGGTCCACGTGGTGACGGACGCATCGGTCGCCGCGCCGGAGCCGATCGAGATCGCCTTACCCAACGGGCGGGTGGTGCGGGTCCGGCCGGGGTTCGACCCGGCCACGCTCGAGCGGGTACTGGCGCTCGCGGCCGAGGAGACGCCGTGCTGACGCTGCCGCCGTCGGTGCGCGTGTACGTCGCCGCCGAGCCCACGGACCTGCGCAAGAGCTTTGATGGGCTGTCGGCCTTGGTCTCCCAGCGCTTCGGAGCCGACCCACTCTGTGGGCATCTGTTCGTGTTCAGGAATCGGCGAGGTGACCAGATGCGCGTTTTGTTCTGGGACCGAACTGGCTACATGATCGTGGCGAAAAAATTGGCCCGCGGACGATTCCATCTCGCCCGCGACCTGCCCAAGGGGACCACCCACGTCGAGGTCGAGGCGGCCGAGCTGTCGCTGATGCTCGAAGGGCTCGACCTGTCCCAGGCCGTACGGCGCAAGCGTTGGCGGCCTGGCGTGAGAAAAATTGCTCCGTCGAAGCAAAGCTTGATGGATGCGCGCGGGATAGCTATCTCGCGCGCCACGTGACCAGTCCTCTTCAGTCCCAGGCACAACTGCCGGCCGATCTGGCGGACGTGCGGCGCAAGCTCGAGCAGCTGGCGGCCGCCGGGCAGATCCCGGAGCTCATCGAGCTGGTGCTCGGGCTGCTGGTCCAGCTGCGTGACAAGAACACCGCGCTCTCGGCGAGGCTCGCGAGCGCGCTGCGCGACCTGTACGGCCGCAAGAGCCAGCAGGTCTCCACCGAGCAGCTGATGCTGATGTTCGCCGAGCTCGGGGCGGAAGCGCCGCCGGGGGCGGCGGGCTCGGAGCTCGGCGCGGACGCTCCGCCGCAGCCGGAGCAGGGGCTGGTGCCGCAGCCCCCTGAGCCGCCGAAGCCGCCGCGAGGACGGGGCGGGCGCGCGCCGCTTCCCGAGCACCTGCCGCGTGAGACGCGTGTGGTGCCCGTCCCCCAGGCTGAGCGGACGTGCCCGCAGTGCGGCGCGGACAAGCAGTGCATCGGCCATCGTACGAGCGAAGTGCTCGAGTTCGTTCCGGCGCAGTTCAAGATCATCGAGGAGCAGCGGGAGAAGCTCGCCTGCCCGCGCTGCCCGGAGCAGGGCGTCACGACGGCCGATAGCGAGAAGGTGATGGATCGAGGCCGTCCGGGACCGGGGCTGCTCGCCAGCATCCTTGTCGAGTGTTACTGAGCACCGTCGTTGATGCCGATGATGCGCTTGTCGAGCCAGCTCTTTGATGGCGGGGCGGCCGGCTCACCGCAGCGCACCATCGCCGAGGCGGATCATGGTCGATGGCGACGTTGTCCGGGGGCAGCAAGCTGCCAGGACCTTCTCCGGCGATGCATTGCGCCGCGTTCGATCAAATTCTCAGCGTAGCTCCTCCTGAGCACGATCGCGTCGGTCGAATGCGGGTGCACAGGAAAAGAGGGAGCGCGCATTCCCTTCGTCTCCCGAAAATTACCAGCACGACTCCTCGCCCGTCCGCGTCACGAACGGGGTAGGTCAGCGACAGGAGCGGAGCATCGGCGCGGCGCGGGCCACAAAATAGGCGACGGGAGGAGCTCGTTTGGCCGCGTGCCCCCTCCCGTCGTGCTCCGAATCGCTTGAAAGAGCGGAGCCCTCAACAGATCGTCCATCTGGACCTCGATGTCAAAGGCTGGCTCGCTTCACCGCCCACCGTAGATCGCGCGCGGCCAGCCCGCTGCCCGCGTTGCGGTGCCGCGGCTTGCCCGCTGGGGGGCGGGTTGGGGCTGTGGGGTCACGGCTCGCGGTCCCGGCAGGTACGCGGGCCGCTGGCTGCCGGCGAGCGCGGCGGGCTCGTCACGATCGAGGTGCGCCGTTATCGATGCCGCCGCTGCGGCGCGACGATCACGGTCGTACCGCGGGGCGTCGCACCGCGACGGCACTTCGCCGCGACGGCGATCGGTCTGGCCCTGCTGCTCGTCGGCATCGCCAGTGCAGCGCTCATCGAGGTGCGGCGGCGTGTCAGCCCCTGGTCTGCCAGCTTCGATGCCGACAGCTGGGCGACCGTGCGGCGCTGGTTACGCGCCATCGACCAGGGGCGCCTCTTTCCGTCAGTCCGCCCCAGTCCCCTTGCTGCTTCGCTGCGGCAGCGGGCCGAGCGGGCCGCGATGACGCTCGTCGCGATGGCGCCTTTTGCGGCCGAGGTCCTCGAGGCCGCCGTCATGGCCGGCGCCGCGCGAGCTGCGTGATGGCGAGCGGCCCGCTTCTCGGGCTCATGTCGGGCTCCACCCGGCTGGATCCTCGGTCGGCGGAGCGCCTTGCGCTTGGATGGCTGTGCGGCCGGTGCGGTGTCACCGGTCCGGAAAGGACACGACGTGCAAGACCCCCTCAAGCCGAAGGACCACGCGGAAGCGGTAGCGCTCTATCGCAGTGAGATCATCGGCTCGCTCATGCACCGCGAGCTCGACCGGGGAGAGCTCGCCGAAGCGCTCGCCGACCTGAGCAAACAGCGGTTTCGCCCACCGCGCGCCCATTCTCCGCGCACTTACTCGGTCCCCACGCTCGAGCGTTGGTACTACGCGTACAAGACCGAAGGTCTCGAAGGCTTGCGTCCCAAGCCCCGCAAGGACAAGGGACGGGCGCGCGAGCTCACCCCCGAGCAACGGCAGATGCTGCTCGACATTCGAGAAGAGCACCCGAGCGCCTCGGTCTCGCTCATCCTCGACACGCTGATCGCGGCGGGCCGGATCGACAAGGAGGCCATCTCCGCCACCACGGTGCGACGCCTGTACGCCGAACACCGCCTTGATCGCGTCGCGCTGCGCGATCGCACGGGCGGCAAGGTGCGGTTGCGCTGGCAGGCCGAGCACCCCGGCGCTCTGTGGCACGGCGACGTGTGTCATGTGTCACCGATCCTCGTTGGCGGCAGCGTGGCGCCGGTGCGGATCCACGCGCTGCTCGACGACGCCTCCCGGTACATCCTCGCGATCGAGGCGATGAGCGCCGAGCGGGAGGTCGACATGCTGGCGCTCTTCATCCGAGCACTGCGCAAACATGGCGCTCCCGACGCCCTCTACCTGGATAACGGCTCGACCTACCGCGGGCACACCTTGCACCTGGCGTGTGAGCGACTCGGCACTACCCTGATCCACGCCCGTCCGTACGACGCCCCCGCGCGCGGCAAGATGGAGCGCTTCTGGAGGACGTTGCGAGAGAGGTGCGTGGACTTCACCGGAGCGCTCGGCTCGCTGCACGACCTCAACGTCCGGCTCTACGCCTGGGTCGACGAGCACTACCACCGCACACCGCACGCGGCGCTCTTCGGCAAATCCCCCGCGCAGGTGTACGAGGGGTATCCCCACGTCACCGACAACCTCGACGAGCGGAAGCTCCGCGACGCGCTCACGACCCAGGCCCGTCGGCGCGTCCGACGCGACAGCACGCTCTCGATGGATGGAGAGGATTGGGAGACCGATCTCGGCTTCCTCGCCGGCCACCTCGTCACGGTGTCGCGGTGCCTCGTCACGCCGAACGAGCCGCCCTGGATCGAACACGAGGGCAAACGCTTCGCCCTGCACCGGGTCGATCCGGTGAAGAACGCCCGTCGCCCGCGGCCGGCCTGCAACCTTGATGTCGCGCACGAGGCGCGGGTGCCCTTCGACCCGCCGAAAACGCTTCTGGACAAGGCTCTCGGACGAACGCCCCGCGATGGCGAGGAGGAATGACCATGGACTTTTGTAGCTACTTCAGCTTCACCGCAGAGCCATTTTCAAAGGAGGTCGAAGACGGCGAGCTCTGGCTCCCTCCGTCCAAGCAGGCGATACTCGAGATGCTCATCGAAGCGGTGCACGCCAGAAAGAGCGTGCTCCTCGCTGGTGACCCAGGCGTTGGCAAGACGTGTCTCCTCCGCGCGCTCCGTCATGCCCTTTCGCCGCAGACGTTTCGCTTGACCTACTGCGCCAACGTGACGCTTGGACGCCGGGACTTCTATCGCCAGCTCTGTCTGGCGCTCGGTCTCGCGCGCTGCAGCACCGCTGGAGACGTCTTCTACGCGGTCAGCACGCACGTCGAGGAACTCGCGAAGGAACGAGTATTTCCGGTCTTCGTCCTCGATGAGGCCCATCTACTTCATCAGGATACACTCGATCATCTTCACATACTCCTTAATTACGCCTGGGATAGCCGCGCATTGCTTTCGCTCGTGTTGCTTGGCTTGCCCGAGCTCGGCGAGCGGCTCCGCGTGCGCCGCAATCGCTCCCTGTATTCGCGCCTCCATTACCGATTGACCATCGATCCGCTCACGCCGGACGATACGGCCGACTATCTGCGTGTACGTCTCAACCGAGTCGGCTGCGCGAAAGAGCTCTTCACCACCGACGCGATCGCGATGCTGCACGAGGCGGCCGCCGGCAGCCTGCGCGACACCGACCGACTCGCCACGGCCGCTCTTCGAGCCGCTGCGCGCAAGAAGCGCAAGCTCGTCGAGCGCGATGTCTTCAGCCGCATCCTGCAACTGGACGCAGAGGAGCCCGGATGAACCCCGCCCCCCTGGCCGAGGGGGACACGCGGCGCGGTGACGTCGAGGGCAGCGCAGTCGCCGCCCTCGTCGTTTCCCTCGCGCTCGCCCGCGACGCGCTCACCGCGCCCTACCCGAGCGACCCGGATCCGCTTTGCCCTCGCCTCTACGCCGTCGACGTCGTGCTCCACTACCTCGATCGGCTCGACCACGCTCTCGCTCGCTACCACGCCGTCCTCGACGGCGATGACCGCCTCCCCCTCCACACCGACTGAACGCACCGGCGCTCTGCGACCACCGCAGTCACCCCGGTGCCTCGCCTCGCTGCAATCGCGGTGAGCGGAGATCCGGGTCGACGATGGCCATCACGGAGCCGGATCTTCCGGCCATCAAGCAGCCTGCTCGGTAACAGTCGAGAAGTTCGAGGACGCGATGCCGCTGTATCGGCAGTCGCAGCAATACGCTCGCTTCGGCGTGTCGCTGTCCCCGTCGACCCTGGGCGACTGGTCGGCCTTCGCGCTCGACGTGCTCGCTCCGGTGGCTGAGCGGATCGAGGAGCGGGTGCTGGGCTCGTTCTACCTGCGCGCCGACGACACGGGGATGCGGGTGCTCGACCGCGATCATCCGGCGGGGGTGAAGCGAGGCCACATCTGGGCCTTCGTCGGGGCGGGTCTCGTGGCGTTCCTGTACGCACCGGACTGGAAGGCGAAGCATCCAGCCGCGCTGCTGCAGGGCTTCACCGGCTACTTGCAGGGTGATGGATACGCGGGCTATGGCGCGATGCTGCGCGGAGGCGAAGACGGCGAGATGATCGTGCCCGAGGAGCGTCGGCTCGGTTGCGGGATGCACATCCGCGCCAAGTTCGAGAAGGCGGCCAAGGGCGGCGACACGCGGGCCGCGGTGGCGCTCTCGTACTTCAAGGCCATCTACCGAATCGAGGCAGCTTGCAAGGAGGAGGCGCTGTCCACGGAGGCGCGCCTGACGCGCCGGCAGGAGCGGTCGCTCCCCGTTGTGGACGAGCTCTATCAGTGGATTCACGAGCTGCACCTTCGGCTCGTACCAGGCACGCCGCTCTGCATCGCTACCCAGTACGCCATCAACCAGGAGGCTACGTGGCGGCGCTGCTTCACGGATGGCCACTTCGAGATCGACAACGGCGAAGTGGAACGGCAGCTAAGGCGTGTGGCGCTGGGAAGAAAGAACTATTTGTTTGCGGGCTCGGACAAGGGGGCTGAGCGCCTGGCCATTGGCTATACGATCTTCGGCTCGTGTCGGATGCACGGAGTCAACCCGCTCGCCTGGGCGACGGACGTGATCGGCAAGTTGCAGGCGGGCTGGCCACGCGGTCGGCTCGACGAACTGCTGCCCGACGCATGGGCGAAATCGCCGCGCGCCGCTCCGGTCGCCGGCGACGCCGACGCGACCTGAACAACGCAAGCCTCGGTCGGCGACGCAGGCGGAGACCGCCTCGCCGGGCCGTCTTTCAGGACCGCCTGTGCCCGGGCCGAGGCGTGGGCCGACGCCGCCCCGCGCCCAGCATCGTCGACCCCGGCGAGAGCCGCAAGGGGGCGTGCCCATGGCGATGGCCGGGCGCTTACTGCGGGAAGACCTGGCCCCAGTCGGAGAATGCCTTGTTCGTGCTGAGCAGGATCGGCTTCTGCGCGTCGTAGCGACGAGTGACGACCTCGAACAGCAGGTCGGCGTAGCGGCCATCGTAGGAGAGATAGTCGACTTCATCGATGCAAAGAAGGGCGGGAACCGTGTAGCGGTGCAGCCGGCGCGCGAGCGCGGCCGAGGACTCCTACGCGGCGAGGTCGGCAAGCATGTCGCTCGCGGTCGAGAAGCGGACCGTGTGGCCGCGGACGACGGCCTGGTGGGCGACGTTCTTCAAGATCATGGTCTTGCCGACGCCGTTGGGGCCGACGAGCACGGCGTTGTGGCCGGCGGTGATGAAGCCGGGAGCGAAGAGGTCGTCGACGGCCCCGCGGTCGATTTTCTTGGGCCAGGACCAGTCGAAGTCGGCCATGGGCTTGAAGGCGGCTACGCGGGAGTTTTTGATGCGGCGTTCGAGGCTGCGCTTGTGGCGCTCGCGCTCCTCGATGGCGAGCACCTCGCGAAGCCAGGGCTTGTCGGCGAGCTCCTCCCAGCACGCGAGCAGACCAAACAGGCCGAGGCCCTTCAGGCGGGCCTTCGTCTCGGTGGGCGTTAGATCGGTCATGGCGTCGGGTCTTTCTTCAGGGCCTCGTAAGTGGCGAGCGAATGCGGCGTGACGACGAGGGCGGCGTGCTGGCCGCGCGTGACGGGGATCGAGACCGGAGGCGGCAGGTGGCGCTCGGAGCGGCGGCGGTCGATCACCTGGCGCACGGCGCCAACGTGGATGGTGTCGCGCTCGATCACCTCGACGAGCGCCTCTTCGAGCTCGGCGGCGCCGACGGCGTCGAGCAGGTGTAGAAGCCGGGCGATGGCGCTGCCGACGTTGTCTCCGCGCTCGGCGAGGATGCGCAGGAATGCCTGGCTGCTGCGGGCGGCGCGGGCGAGGCGATCGAGGCCGCGATGCTCGCGGGCGCGGCGCTTCTCGTCGACCAGGCGCTCGATGTGCACGGGCTGCTCGATCTGCTGGCCGCGGTCCCACGAGCGGACATGGGTCGCGACAATCTCGTTGCCGTCGGCGATGCGCAGCTGCGCGAGGTCGGCGAGGACGACCAGCGTGCGGCTCGTCCGGTCGTGGGGAACCGAGTAGTCGTTGAGATCGAAACGCGCGTAGGGGGTCTTTCCGACCTGGACCTCGACGCGCTCGTGGGCTGGAAACGGCGTGTCGGGGGGCCCGAGCAGCACACTGCGCTCGTCGTCGAAGGCCTGACGCACGGTGCGGGCGCGGTCCTCGACCCAGGAGCGATCGAGCGCTGCGGAGCTGGTCCACTCGGTCGCTTGTCGGTTGAGGTCGTCGAGATCGGCGTAGGTCCGGGCCTCGAAGAACGCCTCGCGGACGTAGCGGATGGCGCGCTCGACACGGCCCTTCTCGTTGCCGCGGGCGACGGCGACAGGGCGCGGCTCGAAGCGGTAATGCGCCGACAGAGCCAGGAGCATGGGGTGGAACCGGATCGCGTCGCCGTGACGCTCCACGACAGCGCTCTTGAGGTTGTCGTAGAGCAGCACGCGCGGGACACCGTCGATGTCGGCGAACGCCTCGACGTGCCCGCGCACGAAGAAGGGCATCGCCGCGCTCGGGAAGAAGCGCAGGAAGATCCGCCGCGAGTAGCTGAGCACCATGACGAAGGCCCAGAGCGGGCGCAGCGCCCGGCCGACGGCCAGCTTGCCGAAGTGCGCCCAGTCGACCTGCGCTTGCTCGCCGGGCAGCGTGCGCAGCCGCTGGAATGCCTCTGCGGGCTTCTTGGGGCGAAGACGGCCGATCACCCGGCGCAGATGATCGGGACCGCCCGGATAGCCCCGCTCCTTGAGCATGCCGAAGAGGCGACTGGAGCGCAGCGAGGGATACTTGCCGAGCTGCTCGACGATGAAAGGCACGAACGGGTCGACCATCGACGGGCGCGGCGGGACGACCTTCGGATCGACGCCCGCTTGCCCGAGCACGCGCTGCACGGTGGTGTGGTGCAGCCCGAGCTGGGCGGCAATGGTGCCCACGGGCCACTTCTCGCCGCGGTAGAGGCGCAGAACCTCGGCCTCCTTCTCTTTCGCGATCACCGCCGCCTCCCGTCACCGCGGAGGGCTTCGTGGGACGCGGGGAGCGCGTCGGTGAACAGCTGACCGAGCGCGCCGCTCGCGCAGGGCCCAGGGCGGAAGCCGCGCTCCGCAGAGCGAGCAGCGGCCGACATCTCGGCTCCAATCGTCATCGTTGTCCTTTCGGCCGGGGGTGATCTCCGGCGCGAGCTGAGACATCGACGCGACCGCGGCTTGTGTCACCCCGTGATGCGTCACTTTCTGCGCGGAGAACTTGTCCCGCTGCCGGTCCCGATACCGGGCCTGGCGAGCGGCATGGAGGCGGCGAGCGCGAGGCCGGGTCTGGTAGGCCACGCCGGCGCGGCGGAGCGACTCACGACGCCGGAGCGGGCCGCAGTCGGGGCAGAGGCGCTGGCCGCGATCGCAGCGACGGCAGAGGCGAAGCTGGATGCGGCAGCGGGCGCAGTGGGCGAGGCGATAGACGGATGAAGGCAACGGGCTCCATGACGCCGCTTTCTGGACCTGGAGCCCGGCTTGTGATGAAGGTGGGGCACTCCGGCAACGCGGAGCTCCAGAAGGCCCGAGGGTGGCAGCCCTCGGGCCTTCGACTTTTCGGCGGGCGTAACGTCTACGCCGCGGAGGCGAGCGCGGCCCAGATCGGCGTGGGTGCCGGCGGTGAACGGTGAACGCTGCCGATCATGGGGCCGCGATCTTCACCGGTCGGACGCGGGACGCGATGATCACCGACACCGAGCTACGCAGCCGCGTCCGGCAGTGGAATACAGCCGCGGACCAGGCTCGTCGCAAGATCGACTGGACCTTCACCGTCCGCGACGCCGAGCGGATTTTCGGATCCGACTGGTTCAACAGAATCGTGTCAGAGCACTAGTTCTTCTCACAAGTACTCGACACGAACGATAGCACTTGGCGAAACTGGAACTCCCGCGGCGTCGTAGCACGTATGCAAAATGGCATCGTTATCTCGTTCGTGGATTCGCTTATGGCAGTATCGCAGAGCGAAAGCTGCAGCATCATCGCGACGCTTCCAGTCACGAAAATGGACGATACAGGGGACGGTCATGCTGCGAAATCTATCGAGCACCTTCTGCCAGCTTGGGCCGTAGTCACGCCGAGCGATATCCTCAACGATCTCCGGTGCACTTAGATAATCATGCACATCGCTAGTCCCAGGCAGTATCACCTCCCGCATGAGAAAGGCGTACGGTCCCCAGTGCATACGGTCGGATGTCTTTAAGGAAAATTGAATACCTCCCGAATGAGTCCAATACTCATCTGGTGCGTGACCGCCAATATTGAGCCCGAGATCTTTGGCACATTGTTTCACAATTTCTTCCAGGTCGCCAAGACGCTCGTTTAGCGGGCGGATGCCGTCGGCGAATGACGTTCCGGGACGGACACGGGTCGCATGAAACCACATGATGGACTCGGGAACGGGCTTCTGGAGGCATCGGAAGATTCGCCACCAAAGAACGTCAAGCGAATCGCTGTCTGAACTATTGCAGTCGTCCTCGTACTCTCGTGGAGAGTACGAGAGAAGTTTCTGAGCCAATGTCATAGTGGACATTCGCATGAGGCCAGCAACCGAAGGCAAAGCCGTGTCGATGCTGGTGCAGTCAAGCTCCGTCATGGGTCGTCGCGCTCGTGACCATGCTCGCCCCTTACCTGACTCGCTGTTCGGCCTTGCACTCACGGCGCAAAGAACTCTTCGCGAGTTAGTGCCGACCACCTCAAACTTGTCGCAGGAAGCACTGGCCCACCATGTCTAAGACCACGAATCGGGCGAACACCTCGGATCCCGCGAACTTGTCGGACTTGGCCGACAGGACGGAACGGACCGCCCGACGATGTTATAGCGCTGTCTCTTTCAGGAGGGTCGGGTCGCATAGACGAATGTTCTGTCAATCCAGGACAAATTCCGCAGCTGGGGATTGACGTCGCCGAAGCATTGGACTTCCTTCGCGCTCGGGCAGGCCGCACGCCCATGGATCCGTCGAGGTCCTCACCACTGCATCGCCTCCGGCGCCTCCCTAAACAGCGCCCGCAGCTCCGGGATCTCGTCCCGCTGCCGCTTCATCTCGGCCCATACCGTCGGGTGGTGCGTCCGCCGGAGCGCGCTCTCCGTACGGGCGAGGTACTCGGCAGAGGCGGATGCCTTCTTCTTCAGCACGTAGCGGTGGAGCAGCGCGCAGTAGGCCTCGTAGGCGTCCTTGCGGGCGCCAGGGAGGTGGTCGCGCTCGTTCAGGTGGAGGATGTTGATGGTGTAGTTCGCGCGCTCATACTCGTGCGTTCCCTTCGAGGGGATGGGGCGGAAGAGGAAGGTCCCGCGGATGTCGAGGCGCATGAGCGTGAGCGGATCCTCGCGGCGAGGATCGATCAGCACCGGATCGCCCGGCTCGGGCTCAGTCACGGGCGCCTTGAGGGGACGGGTCACGTCAACGATGGTCCTGGACTTCGCGGAGAGCACCTGGAACCTGTTGTTCTTCGGTCCGTTGCAGGGGCCGCAGGCGTAGAGATAGTTGATCCAGGCGAAGACGACCTCCGGGTAGAGATCCTTCGGGCGGAAGTGCTCCACCTCGTCAGCGGCAGAGTCCTCGCAGTACATACAGCGGCAGCGGCCGGCGCACATCGCGGTCAGCACCTCCTTGATCGCGTCGAAGGTAGTGTCGCCCTTCCTGTTCTTCGAGGAGAAGCGGGTCTTGGCGGCCGCCACGCGTTCGGCGAAGGTCGGCAGTGCGTCGATATCCGCTTGCAGGCTCAGTAGCGCGGCTGCAGGGGTAGTGGGCAGGGTCACGGGCGGGACGTGGAGCATCGCCTTAACGCTCCCCCCTGGAGCGGACGTGCGCGGTGGTTGGGAACGTCGCGCGCAGGCGCGCCTGCTCGTCGAACTCCTCGGCCGTAAGGTCGCGCTCCAACTCGGCGTCGTTCAGCTCGGCGAGTCGTTCGAGCATCTGCTTGGCGCTGTCGGAGCGTGTCACGCCCTGCCCGAAGACGCCCGTGCCGTAGGCGTCGAGCACATTGCCGTAGCGCAGCCGATCAAGCTCGGTTCCCTGGAGCATCCGGCCGCCGGTGGTGCCCGGCTTCGGAAGGAGGAACACCGTCCCTACCTCGGCAGCTTGACACACGAGCGGGCTGTGGCTCGTGACGATGAACTGGATCCTCGGGAAGTGCTTCGTGAACCAGATTCCGACCGCGCGTTGCCAGGTCGGGTGCAGGTGCACGTCCACCTCGTCGATGAGCACGACGCCGGGCGCGCGCACCCTCGTCGGATCGCCGGGATAGAAGATCTGCTGGGCGCCGTAGGTCACCGTGAGCTGTCGCAGCAGCTCCAGCGTCAGGCTCAGGATCGAGCGGTGCCCATCGCTGAGCTGTTCGATGCCGACCGTATAGCCATTGCCGTCGGTAAAGGTGACCGCGGTGGACGAGACCTTGGTAAGCTTGGTGCCGTGGGGGAGGAAGTCGGGCTGGTTGATGAAGGCCTTGAGAGAATCGAGGATGTCCCCCTCGGGGTTCTTCTCAAGCTGTTTGTGGTCGAGCAGCTTGAGCCAGGCGATGCTTTCGGTGAGCGCGGGGCGCTCGTCGAAGAGTGAGAGGTGGCGAGCCAGGCGGGGGAGCGAGGCGAAGAGCTTCTCGTAATCGGAATCGCCGCCGGAGAAACGGCGGAAGGGGCCGTAGGCGGCGCTGAACAGGCCGGGGGAGGTGCCGTCGCGGAGGCGGCGACCGAGATCGTTGGGGGAGGTATCCTCCAGCTTGACCTGGTCGGCGTGGCGAGAAAGCTTGAGGGCGACGTCGAAGGTGACAGAGGCGCGGCCGGGATCTGGAAAGTTCCGGGACAGGGCGATGTACACCGAGCCCTCGGCGCTGCCTCGACAAAGCCACTCATTCCAGTCTTGGCGAAGGGCGTGGGCCTCGGTCTCGCTCACCAGGGCGAGGGCGAGGGATCGCAGGAACGAGCTTTTGCCAGCGCCGTTGTCGCCGATCAGCACATGCCAGCCCGGGCCTGCGGTAACGGGAATCTCCCACGTGAGCGCATCGATCGAGCGCACGCCCTGGATCGTTGCGCGCGTGACGTACGTACCCGTGCCCGTGAGCATGCTCGTCACAGCGAGGACATCGGGGTGCGCGTCGGGGAGCGAAATGCGGCGCGCACAGTCGATCGAGCGCTGCCAGGAGTCGCAGGCCTGTCGCATGTCGTCGAGTGCTGCATGACACTCGCCGAGTTGCATCAAGTCTAGAACCTGGGCCGGGAGGGCCCCAATCTGCTCGTGAAGGACCAGGGCACGCTCGATGCGCTCGATACCACGCTGGGTCTGGTCGAAGGGGACATCGCAGCTCCCCATCGCGCGCAGCACCGCGGCCTGCCCGGCGATGCGCCCGAGGCGCTCCTCGAGGCTCAGCGCATCTTGCAGTCGCTCGAGAGCGCCGGAGGGATTCCCGGTCTTGAGCAAGCACATACCGAGGTTGGCGAGGAGCGACGCGCGCCCGGGGAGATCATCGGGAGCGCGAAGTTGCACATCATCGAGCGCGCGCTCGACGCGCTCCCGTGCGCCAGAAATGTCGTCTCGCCGTAGCTCGCACATCGCCAGCTCGCCGAGGTGCTTGGCGCGTAGCCATGTGCCATGTGGCTCTTCCACGAGCTTGAGCCCTTCCTCGTGGTACCTGGCGGCGACATCGAACTCGCCGCAAGCGTAGTGGTAGCGAGCGAGGTACAACAGCGACTGACTCTGGAGGTTTCGGTTGCCTCGCGCTACGGCGAGCGCTAAGGCGCGACGGGACGCGGCGCCGGCGTTCTCCGCTTCGCCGAGCACGAGGAGCCCGCGCGAGATGCCGTTCTGCGCCTCGATAGCCTCCTCGCTCTCGGGCGGGAGGTGCGCGAGCAACTGCGTGATGCCGTCCACGGTGTCCCTGTACCGGCCGCGCCGATACTGATGATCGAAGACCCTCATGAACAGCCGGTAGGCCCCCCAATTATCACCTGCGGCCCTTGCGTTGTCGACGGCAGCCAGCACCTCCGGTACGTCCTGCTCCAGCTCACGCCACTGGATCGGGTCAGCGTACTTTTGCAGCGCTGCCTCGACATACTCCGCGTGTTGCTTCAGCGCCTGCTGTCCCTCTGGCTGGCGACGCACGAAATCTCGCCAGGGATCGAGTAAGCGCACGGAGCGTGCGTTCGTGGGTGCCAGCTGTACCTGCGCAATCTTGGTGGCAGCTGTGAGCACGACGCTTTCAGCAACGCTCTCGTCGAGGCGCGCGATCCACGCAACGGTGCTGATCGTGGTTGCCCCCGCGCTCGCCGCGAGCGCTGCCAGAACATTCCGCGAGCGTCCATCGAGGTGCGACCATACGTCGGCGAGTGGGTCGGAGACTGTCGTCGGCTTCGGTTGTGCGGCCTCGGGCAAAGGAGCCTGGAGCATGTAATCAAGCGCGAACTCTGCTGATACAGCCGCGGCGAAGGAGTGGAACCTCGGTTCGCTCTTGAAGTCGGCGAAGTCGCCGACGGCCTTCGCCACCATGATGGGCACGTCGAGCCGATGGGCCACATCACAGAATGCGGCGGCTTCCACGTCGAGACCGAGCGTCTTGCGATCGATGGCGCGCAGGCGGTCGAAGATGTCAGAGCCGGCGCGGTACGAAGAGACTGTCGCCAGCACGCCGAAATGCACGCGCAGGGGTGGCTCGCCGGGGTGGCCGTCCGGGTAGAGCGTCTGCTCCTCGAGCAGAGTGGCCCGGCCGCGGTCGGTGAGCGCCAGCGCTCCGGCGTGCTTCTCGATGTCACCGTTCTGCTCCAGCCACCGGATGACCTCCAGCCAGTCGGGGCACGAGAGCTTGCGGTCGGGATGGGCCGCCGGGGCCGGACCGCCTTCGCTCTCGTGTGCGTGGAGAGCGCGCGCGAGCCATCTACGCTGGCTCGCCTGGGTTTGAGGCCGGCGCCGCGACCACCGGCCCTCGGCGTCGAACCGGCGGGCGACATACCGCGCGTCCATCGCCCAATTGGCAGGCAGTGCGTACGAATCCAGCGAGTGGCCCTCGTCTGGGGCGCTGGGGTCGTAGCGGTAAACACGATCGGCCACGATGACATCGCCGAGCGCGACGGCGCCGCGGTGACCGGCGCAGATCCCGCAGATCGCCAGCGCGCGCGGCCTCGTGTGCTCGATCAGAACTTGCAAGCGGGCCGAGGATTGCTGGGCGCCGTCGGAGCCAACCCACGCGGCGGCGACCCGCACCGGCTCTCCAGCGGGGCGCCTCATCGCGCAGTGGTGGTAGCGAAAACCGTTCGGGAGCCGCGCCTCCTCCCAGGTCTCCGGGGGCTCGTCGAACACCCGGAGGACCGCCTCCAGTTCGTCGAGTGCCGCCGTGCACACTAGAACATCGAACCTCACCATCCTCTACGCCTCCCCCTCGCTCTCCGCTGCCTTCGTCCTCCGCCCCGCCTCGTCGTTCGAGCGTACCCACAGGCGTCGCGTGACGCCCGGGGAGCCGTCCGTGCGCACACGCAGATCCTCCGCGAGTGCGGCGCACACCCTCTGCGCCTCGGCGAGGAAGACCGCCCCGTCCAGGGTGGCGGAGGGGCCGGTCTCCCCGGCAAGGGGGCCGGGCTTGTGCTTGAGAAGGCGGTGGGTCACGGGGGCCGACGTTATACAACAGAGCGAGAGCGGCACGGAGGCCCATCCTCGGCCCTGACCAAGCCGATGGACGACCACGCAGGCTGTTGGGGCCAGGCGTCAGACAGCGGCGGAGAGCAACCCCCGTGAGCCACACGAAGACGGCGAAGTCGCTGTCGCTGGCTCACGAGGCCGATGCGTCTCGTGTCGGCGCCGGCGCCCTAGTCTCGACTTGGGCACTTTTCGTGCATCGCGCCCGCCCTTGTTTTGCAGGGCTTCCCATGCATCCGCAGGGTTTCGGGGGGCCGCGGCGTCTCCGGCGACCCGCGTGAAAGTGCGCAGGGCCTTCAGATCCAGGCTGTTCCGCAACGCCCGGCCGACAAAAAGTGCCCGAACAAAAAGTGCCCGAGTCGAGACTAGCGAGGTCTACAACGGGCGCGACGAGTGCGGGCACCTGCGTGGCGCTGAGGAGCTCCGAGACAGTGCACGCAGCGATCTGCGCGGTCGCGAGGTCGCCCGCCGCATGGGTGGCGGCGATGGTATGCGTGGGGGGCGCGACGAGCACCTGGCGCGGGTTGCTCGCCGGAGGCGTAGCCGGGGCAGCTTCAGGTCGGGGAGGGGTCGCCGGCGCTGCCTCATACGTGGGCGTCGAGGGCACCGCCGGAAGCGGCACCGAATCGTCCGGCCGACCAGAGCCTGAACGAGAGCCCGTGAGGAGGCTCGAAATGGTAATTCTGACGACCCGGTATCTCGTCGCGAGTTACCGGGATCTGGTCAGGTGTGGAAACCGCTCTGGTGACGCGCAGTTAGACCGCTTCGGGGGAGCTGCCGAGGGGCCGATTTGGGGGGCGCGAAGGGGGTCCGATTTGGTAATTTTGCGCGGAGTCGGCTGAGGGGCTCCGGCGAGCCGCCGACCTCCGTTTTGTCGCATACGTATGCAAGGGCGGCGCGCGGCGGGCACGACCGCGGGGCGGCCCGAAGGGCGCGGCGCAAGCTCGTCCAGGCGGACGCCGGGGCGGCCTGGGCATGGAGCCGAGCATGCCGCGGGGCGCGAACTCGGCGCAAGGGGCCGCGGAGCTCGTCCAGGCGGGAGGCTGGCGCAAGGCGGAGCTCGCCCAGGTGGACGCCGGCGCGGCTCGCGGCCGCGACGCCGAGCGAGCTGGCCCCGCTCGACGGCCGGGCCGTGGGATCGCCGGGAGGGGTCACCCCGCACACCGAGGTCACGTGTTCGGGCCCCTGCGAACGCCAGTCAGGTCACGGTGCCACGTGAGAACCGGCGTCCTCTTGGTCGCACGCTACATAAGACTTTAATGCCGTCGCCCTCGCCAGGAGCCGACTCTTGTACTGTGCTTTAACGCTCTTTAAAGTTGAACGGAAAATGAAGGCTTCGCTCTGGCAGGTTTCTGGTTCGGTGCTTTTGTAGACGCATGAGCTCGCGGCGCTGGTACGAGCTCGCGTGCGGAGTGGTCCGCGCGCCGAGCCACGTCCTGGAAGAGTGTTTCCAGATGAACAAGCAGACCCGGTGCCACCTGCGCGCGATCGCACGGCTGCACCCCGAGATCGGCAACCTGTGTGATCAGCTTGAAGCGCCCTGGAACGCCGTGCGAAGGATCGCGCACGCGCCGGGGGCGGCGGAGCAGTGGGAGCGCGCGGCGCAGGTGCTCGGTGAGCTCGTGGAGAAGCGCCGGGCGACGGCGCCGCGCCGGTCGAGGCTGGAGGCTGTGCGCCTGGAGGCGCTGAAGCGAATGGGACCGCCGATGGAGGGGGGAGGAAAACTTGAAAGCAGCCTGCGAGCCGCGTGGGAGGCGGCGGAGCGCGGGACGCCCGCGGTCTCAAGCCCACGTCCGAGCGATCGGCATGCTGGTCTGCGGTGCAGCGCTGCCCGGCGGGAAGCGCGCGAGTCGAGCACATGAAACGGCGTCGCGTTGGACTTTCGCCGCGTACCTCTCCCGTGCGTGCCTACCGCGCCCGCTCGCCGATCCCAATTCAGGGAGCAGGCGACGCTGGCGCATGGGCGACGTCGTGCAGCTCCAGGTGCGTCAAGGAGTGCTGCCACGGCGCCGGTACGGCGCCGCGCTCGGCCCGATGGACGAGGCCGACGGCGCAACGTTCGCCGACGTCCGCCTCGATCTCTGCGACGGCGTCGCGCTCGCCCGGGGTGGACAAGGCCCGATGGGTGGCTCTACGTCGCCTCCACGCGCGGCGTCGCCAGAGCGCGCGAATTACCAAATCGAGTCCTTCGCACCCCCCATTTCGGCCCCTCGGCAGGGCTTTCCAGAACACCCAACCCCGCGATGCGACAGGGTGTTTTCCCCAGGCAGGTCTCCAAGCAACTCGTGTCGAATTACCGGTGACACGGAATTACCGTTTCGTGCTCCTTCCAGAAGCGGCGGTCTCGGTCGCGCACGAACCCAACACAGATGGAGGTATGGCATGACACGAGCGGCTCTCGCGCGTGTATCGGCACCGCTTGCTCTTCGTCAGGCTGGTAACGGCACGCGCGCCATCGACAGAAAGAGCCTGGAGACTCCCGCCGGCGGATGGTCCAGCCCGAAGGTGAGCGACCAGCCAGCGATGGCGACGGCAACCGCGACGCTCACGATCCCGCTGGACGGGCTCACGATCACGGTGCCGCAGCCGGAGATGCTCTCGCAGAAGAACGTCGAGGCGGTCACCGGCATCCCGGCGCGCGTCTTCCTCGACACGATCCGCGCGCCGGGCTTTCCCCTGCTGATCACCAAACTCGGCAAGTTGCGCTTGGTCCAGCGCGAGTCGTTCGTTGCGTACCTGACGGCGCTGGCCAGTAAGCCGGCGTCGCGTCGCACCGCCGAGGCCGATGAGAACACTCGGGTTGCCGCCGTGCTGGCCTCTGCCGGGCTCGAACCTGTTCCGCAGCCGCCTACCGGCCGAGCGAGCTCCCGTCACGCAGATGCGAGGCGTGCTAGGCTGGCGCTGAAGTAGAGCGGGCCCGCTCGGCGCTACCAACGCCGGACGGGCCCTTGATCGACCCCCGCTTTCCCGGAGACCGACCCATGACCGACGTACCGCAGCGGCGGGCGCGCGCCAAGCGCTCGCCGGCAGTCGCTACTTCGTCCGTTCCTTCAGCCGGATCGACCGAGCGCCGCGCACGGGCGAGCCGCCCTGGCGGGCGCCCCTCGCCGCCGGAGGCGGGAGCTGCGCCCGGTGCGAGCTTACCGGGAGCGTCGAGCTCTCCAGAGCGCCCGCAGGGCACCGCGCCATCAGCGGCAGGCGACAAGCGCGCCAACGGCTCCGGGTCAGTCCGGTTGCGCAGGAACACGTGGACCGCGCGTCTGAGCCTCGGCGAGGCGGGGCGACGCACGTTCAGCCTGCCGACGTGCCGGACCGAGCACGACGCCAACGCGCGGCTGGAAGTGTTGGCCGATCTCAGCAGGCACCTGCTCGCTGCCGGACAGATCGTGCTCGGCCTGCCGCTGCTGGAGCAGGCTGCCGCGCGCGAGGGCAGCGCGCTCCGTGACGTCCGGCTCGCGATCAACCACCTGTGCAGGGGCGAAGCGCGCGCCCGTGCCTCCGGGGAAACCACCTTCGCCGAGTTCGCTGAGCGGGTTCTTTCTGGAAAGCTTGCCGATCAGTATCCGGACCATGTGAAGGCGATTCGGACAGCCGATAAATATGAGCAGAGGCTGGGTCACGTGCTCGACGTGCTAGGCCCCGTTCCCCTCGTGCGCTTCACACTCGACCATGCCGACCACGCGATGTCACGGCTGCCGGCGCACCTGGAGCCCGGATCGCGCCGGAATATTGCGATCGTCATCCATCGGCTATTGTCACTGGCTGCCTATCCGGCGCGCATCATTGCGCACAACCCGCTGCCGCGCGGGTGGATTCCGAAGATAGAAAATAATAAGGCAAAGGGCTACTTGTACCCTGACGAGGATCAACGCCTCATGAGGAGTCAGATGGTCCCGCTGTGCTTCCGGGTCTACTATGGCTTCCTCACGCGCGAGGGCATGCGAGCCGACGAGGCCGGAACTCTCGAATGGTCGGACGTCGACCTTGACCGGGGAGCCGTTGTTCTCGATGAGAACAAGACCGATGACCCCCGCGCCTGGGCACTATCGCCTGATGTGGTGCGCGCGCTTCGCGCTTATCGCGAGCTCTGGCCGGACAATCGGCGTGTCTTCGTCGGGCCAAAGGGGGACCCCTTGCCGGGTTGTCACGGGGCGGAACGCTTCAGAGATCACCTCCAACGCGCGGGAGTCGATCGACCCGAGCTGTTCGAGACCACGGAGTCGAGACTGAACATCCGATTGCACGACACTCGAGCGACCTTCATTACCATCAAGCTCGCGAATGGTCGCACGGAGACGTGGATCTCCGACCGAACCGGACACAAGTCGAGCGGCCAGATCCACCACTACAAGCGCGCCGCGCGCAAGATCGCCGAGCTTGGACTGGGCGACTTTGCCCCTCTGGATGAGGCCATCCCCGAGCTGAGAGGAAAGGGCGGCTCGGTAGGGGGAGGCCAACCCGCGTCCGCTGGAGCAGACACGGGCTCGGCGAGCGCCGAAGCTTCCGCCTCCGGCGCGCCGCCCGGTCAGACGGCGCCCCCGGGCGACGTCCCCGCCCCCGCCACGGCGGACGCTGGCGCCTTCACAGGCGGTTCGTTGGGCCCGCGTTGGGCCACGCCGGATGACGACTCGGCCGAGCGTCAGTCGGAACCCATTGAAACAATAGACATTTCTGCCGCTGACGCCTCGTCGCCGGAGAGGTCCTCGCGGAACATCTCGACGAGGGCGTTGTGCTCGAGCGTCGGCATGACGCTCGGCCTCGAGCACACCCCATGCCGACGCGAAACGACGGGAGAATCCGAGGAGAGCTCCACCTCAGGGGTGGCGGCGCCATGGCGGGGATGGATGTCGATGTCAGGCGCGGCGGCGGCGCCGGCGAGCTCGGCTCAACGGCGCACGCCGATGATGGGCGGCGTCACGGCGCGGGCGTCACGGGCACGCCTGGGCGGCCGTATTCCGGCGGAGCCCGCAGGCATAGGTGCCGCCGCCGCAGCTGAAACCGCTGCAGTACTCGTGCACCTCCCTGCGCCCGTTGGGGTAGGTTTTTACCTCGCAGTCCGCAGGGCTGTAGTCGCACACCTCCTGGCAGCGGATCGGGCCGGTCGTCCCGTCGTTCGCGTCCGTGCACGGCCGCTCATCGAGCTGGGTAGTCGACGTGAACCCCACGTCCGCTTGATCATCGAAGTGCCCCGTGCAGAAGTGCGCGTCGGTGACGGTGCCCTCGAGATAGCCCCGGATGTCCGGCGAGAAGAACGGCACCGGGTTCGGCGCCTTGTTGTCGGCGACGCGGCGGACCTCGAAGTGCAGGTGATCGTTGTTCGGCCAGTCCGACGACTCGCCGATCTCCTGCCCCGGGACGACGAGATCGCCCTCCGCGACGAGGGTCGACGCGGCGTGCCCGTAGATGACGTAGACCGAGCCATAGCGGATCGTCAGATCGATCTGGGCGGGCGCGCCCCGGGCGGTGGGGTACCTGCCCACGCAGGCGTCTGGCCCGGCGCACATGACCTTTCCATAGCCGACCGAGTACAAGGGGCTGCGCGCCGGGACGGAGAAGTCGAGCCCGCTGTGGTTGCCGGACGTGTGCGTGTAATAGACGGTCTGGAGCACGACCGAGGTGCACGTATGGCCGAAGTACTGCCCCATGGGCGGCGCGTCCCCGTTCGGCATCGTGGTGGGGTGATTGCAGAACGTGGGCACCTTCGTGTCGCTGAGCTCGTCGCCGGGCCCCACCTCGCCGCAGCCGGTGGTCGGGTCCCCCCCGCCGCCGGCGCCCGAGATCGACGCGTTCGTGATGGTCGCGCCCTCATCGAACAGGCTGGTGTCCAGCTCGAGCGGGTAGGTGGGCGTTGCGCTGCTCGTGTGGAACACGGCCCCGTTCTTCAGGTAGCGGACCTGGCCGCTCTGCACGTCGACGCGGAAGACGTCGCCCGCCTGGTAGGTCCCGAAGTAGCCCTGTCCGTAGCCGTTCTCCACGACCTCCAGTCCCCCGTCGCCGCGCAGGTAGATCGCATAATCGATGTCTCCGTACCCCTGATCGGCGTCGCCGTGGCCAAGGCCCGCCATCTTGTACCGGTTCGTCTCGTTCGTGGAGAACTCCACGTAGCCATCGTCCGACGCGATCTGCTGGACCGACGAGGCCCCGGCATGCCAGCCCCAGCCGGCGGCGCGCGTCAGCGAGCCCCCGCTCGCCGGCGCATGGCGGACGTTCTTCCAGAACCCCGGCGGCATGCAGCTCGTGTCCCCGGCCGCGCAGCTCACGACCTGGGCACCGGTAACGGTCGCGCCCCCGTCGTTCAGGCTGGTATCGAGCCTGAGCGGATAGGTGGGCGCCGTCAGGCTCGTATGGAACGCCAGCCCGTTCTTGCGGTACCGCACCTGGCCATTGAACACCTCGATACGGAAGACGTCGCCGGCCTGGTAGGTCCCGAAGTACCCCTGTCCAACGCCCTGCTCGTAGATCTCCAGGCCTCCATCGGCGCGCAGGTAGATCGCGTAATCGATGTCCCCGAAGCCCTGATCGACATCGCCGTGGCTCAGGCCCGCCATCTTCTGGAGGCTCGCCTCGTTCGTGGAGAACTCCACGTAGCCGTCGCCCGCCTCGATCTGCTCGGCCGACGAGGCCCCGGCGTGCCAGCCCCAGCCGGCGCTTCGTGTCAGCACGCCTCCGTTGGCGGTGGCATAGCGGACGTTCTGCCATAGCCCGGGGGGCATGCAGCTCGTGTCCCCGGCCGCGCAGCTCACGACCTGGGCGCCGGCGACGGTCGCGCCCTCGTGGTTCAGGCTGGTGTCGAGCCCGAGCGGGTAGGTGGGCGCCGTGGTGCTCGTGTGGAACACCATCCCGTTCTTGCGGTAGCGCACCTGGCCATTGAACACCTCGACGCGGAAGACGTCCCCGACCTCGTAGGGCCCGAAGTATCCCTGTCCAACGCCCTGCTCGTAGACCTCCAGGCCCCCGTCGTCGCGCAGGTAGATCGCGTAATCGATGTCTCCGAAGCCCTGGTCCGTGTCGCCGTGGCCGAGGCCCGCCATCTTCTGGAGGTCCGCCTCGTTCGTGGAGAACTCGACGTAGCCGCCGCCCGCCTCGATCTGCTCGGCCGACGAGGCCCCGGCGTGCCAGCCCCAGCCGGCGTCGCGGGTCAGCAGGCTTCCGTTCGCCGTGGCGTAGCGGACGTTCTTCCACTCCTGCGGCGGCATGCAGGCCTCGTCCCCGGCCGCGCAGCTCATGATCTGGGCCCCGGTGACGGTCGCGCCCTCGTGGTTCAGGCTGGTGTCGAGCCCGAGCGGGTAGGTGGGCGCCGTGTTGCTCGTGTGGAACACCATCCCGTTCTGCCGGTAACGCACATGACCGTTGAACACCTCGACGCGGAAGACGTCGCCCGGCTGGTACATCCCGAAGTACCCCTGTCCAACCCCCTGCTCGACGATCTCCAGGCCTCCATCGGCGCGCAGGTAGATCGCGTAATCGATGTCCCCGAAGCCCTGATCGGCGTCGCCGTGATTGAGGCCGGCCATCTTCTCGAGGTTTGCCTCGTTCGTGGAGAACTCCACGAACCCGTCGCCCGCCTCGATCTGCTCGGCCGATGAGGCGCCGGCGTGCCAGCCCCAGCCGGCGCTTCGCGTCAGCGCGCCTCCGTTGGCGGTGACGTAGCGGACGTTCCTCCACAGCCCCGGCGGCATGCAGCTCGTGTCCCCGGCCGCGCAGCTCGCGACCTGGGCGCTGGTGATGGTCGCGCCCTCGTGGTTCAGGCTGGTGTCGAGCCCGAGCGGGTAGGTGGGCGCCGTGGCGCTCGTGTAGAACACGAGCCCGTTCTTGCGGTAACGCACCTGGCCGCTGAACGCCTCCACGCGGAAGACGTCGCCGGCCTGGTACGTCCCGAAGTAGCCTTTCCCAACCCCCTGCTCGACGATCTCCAGGCCTCCATCGGCGCGCAGAAAGACCGCATAGTCGATGTCCCCGAAGCCCTGATCGACGTCGCCGTTGCCGAGGCCCGCCATCTTCTCGAGGCTCGCCTCGTTCGTGGAGAACTCCACGAACCCATCGCCGGCCTCGATCTGCTGGACCGATGAGGCCCCGGCGTGCCAGCCCCAGCCGGGGCTGCGCGTCAGCAAGGTCCCGTTCGCCGGGGCGTAGCGGACGTTCTTCCAGAACCCCGGCGGCATGCAGCTCTCGTCGCCGGCCGCGCAGCTCGTGACCTGGGCGCTGGTGACGGTCGCGCCCTCGTCGTGCAGGCTGGCGTCGAGCGCGAGCGGGTAGGTGGGCCCCGTGTGGCTCGTATAGAATACGACCCCGTTCTTGCGATAACGCACCTGGCCCTCGAACACCTCGACGCGGAAGACGTCGCCGGCCTGGTAGGTCCCGAAGTAGCCCTTTCCGTACCCCTGCTCGAGGATCTCCACGCCCCCGTCGGCGCGAAGGAGCACCCCGTAATCGATGTCCCAGAACGACGGGCTCTCATCGCCGTGGCTCAGCCCGGCGATCTTGGTCCGGTTCGCCTCGTTCGTGGAGAACTCGACGAACCCGTCGCCCGCCTCGATCTGCTGGACCGACGAGGCGCCGGCGCTCCAGCCCCAGCCCGGACCGCGGGTGAGGGCGCCGCCCGACACCTGGACCTCGACGGCGTTGCTCCAGAAGGCGGTGGCGCCCTCTATAGCCCGCGCGTCTCCTGCGCTCGCGATGGTGCTCCCGAGCGCGAGCGCCGCGAGGAGCGCGCCTTTGCAAAGCCTCCTCATGATGCGCCCGTCCTCCCGCGGCCCGCGACGAGCGCGGCGGCGGGGCGTGGCGCAGGGTACCGGATGGATCTGTCGAATGCGTGAGTAAGCACGGTGTTGATCTCCTCTGGACATGGATCGTTGATGAGAAGCTGGGCAGACGAAGCCCTTCGGCCAGCGCTCCGTCGCGGGTCGCGGGTCGCGGGTCGCGCGGCCGTCGCGCGTGCGTCTCCGTTCGCCAGCGCGCGACGGCGGCTGGCACCGGCGCGCAGGAGCGCGCTGCGACGCGGATCAGGTGTGGCTCTCCGGCCACCCCCGTTCCTACGCCGCGGCCGCCCGTCTTCTGACAGACACCGATCCTCTTTTCCCGCGCGCGCCGCCGGCCATGCCCGGCGAGGGGCGCCGCAGGGCATGGCCGGCGGCGCGGGGGGCTGGGGAGGCGCGCATGCCCCGGCCGGGCGACGACCAGGAGGCGCTCGCGCGGCGCGTCACCGCCGTGCTATGTCGAGCGGCATGGCAGCGCCGCGCATCGCCGTCGTGGGGCACGTCGAGCACGTGACGCTCGGCCGCACCGAGGGCGTCCCTCAGCCGGGCGACATCGTTCACCTGCTCGACGCGCGCTTCCTGCCCGGCGGGGGCGGCGGCCTCGCCTTCGCTCAGCTCTGCCGGAGCGACGCCGAGATCCACCTCTTCACCGCGCTCGGGCACGACGCGGCGGCGCGCGCCGTCGAGGAGCGCATCCGCGTCGCGCCGGGGCGCGTGCAGGTCCACGCGGCCGCGCGCGCCGTGGACCACCCGCGCGTGGTCGTCGTCGTGGACGCCGAGGGCCGTCGCACCATCATCGTCACCGGGGCCCCGCTCCAGCCCGCCGCGACCGATCCGCTCCCGTGGTCGATCCTCGCCGGCTGCGACGCCGTCTACTTCACCGGCGCCGACCCCGAGAGCCTGCGCCTCGCCCGGGCGGCGCGCCGCCTCGTGGTGACGGCCCGCCGGGGCGCGGCGCTCCGGGCGGCGGCGATCGCGCCCGACGTGGTCATCGGCAGCGCCTCCGATCCGCGCGAGAACGCCCCGCTCGACGCGTACGACCCCTGCCCCGGCGCGCTGGTGCTCACCGACGGGCCGCGCCCCGTCCGCGTCCTCCGCCCGGGGGGCGCCGCGCTGGTCGACGCGCCGCCCGCACCGGACCGCGTCCTCGGCGAGTACGGCGCAGGCGACAGCTTCGCCGGGGCGCTCACCTTCTATCTCGCCCACGGCCTCTCGGTCGAGGAAGCCTGTCGCCGCGCCGGACCGCACGGCGCCGCGGTGCTGCGGGGGATCGATCCGCTCGAGACGCAGAGCGGGCTCATCGCGCCGTGACGCAGATCCACGCCCGCGTGGAGGGATCCCGGCGCCTCGGTCGACATGAGCGGAGGGACGCCCTCGCGCCCGCTCCACCTCGTCGTCGCCGCCATCCTTGCCTCATGGCGGCGTCAGGATAGCCACTCCGCGCGCGCTCGGGCGACCTCTGCCGGGGCGCATCCCTCCGCAGGGGCGCGCAGGCGCTCCCATGCCTGCTCGATATAAGCGAGGCACTCCATGATGGATCCCTGCTTGCCGGCCTCCCGCGACCCGCGCGGGATCGCGCGCTCGACAGGGCAGACGGTGTACTGCTTCTCGTGATCGACGACGACGCGATAGGTGGCTGCGTCCTGCCGCTCTTCCTGGTTCATCTTCCCCTCCGCGGGTCGGCCCGATTGCGCTGCGGGGTCGCACGATAACCTCGACCCCGGCGCCGTCGAGCCGAAATCTCCGAGCGCGGATCGCAGGGTCATGCCGTCTCCGCCCGAGACGGCATCATGCCGGGATCGATGCCCGTGTCACGACATCGCTCCAGCGAGCCGAAGGTCCGTGGAGCCGCTCCCCCATCGATCGATGATTCACGCCAGGGGAACTGGCCGAGAGACTCATCGCCTGTCTTGTCGTGCTGGCAACGCAGCAAGCCGAAGCGGGACGGGCGGGCGTCGCGGGGTGAAGGCGGGAGGCGGAGGATGGCGCCTGCCCCGCGCCCTCGATGCCGGAACACTCCGCCCTGCGGGCGCGTCGGTCACGACGATTCCCAGTCTTCGAGCGGCAGGCCTTTCACGCGCGAGAACTCCCGAACATTATGGGTGACGAGGATCAGCCCATTCGCGAGCGCGATGGAGGCGATGAGAAGGTCCATGCTCCCGATAGGTTGACCATCGCCTTCGAGATCGGAGCGGATGCGCGCATCGTGTTCGGCTGCGAGATCGTCAAAATCGAACGAGACGAGCTCTCGCAGAAAACCATCCTGTGCGGAGCGGAGCGGTTTTGCGTGACTTTCGCGCTCTTGAGCGCTCCTTAAAACAGTTCGGCCTTTATCACGCTGCACGTACAGACGGAGGCGCGCGCCACCGCCACATAACGAGTGAGCATTCCAATGTGCTTCGCGCGCAGGATCCCAATCACCGTGTTGGTGTCGAGGAGGTACCTCACTCGATACCCTGACGCTGTTCGAGAGCGGGTTGAGCGGGGCGCTCGAACGTCGGATCGTCGATGGCTCCCCAGAAGAGAAGGGCCTCGGGGTTTGAGATGCCGTCCTCGCCAAGGCGATCGAGCAGACGCCGCCACGTGGATCCTCCCGACGCGTTCGGCCGCCCGGTTGAACGCACGCGTGAACCTGTCGAGGAGCGCGCGATTCAGGACGGCGTCCTGCCCGAGGTGCTCGGCGGCCTCCCGGTGCTTGCCCGGCTCCAGCGCGCAGAGCCCCAGATAACCCAGCACCTCGGCCCGCTGCACCGCGGTCGTCCGTCGATCGTTCCCGATTCGCCGCTATTCTCGAAACTGAGTACTGCGCCACACTGGTCGGGACTCGCTCGGCGGCAGTCCAGCAGGGGGTGGCCGCCGCGGGAGCTCGGAAAGCGCCCATCCACGGCGCTGATGGATCCATTCAGAACAACGAATGGTCGCCCGGACGCGCGTCGTTACAACTCTACTCACCGAAGCGCGGCGCGCCGTGCGCCGCCGAAGAGGAGGATCCCATGACCGCTGCTTCCCCGACCGCCGTGACCCTCTCCCTCCTGGCCCGCATCGAGGCCAAGCCCGGCAAGGAGGCCGAGGTCGAGGCCCTCCTCCGCTCCGCCGTCGGCCTCGCCGCCGAGGAGCCGCGGACGGTTCACTGGTTCGCGCTGCGCATCGGGCCGTCGACGTTCGGCATCTTCGATACCTTCGCGGACGAGGTGGGGCGCAAGGAGCACCTCGCGGGCCGCATCGCGGCCGCGCTCATGGCAAAGGCGCCGGAGCTGCTCGCCACACCGCCCGTCATCGAGCACGTGGACATCATCGCCGCGAAGGGGTGACCGGCCGCGCCCGGGCAGCGCGCGAGAGCAGCGCGTCCCAGAAGAGCTGCAAGCCCGGCGCCAGCGTGCGATCGCCCGAGCGCACAAGCGCGACGGTGCGCCGGAGGGCCGGGTCGACGAGCGGGCGCTGCGACGCGCCCGTCACCAGCACCGAGTGCTCGGGCATGAACGCAAAACCCAGCCCCGCGTGCACCAGGCTCTGGACCCAGTCCTCTCGATCGGTCCGGTACGCCGCGTACAGGTCCACGCGCCGCGCGGCGCACGCGCCCGTCACCTGCTCGCGCATCTCGCAGGCGAGCCGATCGAGGTAGGGCTCGCCGTCCAGATCCTCGAGCCGCAGGCCCTCGCGCGCGGCCAGGCGATGGCCGGGCGGGAGGACCACGACGTAGCGCTCCTCGTAGAGGGGCGCCACCACGCACCAGTCCGGAACGGCGTCACCGAGGTTCGAGACGATGACGTCGACCTCGGCCTCCTCCAGCCGCCGCAGGAGCTCGCCCTGCACGGCCACCGCGATCTCCAGCTCCACCCCCGGCGCCTCCGCGCGGAACGCCGCCAGCGAGCCGGCGAGCCGCGCCGGCCCGATGGTGCAGAGGATGCCCACCCGGAGCGGCACCTGCTTGAGGCGCCGGTGGTTGTCCGCGATCACCTGGACGGCCTGCATCTCGTCCCGCAGCCGCTGGAGCCGCGGCAGCACGCGCTGCCCCAGCGCCGTGAGCTTGGCGCCGCCGCGCTCGCGCAGGACGAGCGGCCCGCCCAGCTCCTCCTCGAGCTTCTTGATGGCGGCCGTGAGCGCGGGCTGCGAGACCGCGCACCGCTCGGCCGCGCGCGTGAAACTGCGGGTCTCGGTCACCGCAAGGAAATACCGGACCTGATGCATCTCCATGGCCGCGCATCTTCGCCCGACGACGCCGCCCGCGCCAAGGAGGCCAAGGAGGCCAAGGAGGGAGGAGCGCTCGCTCGGCTCCGATCAGGGCTGCTGCGGGAGAAGATGACCGGCGGCCCCTCTGCTCAGGATGGCGAGAGTCACCGCAGCGCGGTGGTGATGATGTAGCGCGTCTTGCCCAGCTCGGGATCATCGCAGCTTTTGTAATACTCCCCGGAGCGGTCGAGCTTGCCGCAGGACTCCTTGCAGCTCCCGACGATCTCGATCATCCCGCAGCCCTCGATCTCCCCGTCCGCATTGACGTGCCCGGCGGCGCAGTCGCGCTTCGCCGAGCGCGAGACATCGACGTTCGCGGTGTTGTAGCAGGCGCGCAGGTACGGCGTCTTCGTGAAGAGGTTCCCCCAGAAGGCCCCTTCGACATGAGGGTACTCGTCGAGCTCATCGTCCTCGACCTCGTGGCAGAGCGGGGTCTGTCGGGAGCGCATCGAGACAAGGACCGAGACGCCATAACGGTTCGTGTGGGCGGCGAGGCACGCGGAGACCATCTGCTTGCCCTCCTTATCGAGCGGGCGCCGGTCCCACCGGGGCGCGAGGCCGAGATGTCCGGGATAAACCTCCTTGTGGGTCGCGCCCGCGCGGTCGGTCCAGGAGAAACGGAACGACTGGGACTCCTTGAGGGCGCAGCTGACCGTGTACTTCACGAGCGTCCGAAAGAGGTCGCCCCGCTCGCCAGGATCCGTGAGCGCAGAGGCCGCCTCCGGGGCCAACGCGTTCGCGCTGAGCGCGTTGGCGCTCAACGCATTGGCGCTCAGCGCATTGGCCGTCAGCGCATTGGCGCTCAGCGCATTGCCGCTCGCGAGCGCGTCAGCGCTCGTGTCGAGCTCCTCTGTCTCTTCAGCATGCGCTTCGAGCTCCAGCTCGGGCGCCATGCAGCCAGTAGCCACGAAAAGGACACCTGCGCATCCAAGTACAGCCTTGATTTTCACGTGATGAGACCTCGGTAGCGAGCCAAGGGGAGCACCCACGCTCCCCGATCGCAGCACGCCCTCCGGTGCGTCGTTCAGCACAACGACAGCCGGGAACTCTCCACGTCTAGGCTAGAGTACGGTGATTCACCGCGGCTGTCAGCTCTTAAATTGACGCTCGATGCAGATTCGCCCGTAGCAAAACGGCGCGTAGTTACGCCAGATTACGCCAGATTACGCCCGGTTACGCCCGGTTACGCCCGGTTACGCCCGGTTACGCCAGATTACGCCAGATTCCGTTCAGCTACGCTCAGTTCCGACAGTTCGGACCCATTCCGACCCACTGCGCCGCCAGCTCCAGTGTGCGGGCGTTGTCCGGGACGTGGGAGAGAAAGCGCCTGCGCCACTCGGGATCGCGGACGCTGGCGGCCCGGTCGAGCAGCTTGTCGCGCGCCGATGAAATGGCGACAGCGGCCCTGTCCGCGTCGCCGACCGCAGAGAACGCCTCCGCGTGGACCAGCCGGATCATCGACTCACCCTCCTCGATCCCGCCGAGCGACTCGAGCGCTGCCAGGGCCTCGCCGGCGGCCGCGAGCGCCTCGACGGCGCGCCCCAGCCCGATCAGCGCCCGGGCGCGGATCGCCGTGGCCGCGACGCGGAACGGCGACGCGCTGTCCAGCGCCTCGGCGAGGCGCGCCTCGCGCTCCGCGCCCGCGAAATCGCCGGCGAGCAGGGCGATCTTCGCGAGGTACGAGCGCGACACCACCTCGGCGCGCGGGTCGCCCAGCCGCTGGCTCGATGCGAGGGCCGCCTCCTCGACGGCGCGCGCCTCGGCGAGCTTGCCGCCGTAGGCGAGGACCTGCCCGAGGCTGGCCTGCGCCGCCGCCGCCACCTCGTGCAGACCCATCCGCTCCGTGGCCTCCAGCACGGAGCGGAGCGCCGCCTCGGCGCCGCCGAAATCGCCGAGCTCCCCGTAGGAATAGCCCAGGTTCGCGCGGGTGATGCACGCGTTGCGCCGGTCGCCGACCTGCTCGTACGCCACGAGCGCGGCCTCCAGGCCGGTGACGCAGGCGCCGGGATCGCCCCCGCTCATGGCGCGGAAAGCGCGCGCCTGGTGCAGCCCCGCAACCACCTCGGCCCCCGTGCCGGCGCCTGTCGACGCCCCGTCGCCCATGGCGCGCTCGACCTCCGCGATGAGCGCGTCGACGACCGCGAGCCGCCCGGTGAAGGCCAGCGTCGAGGCGCCCATGGAGAGACAGGTGCTCTTCGCGCTCTCCGCGCCTTGCGAGGCCGCCATGACGACCGCCTCGCCCATCCACCGCTCCACGCGGTCGAAGCCGCCCAGCTTGCTCGCGGCCGCGACGGCCTGCGTGACGGCCGCGAACCATGGCGCCGAGCCGGGCGCGAGGTGCCGCGCCGCGTCGGTCCCCCGCTGCTCGGCGAGCGCGAGATCGCCCCGCCACACATGCGCCTCGGCCTGGACCAGCCGGAGCGCCCCCACCACCGCGGGCTCCGGCGCACACTCGAGCCCGCGCTCGGCCCGCGCGATCGCGGCGCCGAGATCGTTGCCCTCCAGGGCGTGCTGCGCCGCGCGCAGGTACGCCGCCGCGGCCCGCGCGGGCACCGCGCCGCGCTCGAAGTGCTCCGCGAGCGCCATCGCGTCGGGCTCGCCCGCGCCCTCCAGCCAGGCGCCCGCCAGCGCGTGGCCCAGCCGCCGGTCGGCCTCGGTCAGCATCCCGTACGCCGCCTCCCGCACCAGCGCGTGCCGGAAGCGGTACTCGACCTCGCCCCGCAGCCGCCCGGGGCCGCGCCGGTGGACCACCTCACGGCGCTCCAGCTCCGAGAGCCAGCGCGTCACCTCGGCGCCCCCGAGCAGCGCGCTCACCGCGCTCGGCCAGAACGCCTGGCCGAACACGCTCGCCGCCCGCAGCACGCGCCGCGCCTCGGCGTCGAGCGCCTCGATGCGCGCCTGCACCATCGCCAGCACCGTCTCCGGCAGGTCCGCGCCGTGGCCGGCCGCCACCGCGCGGACCTGCTCCTCCAGGTAGAACGGGTTGCCGTCGGCCCGGTCCACCAGCGTGGCCACGAGCTCCGCGCTCGCCTCGTCGCCCAGCGCGGCGCGCACCAGCCGCTCGCTCGCCCGGCGCGTGAGCGGCGGCAGCATCATCTGGTTGCCGAAGCGCCCCTGAGACAGCCCCGGAAAGGCCTCGTGCACCTCGGGTCGAGCCAGCCCGAGCACCAGGAACGGCAGATCCCGGAGGCTCCGGAGCGCCGCCTCGACCATCGTCAGGGTGGGCAGGTCGCCCCACTGCAGGTCCTCGAGGATCAGCAGCACCGGCTGCCTCGCGCACTCGGCCCGGATGAACTCCTCCCACGACAGCCGCAGCTGATCGCCCATCAGCTGCCGGTTGCGCCGCGCCGCGCCGACCCGGATGTCGTCGTCCGGGAACGGCGCGCCCAGGAGCTCGCCAAGGAAGGCGCTGACGCGCCCGACGTCGAGCTCGGGGTGGCGCTCGACCCGCGCCCTCACCTTGCGCCGCCGCTCCTCCAGCGGCTCGCCGTCGACGATGCCCATCGCGCTCCGCAGCGCGCGCGACAGCAGCCCGAACGCCGAGCCCGAGCTCATCGGATCGCCCTGGCCGACCCACACCTCCACGCGGGCGCCGTCCGCCAGGTCGGCGCCGCCTCCGTCGCGCGCGCCGTCGGCCGCCCGTGCGTTGCGCGACGACACCTTCTCGAGGAACTCCTGCCGCAGCCGCGATTTGCCCATGCCGGCCGCAGCGACCACCAGCAGCACGCCCGAGGTCGACTCGTCGATGCTCCGCTCGAGCTCGGCGCCGAGCACGCCGAGCTCCCGCTCTCGCCCGAAGCACGCCATCGGCTTGCCGAGCAACGCCGGCGCCGACGTCACCTTGAGGTCGTCCCGGGCCCCGTGGAGGAAGCGCGCGCCGCCCTCGCTGCTCGTCTCGAACCGGCCGCCCAGCAGCCCCGCCGTCACCTCGTCGATGCGGACCGCGGCGACCGCGCCCGGCTCGCCGCGCGACGGCAGGAGCTGGACGGCCCGGTCGATGAGCTCGCCCATCGGGATGCGCGACGTGAGCTCGGCCCGGCCGGTCACGAGCGAGACCTGCGCCCCGCCGAGCAGCCCGCGCAGCGAGAGCGCGCAGCGCGCGGCCTGCGCGGCGAGATCGGTGGCCGCCTCGGCGCTCGTCAGCACGAGCAGCGGCGATCTCGCGTCGATGAGCTCGATCTGGCCCTGGTAGCGCTCGGCGAGCGCGTAGAGCTCCTCGGCGCGGCCCGTCGCCCGCGCCTGCTCCTCCTCCTGCGAGCGCGTCACTTCCTCGGGCGCCGAGCGCTCGTGCGCGAGCACGAGGCACGTGACGCGCCGCTCGCTGCTCGTAAGCTCCAGGACCGGCGCCGGCGCGGCAGGGTGGGCGCCGTCCGCCGCGCCGGCGCGGCTGAGGTCGATCGCGCGGAGCTCCTCGGCGACGGCCGCGCCGTCGCGGGGTCGCCCGTCTGGCTGCTTCGCGAGCATCCTGGCGACGAGGGCGTCGAGCTCGTCCGGCAGGTCGGGGCGGACCTCGCGGAGGCGTGGGGGCTCGTCGAGGAGCACCTTGACCAGCACGGCGAGCGCCCCGGCGCCCTGGAAGGCGGCGCGCCCGGTGAGGCACTTGAAGAGCACGCAGCCGAGCGCGAACACGTCGGCGCGGGCGTCGACGCGCCGCTCGCCGCGCGCCTGCTCGGGCGCCATGTACTCCGGGGTCCCGAGGACGGTGCCCGGCAGGGTGAGCTGCTGGTCGATCCGGAAGCGCGCGATCCCGAAGTCGAGCACCATCGCGCGATCGAGCCGCCCCTCGACGAGCAGCAGGTTGCTCGGCTTGAGGTCGCGGTGCACGACGCCCTGCCCGTGGAGGGCGCCGAGCGTCTCCGCGATGCGCGCGACGACGTCGACGCTCTCGGCGGGGGTGAGCGCTCGCCGCGCGATGCGCTCGGCGAGCGTCTCCCCGGCGAGCCACTCCATCACCAGATACGGCTTGCCGCCCGCCGCGACGCCGTGCGCGATGTACCGGACGACGCCGGGGACGCGCAGCGCCGAGAGCGCCTCCACCTCGTAGGAGAAGCGGCTCAGCTCGCCCTTGTCGGCGCGGCGAATCACCTTGAGAGCCACCGTGTCGCCGCTTCGCCGGTCGCGCGCCCGGTAGACGTGCCCCATCCCGCCCGAGCCCGCGAGGCCCTCGATCTGGAACCGCTCGTCGACGATCTCTCCGACGCGCATCAACGGCCGTGAATCCAGCGATATCACGCGCGCCGCCCTCCTGGTCTGGATACAGGCCCGGGATGGTATGGCGACTCACCTCCACGGCGGCCGCGATCGAATCGAACGCGCGATGCGACGCGTCAGGGCTGGAGTCTCACGAAGAACCCCCCGGGGCGCCCGGGGAGGACCGAGCTCCGCGCGCCGGCAGCCCGCCGGTGCGAACGAGGGTATCTCGACGGACACGAGCGTGTGTGCAGGCCGTCCGGGTGGTGCACCGAGCGCAGGTAAGCCGTCGACGAGGAGGGCGTCCGTGACGGGCGAACGGCTCCGGCGCCGGAGAGGGCGCCGCCGGGTGCCGTGTTCGGCGGGCTCGGTTCAAGGCATCTGAAAGGCATCGAAGAGCGCATCATGCCATGTCGATGAACCTGCGTAATCGCGTCATGTCGAGCACCAGGGAGAGAGAGCCAAGCCCACCCGGTGAGGCGATGCTCGACGCGTCCTTCGCTCGCGGAATCGCCCCCCCCGGCCGACGGTGCCCGGGGGTGGGCGCGCTCCTCCGGCGCGGAGGCGGCGCGCGCCCGGAGGGGCGACCCCGAGGCGCGCGCCGGCGGGCCGGCACCTCCGCTCCTCGCGTCGCGCCAGGGCGTCCGCGCGGCGCGAGCGAGGACGGAGACAGCGCTGGGCGGACATCATGAATGAAGTTTTTCTCTCCTGACGTTATCTTCGCCTCGGCGGTGTTTGTGATGAAGTTTTTGTCCCCCGACGCCGTCTCGGACTCCGCGGCGTTCGCGAGCCGGCTCGGCGACCAAGGTGGCTGTTGACTTCCACCCGCGGAACTGCAATGTCTCTCGCTGCGCTTGCCCTTACCCACAGGAGACGTCGGATGTCGATGAGCAAGAAGCTGATGAGTGCCGTGTTGATGAGCGTCGGCATTGGCTTTGCTGGAGCCGCGTGGGCCGCCGGCGGGACCTCAGACCTCCCCGCTTCCGTCGCCGAGAAGAAGGATTTCGGCTGCGGTGCAAAAGGACAGAAGGCCTGTCCGATGCAGGGCTGGATGAAGTCGGTGATGCAGTCGGCGACGACGAGCGGCGACGGCGCGAAGATCGCGGAGGCGCTGAAGTACGTGGCGGCGAGGCCGCCGAAGGGCATGGACAAGTGGGCCGCGATCTCGAACGAGGGCATCGAGAAGGCCAAGAAGGGCGACATCGACGGTGCCAAGGCGAGCTGCAAGGCCTGTCACGATCTGTACAAGACGAAGTACAAGGAGACGCTCCGCGACGCCCCCTTCTGAGGCGTTCCTCTCCTCTCTCGCTCTCTTCCCTCCCTCCGCTTTCCCTTCCGCGCGCCGAGAGCGCGCCTCCTTCGGGCAGCCGTGGCCGGTCGCGCCGGGGCTCGCCCGCCGATCTGCGGCGACGGCCACGAAGCCGGCCCGCGGCGACGGCCATGAGCCGACCCGCGGGCCAGAGCCCCCCGTTCGGTGCGCGCCAGATCAGCAGCCGCCGCCGGCAGCCGCGCAGATCTCCTTGGGCGTGAGCGTCCGGCCGAAGATGCGGAGGCTGTCGAGCAGCCCGTTGAACTCGTCTTCCCCCGACGGCTCGTCCGAGCCGATGTGGACGGGCTGTTCGCCGGAGGCGATCACCGGGCCAGAGGGGCTCCTGTCGACCTCGACGCCGTTCACGTAGAGGCTCTGCGTCTGGCCATCGGAGAGACAGGCGATGTGCGTCCACTGCCCGGGAACGATGGGGTAAGCCACGTTCCGCTCGACGCCCATGGTGCAGCGGATCTGTCCGCCCGGCATCAGGAAGAGCGAAGGCTTCCCGCCGCTGTCGATCACGGTGTATCGCCGCTTCTCCGGCAGCGAGGCGGGGTTGATCCAGACATCGATGGTCATCGCGGACGCGGTCCACGCGGCGTCGTGGTGGAAGTAGAGTTTGCTCCCCATCGTCAACGAGAGCGCCTGGCCGGCCCGGCCAGGCACGTACTCCAGGCTGCGCACCTTCTCTGGCGTGAAGTGATGCTGCGAGGCGTCGTCGGGGTTCCCCTCGAACGCGAAGCACGCGATCAGCGATGGCTCTGCCGCCCCGCACAGCGGCCGGGGAGCGCCACCGGGCTCTTCGCCCTGAGTTCCGCCGGGTTCTTCTGCCGGATCCCCGCCGGGTTCTTCGACCTGAGGGCCGCCGGGTTCTTCTGCCGGATCCCCGCCAGGTCCTTCCGCCGGAGCGCCGCCCGGCTGTTCGGCGGGAGCGCCGCCCGGCTGTTCGACGGGAGCGCCGTCAGGCTGTCCTGCGGTGGCTCCGCCGGGTTCTTCCGCCGGAGCGCCGCCAGGTCCTCCGGGTTGAGCTTCGAATTCACCTGACCCGCCTGTGCCTCTCGTTTCGAGGGCGCAGCCCGGCAACGACAAGAGAAGCACGGCAACGCCGGCCAGGCGATGTGCAGATAGATGGGATTTGCAAAGCATGCTGCGGTTCCTGCGGGGCGCTCAGCGTAGCTCAGAACGCCGCTCGGTGTCACCGCGTCTCGCACGAAGGTTCGATTTGCGCCGGCGCGCGATACGTCGATGCAGTGAGAAGAAAAATGCATCGATGCAGTGAGAAGAAAAATGCACCACAGAGGCGCCGAAGAAGAGGCGCGGAGTGAGCGGCACAGAGGGAAATATCACCGACGGCGGCCAGAACCAGTGTGGCTGTCAGGGCGTGAGCATCCCGTGCAGGGCCGAGGGCGCGGGGCTCGCGCCGCCGGAGCCGCTGCCGGAAGCGCTGTGGCGCCGGGTCGCCAGCGCAACACCACACGACGCAGCTCGACGTGGCAACGGCGCTTTCCCGCGTCGACCCGTCGTGTCGCGGTGACAGCGACAGGCGAGGTGCCCAGGCCGGCGCCGCAGCCGGCCTCGCCTCAGCCCGGCTCCCGCCTGGCGCGGCGCGGATCGCCCGCTGCGGTCCTCCGCGCCTCGGGCTGGCAGGCCGGACAGTAGATCGCGTCGTGCCCGTGGACGCTCGCGCGACGGAGCTTGTCGCCGCAGCGCGGGCACGGCTGGCCCGGACGCCCGCGGACCTTGAGGAAGTCGCGCAGCCTCTCGTCCAGCGCCGGCGCGCGCCGAGCGATCGTCCGGGTCGCGTCGCCGAGGACATGAGCGATCGCCGTGTGCAGGCGGTCGGTCTCCTCCTCGGAGAGGCTCTGGACGGTCGCCTTCGGGTGGATCCTTGCCTCGAAGAGCACCTCGTCGGCGTACGAGTCTCCCATGGAGTCGAGCGCCGTCCCGTCCATCAAGAAGTCCTTGGCGAGGTCGCGCCGCCCGCGCGCGGCGGCGCGGAACGCCTCCTGCGTGAACACACGAGGATCGAGGACGTCGAGGCCGACGCGCTGGAGCCCGGGGATCTTGTCGAAATCGCCCCGCGCGAGCACGTGGACCTTGCTCATCTGCACGTCGTCTCGGACCCTGAGCTCGCGGCCGTCCCCGAGGGTCAGCGAGAACGCGAGATCGGTCGGGATCCGCGTCTCTCCTGGGCGCGTGATCGAGAACCGCCCTGCCAGCATCGGGGAGATCACGAGATCGAGCGCGCGCGCCCCTTCGAGCTCGAAGACCACGGCGTGCGCCCGCCGCGCCACGCGCCGGATCTCCGCGCCCGGCAAGAGCGCGTCGAGGCGCTCCGCGAGCAGGACGTGCAGCACCACCGCGTTCTCGGCCCGCGCCGCCGACACGGTCGCGCCGGCGAGCTCGCGCGCGAGGATCGGGACGACGTACTCCAGGTCCGGGCGCTCGGGCACGGCTCCAGGATACAGATCTCGCCGCGAAGATCGCGCGACTTCGGGCGAGGCGCGAAAAAGAGGCGCGGCGGCGAGGCAATCAGGCGCTGATCCGCGGTGACTCCTCGCCGAGCGCGGCCTCACCGCCGTCGCCCCGCCTCGGCCGCTGCGCGCCCTGGATCACGAGATCCTCGCGCCGGGCGAGCGCGTACACGACGCGGATGCGCGCGGTCTTGAAGGCCCTCTCCGGCGCCGGGTTCAGGTGCACGACCCTGCGCTCGCCCGGCTGCGTTACATGGCTCGCGCCCCGGGGCTCGCCCGGCTGCGCGACGAGGCTCACGCCCCCGAGCTGGTCCTCCTTCGGCTCCTCGACCTCCAGCGCGATAGGGATCGCGCCCCGGGGCGCGAGCGCCGTCCGGATCTCGTCGAAGCGGAGCTCCTCGCCCGCCTGCCCCGCCCCGCCGGGCGGCGGCGCCTCGATGCGGACGAGGTCCTGCCCGCCCTCGCCGAGGAGCTCATCGTAAAGAGCCGTTACTCCCGGCACGAAGGCGCTGTGGACCATGAAGTAGTTCTTGATGCGCTCGGTGCTGACGAGGCTGACCCGCACGGCGAAGCCGCACTTGTCGGGGGCAAGGAGGCTCCGGACGTGCTCGCCCTTCGCCACCGAGGAGAACTCCGCGAGCACATGCAGCCCCCTGCCGTGCGCGAGCTCCCGGCTCGCCAGCGCCCGCGCGAACCGGATGACCCGCATCGCCGTGCGCGCGTCGCGATCGAGCCCCTCGGGCTCGCTCAGGAACACCGCCGCGGAGAGCGGCGCGCCGCGCGCCGCGCAGCGCACCGCGAGCGAGGCGAGGTCGTGCCCGTGCTGCGTGTACACCGTCGCGCTGCCCCCGCGCGGGAGCGAGAGCATCGCCCCGTCCGAGCCCGGCGGCGCGCCGCCCGGGCCGGGCGTCACGCCGAGCGAGGCGAGCCGGTCGGCGAGCGGCATCCGCTCGTCCCCGCGCTCCCCGAGGACCAGCGTCACCTCGATGCCCGGCACGAACCGCGCGAGCGCGTGCAGCAGCGAGGGCAGCGCGGCGCTGTACCCGACGATGAGCACCCGCTCGATCTCGTTGAGGTGCAGCGAGAGCTTCGCCGCCCACGCCTGCGCCGCCGTCGCGCCGCCCGACGCCGCGGCGCGCTCGATCCCCCGCCCCCTGTAGAGCTCTCGCCCGTAGTCCAGGAGCGGCGCATACGTCGCCGATACGCCGATGAGCCCCCGGAGCCGCTGCGCCGGCACCCGGCCCGCCCGCGCGCCGAGCGCCCACGCCGGCGATCCCTCGGGCGGATCGAGCAGCGGATTCAGCCACGGCACGAGCCCCTCGACCGACACGAGCTTGCCCTCCTCGCGCTTCGGCACCGCCGCCTCGTTCCCGAGGAACACGCCCGCGAGGATCACCTGCTTCTCGTAGGCAGCGCGCGCCATGTCCGAGAACGAGAGCTCGTGCTTCGGCGCCTCGCCGAGCTTGCCGACGGCGCAGGCCGCCTCGTCGCCCAGGAAGATGTGCGTGTAGAACTCCGAGCCGTCCGCGGTCATGAGGTCGGTGTAGAGGGACTCCACGCCCGGCGTGAGCAGGTGCTGGCAGAGGAAGAAGCCGAGGAACCGCTGCATGTCGAGCGGATGTGTCCCGGGCCCGCCCACCGCCTGGATGAGGTCGCGGTTCTTGCTCTCCTGCACCTCGACGAACACATGGCCGTGCGGGTTCTGCGCCCGGAACGAGGAGAGCGCCATGGCCGTCAGGGCGTCGGCGTCGGGCCCCGCGTCGGGCCGCGCGAGGATCAGCGCCCGCTTCGCCTCGGCGGCGCCCACGAGCTCGAGCGCCTCCGGCTGCGCGCTGTCCCCCTGGCGGTAGCTCACCCAGCGCATCCCCGGCGCGTAGAGGTAGGCAGGCGGGTCGTCCTCGGTGCCGAGGAGCGCCATCCGCGGGAGCGCGTGGCGGGTCGGCGGGGGCCCGCGGCGGATGAGCCACTGCCAGAGCTCCGAGAGCCGGATGCTCCGGAGCGCGCGGTGGCGCTCGTACAGCCGGACGAACTCCTGCACCAGCATCTCCGCCTCGTGCACCGGGCCGATCACGAGCGCGTGGCCCGCGTAGCGGACCGGCCGCCGCCGCGCCGCGCGCACGACCTGATCGACCACGTTGGCGCCGATGCCGATGATGAACGACGTGATGAAGACGCCCACCATGGTGAGGCCGAGCGAGACGACGGCCACGACGGGGTGCACCCGGAGGTTCTCGACGAGGTTGTCGGCGCTCTCGATCTGCCGGAAAGACCACCAGATCCGGTCGACGAAGGTGGTGTCCGGGGTCGGGCCGCTGCCATCGTAGTCGTGCGTGATCGCGAGGTGGCTGAGCAGCACGGAGGCGCCGAACGCGAGCCCCCAGACGGCCAGCGTGACGAGCCCGAACTGCTCGAGCAGCTCGCGCCGCGTCATGATCGCGTAGAGGTCGATCGCGATCTCGCGCGTGAAGCGCAGGAGCAGGAAGAGCCGCGAGAGCCGCAGCATGGGGAGGGCGTGGGCGGCGTGCGCGTCGAGGATCCGCTCGAGCGGCAGGAAGCTGATCCACGCGATGATGTCGAAGGCGAAGAGGAGCACGTCGAGGCGCGACCGCCCGTCCCCGCGCTGGCGGAGGAGGACGGCCCGGAAGAGGAGCTCGACGCCGAAGATCGCCAGGAAATACGGGCGGAGCTGCTCGTCGAGGCCCTGGATGGGCAGGACCGAGACGAGGATCAGGAGCGAGATCGCGGCCTTGACGGGGCGGGTCTCCAGCCCGCCGGCGAGGCGGTGGAGCAGGGGCAGGCGGGGCGCCATGGGCGGCAAGGATAGGCGACCTCGCGCGCGGCTGCTGTAAGCTCCCCGGGTGCCAGCCCCCCGCTCGTTCGATGAGAAGCGCGCGAGGATCGCGGCCCTCGCGGAGGCGCCGCCCGCGCAGGCGGCGGCCGAGCTGCGCCGCCTCGTCGCGGACCGGAACGGGTACCTGGTCGGCGAGGCCGCGGCAATGGCGGGGCGCCTCGCGCTGCGGGAGCTCGTGCCGGATCTGGTGGGGGCGTTCCCGCGGCTGCTCGAGGAGCCGCTCAAGAGCGACAAGGGCTGCTCCGGCAAGAACCGCATCGTCGAGGCGCTGCTCGCGTTCGACGCGCACGAGCCGGACACCTACCTGGCGGGGCTGCGCCACGTGCAGCTCGAGCCGGCGTTCGGGCAGCCGATCGACACGGCCGCTGGGCTGCGCGGGCTGTGCGCCCACGCGCTTGTCCACGTCGGCCACCGCGAGGCGCTGCTCGAGGTCGCGCCGCTGCTCGCCGATCGCGAGCCGGTCACGCGCGCGGAGGCCGCTGCGGCGCTCGGCAACTCCGGCCTCGACGCGGCGGCGGCGGCGCTCCACGTGAAGGCGCTCTCCGGCGATCCGGAGCCGGACGTGCTCGGCGCCTGCTACAGGGGGCTCCTGCGGCTGCTCCCGGGGCGGTACCTCGGCTTCGTTGCGAAGGTGCTGCAGCAAGGCGACGACGGCGCCGCGGAGGCGGCGGCGCTCGCGCTGGGTGAATCGCGCCTGCCCGAGGCGCTGCCGATCTTGCAGGCCGAGCTCGCCGGGGCGGCGCGCGCGGGCGCGGCTCGCTGGCCGCGCGACAGCGTGCTGCTCGGGATGGCGCTGCTGCGCACGGACGCGGCGAACGACGCGCTCGTGGCGCTCGTCGAGGAGGGGGCGGAGGTGCACGCGATCGCGGCGCTGAGCGCGCTCGCGCTGCACCGGCACGACGCGCCGCTCGTGGAGCGGGTGCGGGAGGCCGTGATGGGGCGGAGATCGAAGAAGCTCGCGGCGGTGTTCGCGGAGAAGATCGACGGCGGGTGACCGGACGGCGGCGCGGCGAAGCGAGGCCGAGGGCGAGCGACGTCCGCCCGAGCCGAGGTCGGGTCCGGGCTCAGAAGGCGAGAGGGCGGGCGCCGCGATGGCCGGGCGGCGGACGGCCGCGCCTCACGTCGCCGGCGGGGTCCACTGACGTACTCTCGGACGAGCGAAGGTGTAAAGGGCGTCGATCGTGCGACGTGGAGGAGCTCGACGGTAAGTCGCGCGGTGGATCGACCACGCGTGGAAGATGCATGCGTCTCCGGCGCGCAAGGCGACGCGCGCGGCGTTCGGCATGTCCAGCGCGGTCCGATCGGCGCCCCTGCGGATCCGGAGCTCGTCCGGCGTGTCCCAGCGGGCGTGGGACCCGGGGACGATCTCGAGCCGATCGTCGTCTTCCAGCGCCACCCTGAAGTGGACCGATGTCGTCGTCGCGACGATCGCGCGCTCGATCTCTGGATCGGATTGGCCGAACTGGCTGTCTCGGTGCCAGTCCCCGTCCCAGTCGCGCCTTGTCTGCTCGTGGTAGTAATGCGCGTCCTTCAGGCGCGGGGTGTCTTCCTCTCCCGGACGCGAGAGGCCGGCGAGCAGCTCGCAGACGCGCCGGGAGCCGACGAACGTGGAGATGAGCTCCAGCGCGCAGGGATCGTCCTGAAAGCAGGTCGTGCCGTCCGTGAGGAGCGATATCCTGGGGGTCGAGTGACCGGTCTCCCGGGAGAGCGCTCGTGTGCGGAGGAGCGCGGCGTCGCACGCGCGGCGGAGCTCGGCGCGCTCGGCGATGTCGAGGAAAGCGCGCGCGATGAAGAGGCCTTGCGCGCGAAAGGCATTGATTCGATCTCTCGTTGACGTGCTCATCATGACCTCGCGACACTCGGGATCGCGGAGATCACTCAATGGATGGCCCGAGGCCCACGCATCGCCAGGGCGACGAGGGGGCTCTGGGGGAACGGCATCAGGCGATGACGGCTCGAGACGACGAGACACGCGAGCCGCCCCGCGATCTCGAAGGTCGCGAGCGCGGCGGGCGCGCCGAAGTAATCGATCGGCACGAGATCGACGTTCCGCGCCGCCTTCGGCGTGGAACGCTCGTCGAGGATCTGCGCGAGCGCCTTCTGGTAGCTCTCGCCGGTCCGGGACATCCTGGCGCGGACGTCGGCGCGCAGCTTCTTGTGGTGGTGGCGGTTCCCCATCGGCCCTGTCCAGGTGATCTGCCGAGATCGGTCCTTGTCGGCCGGCACCGACGGAAGAGCGGCAGCATCACGAGCGGAGACCGCCGAAGGGCAGCGCCCTCTTCGCCCCTCGCGGAGCCGTGCCGGCGGCGAGCGAGGTGCCGGGCTCGGAGAGGCCCGTGAGGCGAAGTGTTCGCGGGAGCACGGCCGCTGTCAAGCAGGCGCCGGAGGGTCCGCGCCGGGTGGGGCCATCGGCGCTGCGGTTCGCTGCTCAGCGCTGCGCCTCGCTGACGGGGTGCTCGGGGCCGGGGCGCCCGTCAGCCAGCGTCTCTCGGAGGCGCTCCTGCGTCAGCCCCGGGCTGCTCGACAGCCTGGTATCCGCGTGGGGATCGTCCGATCGGGCGACCGACTCCGCATGGGCCGTCTCGGGGCGCGCCTCGCTCAAGGGGTGGCGGCTGCCGGGCCGCCCCGTTGCGAGCGTCGAGCCCTGGCCGATCTCGGGTGGAGACGCCGCGTGCGCCGGCCGCGGCGGGGGCGCTCCGGCCGAGCGAGGCGCGAAGAGGTCCGCCCAGTCCGGCAGGTGCCGCTCGAGCCGCAGGCGCTCGGCCTCGGGTAGCGCCTCGCCGATGACCTGGCACACGGCCTGGGCGTGCTCCATGCCAAAGCCGCGCGGCGCGCCCTCGCGGCGGGCGATGCGGTCGTAGAGCTCGTCGCGATCGAAATCGCCCTGGTACGTGGCGCCCCGCACTGCTGCGGCGACCGGACCCGGCAGCCTACCGGCGATCGGGGCCGCCTCCTCCGCAAGCAGCCGCTCGCCGAGCGTCCGTGCTGTCACGGCGATCGCACGCTCGGCCTCGTCGCGGCCCTCGAAGCCGGCGCGGCGCTGCACCTCCTCGACGAAGCGGTCGTAATCCATGCGGGGCCCTCCTTCCGGAGATAGTCCATTGCGAGACCCGTGCCAGGCGCGTGCGCAGGGCGGGCGACCTCAACCTGGGTTCGACCTCAACCTGGGTCGGGGCGGCGGGGTCGGGCGGCGACCTCAATCCGGCGACCTCAACCTGAGTCGGCGCGGCAACCTCAACCTGGGTCGGGCAACCTGGGGCGGCGGGGTCGGGCGGCAACCTCAATCCGGCGACCTCAACCTGAGTCGGGGCGGCAACCTCAACCTGGGTCGGGCAACCTCAACCTGGGTCGGGGCGCCCGCCTCGGGTCGCCTCGCGCAGCGTGCGCCCGATACAGTGCCTCAGGCCCGCCTGTGGGTCGGATAGTGTCGTAATCTCAGCAAGCTCGATCCCGAGCGAGACGATGGTCTGGGCGACGCTCGGCCGGATCCACCCCCGATGGAACGGCTAGCCTTCGCCGACGCGGCCCGCGCGCGCCTTGAGCTGCATCCGCAGCGCCTCGACCACGTGATCACGCAGCGCGACGGTCTTCCTCGGCAAGTGCTGGCCGCTCGGGAACACGAGGAAGACGCCGCCCGTCGGCGCCGTCCAGCGCGGCAGCACGCGGACGAGCGCTCCAGCGAGCACGTCCTGCTGAACGAGGAAGGTCGGGAGCAGGCCGATCCCACCGCCGTTGCGCACCACCTCGCGCGCGAAGAACCCGTCGTTCGCGAGCCACCGGACACGAAGCCGCGCGCGGGCGCGCGACACCTCGTCTCGCCCGAACGGGCTCGTCTTGATGAGCGCCACGCAATCGTGCCCCGCGAGATCGTCCAGCGTCCTCGGCGTCCCCCGCGCGGCCAGGTACGCGGGCGAGGCGTAGAATTGCAGGTGCAGCTCGCCCACCTTGCGCGCGACCAGCGTCGAGTCTCGCGGCTTCTTCGCGAAGAACCGGAACGCAACGTCGTACCCCTCTTTCACCAGATCCACCGGCTGCGTCGACAGGTGCATCTCGACCGTGATGCGCGGGTAGCGGCGGCAGAAGGCGGCGAGGATCTCCGCCAGCACCTCGGTTGCGAAGTCCGCCGTCGCCGTGAGCCGCAGCGTGCCCGACGGCTCGTCCTCGAGCTCCGGGAGCCCCTCGATCGCCTCCGTCAGCGCCTTGAGCCGCGAGCCGAGGCGGTCCACCAGCGCCTGCCCGGCCGTCGTCAGCGCCACGCTGCGCGTCGTCCGCTGCAAGAGACGCACGCCGAGCGAAGCCTCCAGCGACGCGACGCCCCGGCTGACCGTCGACTTGGGCACCCCGAGCCGGCGCGCCGCCTCCGTGAAGCTCGCCGTCTCGGCGACCGCCGCGAAGACGGAGAGGTGGTTCAGATCCATTGTTCCCATTTCGGCACACAGTAGCCAAAATCTGTGTGTTGCACCAGATTCGAGACAGAGGCAAACATCCGCTCAACCTCGTCACAGGGAGCTCTCATCATGTCTCAGACTCTCCTCGTCACCGGCGCCAACGGCCAGCTCGGGCGGCGCGTCGTCGATCTCTTGCTCGCGCAGGGCGCAGGGCCGCTCCTCGTCACGACCCGGCACCCGGAGAAGCTCGGCGAGCTCCGCGCCCGCGGCGTCGAGGTGCGGCGCGCAGACTTCGATGCTCCCGCCTCGCTCGCGGAGGCGTTCGCGGGAGCGGCGCGTCTCTTGCTCATCAGCACCGACGCGCTGGACCGCCCGGGCCGGCGCATCGCGCAGCACCGGAGCGCGCTCGAGGCCGCCGCGAAGGCGGGTGTGCGGCACGTGGTCTACACGTCGCTGACCAACCCCGGGCCGGGCTCGCCGATCACGATCGCGCCCGACCACCAGGCCACCGAGGACGCCCTCGCGGAGAGCGGGCTCGGCGCGACCGTCCTGCGCAACAACCTCTATACGGACTTCCTCGTGGCCTCGCTGAGGCGCGCGCTGGCGACGGGCCAGCTCGTCGCTGCGGCCGGCGACGGCAAGGCCGGGTATGTGACGCGCGAGGACTGCGCCCGCGCCGCGGCCGCGGCGTTGGCCGCCGATTTCGACGGCAAGCGCGTGCTCGATATCACTGGACCTGCGGCCGTGTCCCAGCGCGAGCTCGCGCAGATCGCCTCGGCCGTCACAGGCAAGTCGATCGACTACGTCCCCGTGCCGGGTGACGCGCTGGAGCAAGGCATGCAGAAGGCCGGGATCCCCGCGGCTATGGCCACGCTGCTCACCTCCTTCGACGAGGCGATCGCCCGCGGAACGCTGGATGTGACCACGAGGGCGGTGGAGGAGCTCACCGGCAAGCCCGCGGAGGACGTGCGGAGCTACCTCGCGCGCCACCGGGCAGCGCTGCTCGCGCCGGTCGAGGCCTGATCAGGCGGGAACACCGATGGCGAGCGTGTAGACGACAGGCTCGTTCACCCCAGCCATTCCGAGGAGCGAGCCAGAAGGCAAGCACGCGCAACCTCCTGCGCGATCGAGCAAAGCGTCACCGATGCGCTGCGCGCTTGGTGGGAGACGCGCTTGCGTCAGCCAGGATCGCCGACCTACGCCGCGGCGCGAGCCGGACGGGCGAGCACCTCGCGCTCTTGCGCCTCGCCCCCTGAGACCGGCAGCGAGAGCGCCTCCTCGGCCTCGGCGTGCCCGTCGCTGCCGAACGGGCGAACGACCCCAGGGTGAGCGCAGCGCAATCTGATTCGCAAATTTCCTGAAATTGGACGCGAAACTCCCTTACGCTGGCCTCCCGGGATCTGCCTGGAGGAGGAATGTTCATGCGTCGATGGTCCGTTCTGCTGTGCGCTTCAGCTGTCGTTGCATGTGGTTCGGGGGACGACTCGCCGGGATACGACTCGTCGGGCGGCGGCGGCATCAGCTCCGGGGAAGGCGGAAGCGGGGGGGACGGAGGAAGCGGCGGGAACGGCGGAAATGGCGGGCTCCCTCCCGCATTTCGCTATGGCGCCAACCTCGGCCATCGCAACGCGGACTGGGGCGACGACAAGGAGGCCACGCTCGCAGCGCTCGCGGGGGCCCGCAGCCTCCGCATCAAGCTGCCCGCCGCCCATTTTGCGAGGTGGGGATATGAGATCGAGGTCGGGGACATTCAATCATATGCGTCCCTGGGCATGGGGGATCACATCGGATTTCTCATCGGCTCCGAGTCGGTCGATCTGACGGTGGCGCCGGCCGACGCGGAGGACTGGCAGAACGAGTACTATACCCCAAAGAGCCTCTACGAGCCGATCTTCTCGGCCGACGGAACGGTGAATCAGGGCAACGCGTGGGCCTCTTACGTGTATCGGACCGTCGACACCTACAAGCCCTGGGTCAAGCTGTGGCACGTATGGAACGAGCCCGATTGGGTGGCCGACTGGCGCGTCACCGAGACATGGAAGACCGAACCGCCGAAGGCCGCCGATCTCCCCCGGTTCAACGGATCCATATTTGATTATATACGAATGCTGCGCGTCACGAAGGAGGCCGCGCGCAAGGCAGATCCGGATGCGCGGATCGCGACGGGGGGCATCGGATACCCCTCGTTCCTCTCGGCGATCCTGCGCTACACCGACAACCCCGACGGCGGCGCGGTCACGCCAGATTACCCGGAGAAGGGCGGCGCCTACATCGACGTGCTCGATTTTCACTATTACCCGATCTTCAGCCCGAAGAGCTCGGATGCGTCCGTCGACGATTTCCTCGCGTCGAAAGATGCGTTCGCCGCGACGCTCGCCGACGGTGGGGCGGAAGTGCAGAGGTGGAATGTCTCGGAGAACGGCGCGCCGCTCGCTCCGACGCCGGAGTACCCGGAGGTGGGGAGCCCGGAGTACGCGCGGAATTACCTCATCAAGATGATGATCATGGCGCAGGCGCACGGCATCGGCGGCGTCGACTGGTTCATTCTATCGAACGGCGAGGACGGGAGCGACGACGTGTTCGCGCACATGGGGCTCTACAACGATGTCGGCGCCCTCGCCAGCGTGGATCAGGCGACCAAGACCGACCTCGGCAAGGCGTACACCACCCTCAACGAGGTGCTCTTCGGCGCGTCCTACGATGACCGTACGACAAGGGAACTCGCGCTGCCGGGGGGCGCTCGGGGCGCCGTGTTCACGAAGGACGGCAAGCGCCGGATCGCCCTCTGGGCCGTGACGGCGAGCAGCACGGAGGAGGCGTCCGCGAGCGCCGAGCTAGCGACGGCAACGGGGTTCGAGGTCCATGCATGGGACGGCGCGAAGACCTCCGCCGACGCGAGCGGCGGCAAGGTGACGCTCGCCCTCTCGGGCAGCCCGGTGCTGCTGGTCGAGCGGTGACGGCGACCGACCCAGGTTGAGGCGACCTGGCGCGGCGACCCGATCCGACCCAGGTTGCGGCCCTACCCAACCCGCCGGACCGGGGTTGAGCTGCGGCACCGTCGCAGTTTCAGCTGAGCGGAACGCTATCTCACGGCACGCTCGATCCCCGGCTAGACAAGCTTGATGCCAAGCTGGGCTATTCGCTACGCTCGTCTTCCGGCACGAAATTTCCCGCTCGTTCACATAACGCCGATCGCAACCCCTCCGGACCCGCTCCTACGCATTCGGGACGACATCGCCCCTGCACATCCCATTGCGTACACCACCGCACAACGATCTGCCAGCTGCACCGCCGGCCCCAGACGGACGCGCCCCACGACAAGGCGCGGATGCCCTTGCCCGTCCTGCCCGCCTCCCTGCCGCGCCGCTGCTAAGGCTCTACACCGTGAGCACGACGTCGGCCACGCTGGCGCCGTGAAACGTGCGCATCCACCACGTCCCCGCGGGGAATACAGCGCTGCGCACGCCGGCACACCATCGTTCGAGTGCCGCACGGTACGACGCGCGAAACGCACGCACAGCGGCACCTGCGATTCGCCACGCGTCCCCCTGATTGCGACCAACCGCAAACGTCGGATTGCCGTCGCGCAGCGGCTCGAAGCTCGTCACGCGCTCGTAAGGGGACACCCTGCTGGCCCTCTCGGCGCCCAAGAAGCGAAGTCCTCGTCGCTGCACCTCCGCGCGGGCCCGCGCTTCCTGTCGCTCGAGCTCGGCAGAGACATCCTGGCGAAAGCTCTCCGCGCTGTCCTGCCCGATGGCTGGCGGAAGCGCGAGCGAGACGGTCACCTCCTCGGGCCACTGGGGGTTTTCCGGGTCGAGATACACCGAAGGCCGTGCCGCGCGCAGCACGCCGCGACCGAGCTCGTCCACATCCACCTTGGCGCCTGGCCACTCGCGAGCATGCTGCACCAGGCCAGCGGCGACGGGATTCGCCATGACGTAAGCAATCTTCTCCACCACCGCCGCGCGCGTCAGCAGCCGCACCACGCTCGTGGCCTCGTGGTCCCACACGGGGCCTTCCCACCCGCGAAGCACCTTCGTGCCGAGCGCGACGATGCGATGGAAGAATTGCAAGAACCGCGGCAGGACGCCCCTCGTGTCTGTCACGACCAGGTGCAGATGCGTTGACATGGCGCAGAGCGCATGGACCTCGATGCCGTAACGGCGGGTCGACACCGCGAGGACGTAGACGAGGAGCCGGGTGATTGCCGCGTCCGGGCGGAAGAGCAGGTGCCGGCGCAGGACGCGACGGGTGATGAGGTAGGTGGCTCCGGCAGCGATCTCGCGGGGCTGGCTCATGACAGGTGCACCATGACAAGCTTTGTGCCACGGGTTTTCGTCAATCATTTCGCTGCTCGACCAAGCTTCGTGGGTGGCGGCCGCCTGGCGGTCCGCCACCTGAGCTGGAGCCGTTGCCTACTCCAGCCTGACCTGGGTTGCTGTTAGTCCCATGCAGGTGGGGATGCCAACCTCGGTCTGCCAACCTGACCCACCGCCATTCTGGGTCGGACCCGGTGAGCTCGCCGGTCGCCCCTACCTTGGTCGGATCCATCGGGGTCGGATCCGTCGGTCGGTCGGTCGCCCCCAACCTCGGATCCGTCGGTCGGTCGGTCGCCCCCAACCTGGGTCGGGCCCTCGTCATGATAGCGTCCGCTCATGGAGCTCCGCCTGCGCGGCCTCACCCACCTCGACCCGCTCGCCGTCCCTCTGCCCCATGGCACCGAGGTGACAACCCGGGTCGACCGCCTCCTCGGCGATCGACGTGTCCCGCAGGGCGCCATCGGGCGTGTCGTCGGCTCGGCCGGCGCGGAGCTCGACGTCATGCTCGTCGGCGTCGGCGTGGTCCGCTACAACCGCGACGAGCTCGTCCCGCGTAAGGCCGGCCAGGTGCGGCATGCCGAGCGGCGGAGCGCCGCCTGGGACGCCCTCCGGCCCACCGTGGTCCTCGAGGCCGTCGTGGGCTCGCGCGCGTGGGGGCTCGCGAACGAGGGCTCCGACACCGACAGGCGCGGCGTCTTCGCTCTCCCCTTCCCCTGGACCACAGGCCTCGCCGAGCCGCCCAGGGACCTCGTGAGCACCGACGGCAGCTCCTCCTATTGGGAGATCGAGAAGGCGATCCGCCAGGCCCTGCGCGCCGACCCCAACACCCTCGAGCTGCTCTTCGTCCGGACCGCAGAGGCGCGCGACGACATCGGCGCGTGGCTCCTCGAGGCGCGTGGTGCGTTCGTCTCCTCGGCCATCTACGGCAGCTTCGGCCGCTACGCGCTCTCCCAGCTGAAGCGGCTCTCGCAGGCGCACCGCCTCGCCGAGCACCGGGAACGGGTGCTCGAGTGGCTCGCCGACGACCCCTCGCTGGCGCTCGCCGAGGTCGCCCGCAAGCTCGCCGCCGTCAGCCCGCGCGCCGCGCCGACCCAGGTTGACCGGGAGCTCCAGGCGAAGGAGTACATCAAGCAGCTCTATCGCTCCCTCCACGACCAGGGCCTCCTGCCCGCCCGCGACTTCGCCTCGCTCGTGGCCTTCGCGCGCGCGGGCAGGGCCTCGCTCGATCCCGCCCGCGACCTCCGCCCCAAGAACGCCTACAACCTGGTGCGCCTGATCGCGACCGCCATCCGCTGGCTGCGCGACGGCGAGGTCGATCTCGTGGTGCAGGGAGACCTGCGCGAGACGCTCCTCGCCATCAAGAGCGGCGCCTGGCCGCTCGATCGCACCATCGAGCTCGCCGAGTCGATGACGCCCGACCTCGAGGCTGCGCGACTCGCCACCAAGCTGCCGCCGCACCCCGACGTGCCCCGGGCCGACGTGCTCCTCCGGCGGGTCCGCGAGGAGATCGCCCGCCGGCACCTCGCGACGGAGCCCGGCCCCCTCGGCAAGGACGCTCCCCCCGCGCCGGTCGCAACCTGGGACGACGGAGACGCAACCTGGGACGGCGGAGACGCGGCCCCCACGCCCGGAAACGAGGAGAGAAAGGACGACGGATGAACCCCCAGGTGCTCGAAGCAAAGCAGCAGGAGGTCGCGGCGCGCGTCATCGCCGAGGAAGAGGCCAAGCGTTCGCACCTCGTCATCGCCCTGAGCGGCGCCCACGCGTACGGCTTCCCCTCGCCGGACAGCGACCTCGACCTCAAGGCGGTCCACGTCGAGCCGACCGAGAAGCTGCTCGGCCTCCACCGCAGCAACGCGAGCCCCGAGCGGATGCAGGTCATCGACGGCGTCGAGATCGACTACACCTCGAACGAGCTCCACCCGGTCCTCATCGGAGTCCTCCAGGGCAACGGCAACTACATCGAGCGGATCCTCGGCCCCCTCCAGCTCCACGTCGATCCCGACCTGGCCTCGCTTCGCCCGCTCGTCGCCGCCGCGCTCTCGCGCCGGATCTTCCGCCACTACATCGGCTTCGCCACGAGCCAGCTCCGCGCTTGGGAGGCGGGAGGCCGCTCGTCGGCGAAGAAGCTCCTCTATGTCCTCAGGACCACGTTGACCGGCGCCCACGCCCTCCGGACGGGCGAGATCGTAACCGATGTCACCACGCTCCTCGATCTCTACGGCTTCAGCGCCGCGCGCGAGTTGATCGAGGCCAAGCGCGCCGGCGAGCAGGCGCCGCTCGCTCCCGACGTCGCCGAGCGCTGGGCCGAGCAGATCGCCCGGGCCTTCACGACCCTCGAGGCGGCCCGCGATCACGCCGTGCTGCCGGAGGAGCCGCCCAACCACGGAGAGCTCAACGACTGGCTGCTCGCGCTGCGCAAGGCCCGGCTCTGAGGCGCGGCGAGGGCTCGCAGGCACGTACATCGACGTGTGGACACGGGCACGCCCGAGCGTCGGCCCCTGGACGGCTCACCGCGGTCCCACGCTCGTCCCCCGGCGAACGCCCGGCCAGCCTCATCTCACCGCGGCAGCGCGCAGCCGTCCCCGCACGCCTTGCGGCCATCGCCGCACTTCACCGCGGGCCCCTGCCCAACGCAGGTCACCGGGCATCCTCCCCCGGTATTGGAGCAAGACACCGCGCACGAGCCCATGCACATCACCTGGCACCCTCCGACCCGATTGCACCTCACGACGCTCCCGTCGCCCACGACGTGAGCGCACTTGTTGACGTCCTCGCAGGTGATCGAGCACCCCGCGCCGCAGGTCACCTGGCACGTCTCCGCGTTGCGGCAGTCGGTGGAGCAGCCGTCTGCGCACGTCGTGCTGCACACCTTGCTTTTCGCACAGGAAGACTGGCAGTCGCCGGCGCAGTGGCTCGCGCAGCTCTCTCGATCGGAGCAGCTCGGCCTGCAGCCGGGCGCGTCGCCGCACGTGAGCAGGCAGCTCGCCGGCGCCTTTCCCGGACTGCCGCCCGGGCAAGTGCAAGGCACGCCCGGCGGACAGCCGGCGGGGTCGACCGCGAGCACCGCAGCGCTCCGGGCCTGCGCGACATCCTGGAGCGACACCGGCGCGCCGCTGTCGCCAGCGTCGCCGGCGCCCGGGTCGCGGGAGGGCCACAGCAGCAGCACCATCCCGACTCCCACGCAGAAGAGCAGCACCGCCACCCCGCCGACGACCGCGATCTGCGTCGCTCCCGGTGCGCGCTGCCCCCGCCCCCGGGGCGCTGCCCCCGCCCCCGCCGCCCCCGAATAAGGCTGGCCCGGAGGAGCCCCCGTCGAGGCAGCCACCGCCGCCGGCATCACCCCGGCCGGCGGGCTCGCGCTCGGATAATGCGCCCCCGCCGGCGGCCCGTCGGGGATGGCCCGGCCGTACGCGCGCGTGCGCTCGTCCATCCTGGCCTGCTCCCCCGTCGCGAAGGGAGGCTCCTCGCCCCGGCGCAGGGCGCGCACGTCGGCGAGCATCGTTTGCGCGTCCGGGTAGCGCCGCTCGACCTGAAAGGCGAGCGCCCGGTCCACGACGCGCGCGACCCGCGGATCCACGCCCGGCGCCACCGTCAACAGCGAAGGAGCCGGCGTCGTGCCCCTCTTCACGAGGAGCTCTCCCTCGGTGAGCCCGTCGTCGTCGTGGACTCGACGGTTCGCGAGGACGGTGAACATCGTCGCGCCCACCGCGTAGAGGTCGGCCCGCCCGTCCACGTTCCTCCCCAGGATCTGCTCGGGCGCCATGTAGCTTGTCGTGCCCAGCACCGCGCCCGTCCGCGTCTTCAGCCCCGAGCCGCCCTGCTTCATGCGCGCGATCCCGAAATCGAGCACCTTGAGCCGCCCATCGCGGGTCACGAACAGGTTGTCCGGCTTGATGTCCCGATGGACGATCCCGGCGTCGTGCGCCGCCTTGATGACCTCGAGCAGCGTGTCCATGTGGGCCAGGAGCTCGGTCAATGAGATCGTACCGAGCCGCAACACGCGCTCGCGGAGGCTCTCTCCGTCGAGCAGCTCCATGACAAGGAACGGCTCTCCCCGCTCGGTCACGTCGATGTCGTGGACCTGCACCGCGGCCGGGTGCCCGAGCCGCGCGGCGGCGAGCGCCTCCTGCTCGAAGCGGGCGCGGAGCTCGCGAGACACCGCGCCCTCCGGGTGCAGGATCTTGATGGCCACGCGGTGCCCCACGTGATGCGTGGCCGCGTAGACGGCCGCCATCCCCCCCGCCCCGATCAGCGCGTCAATCCGCCATTTTCCGTGGAGGGTCGTCCCGACGCGGGCTTTCAGCCGCTGGATCTCCTCCTCTTCCGCTTCCGACATCGGCGCGGAGGCTAGCACGGGTGGCCTCGCGGCCGGCTCCCGCGGACGCCGCGCGGCGCCCTGTCACGCCCCCCGGCCGCGGCCGCGGCCCGCCATCTCCCACGCCGTCGCCACCGCCTCTTCCGCGCTCGCGGCCGACACGATCCGATCCGAGCGCCGGTCGTCCACGCGCCCCCCGGCGAGCTGCCTCGCCCAGCCGCCGCTCGTCGCGAGCGCGAGCAGCGGCTTGCCGAGCTGCCAGGCGACGGCGACCTCGCTCAGCGTGCCCGCGCCTCCGCCGACGACCACGACCACGTCGGCCGCGGCGACGACCAGGATGTTGCGCCCGATCTGCATGCCGGTCGGGACGACGATGTCCACGTACGGGTTGGCCGCCGACGCCTCGTACCCTGGCAGGATCCCCAGGATATCGCCGTCACGCCACGTCGCCGCCGCGCGCCCGCCGCGCGACACGGCCGCCATGACGCCCCCCAGCCCCCCGGTGACCAGCCGGAACCCCGCCTCCACGGCGCGCCGCCCGAGCTCGACGCACACAACCTCGGTCGCCGCGTCCACCGCGAGGCCGTTGCCGATGACCGCCATCACGGGGCGGCGCGGCACGTAGGGCGCGATGTCCCGCTTCGTGTCCTCGTCTTCTCGCTCGTCCCGATCGTCGTCCATCACGGCTCCGCTCCGGCGCCCGCTATTTCAGCCGGCCGATGAGCTGATCGCCCAGGTTCGGTTGATCGATCTTCCCGAGCCAGATGCTCCACACGGCCTTCATGAAGTCCACGCCGGCGACGCTCGCGCTGCTGCCTCCGACCGCGACGGTCGTGGTCTTCTTCTCCGGGTCGTACTGGATGGTGATGCGCGCCCCTTCCTTCAGCTCTCCCTGGAACGCGCCCACGAACGCCTTGATCTTGGCCTGATCCTTGTACCCGTTCATCGCGAAGGCGCCTGTCAACGCGTCGTGGATCTTCTCCTTGTCCACGTCGCGCAGCATCTTCCAGACGAACTTCTTCGGGACGTCGGCGTCGATCACCGCCTGCTTCGATCGCGACGCCGGCGTCTGCTTCATGAAATGGCTGATCTCGTAGACGTCGATGTCGATGAACGCGATCGTCTTGACGCGGACGCCGGTGCCCGTCAGGGCCCAGTCGTCGGCCCTGACCGGGGCGGCGGCGGCGAAGGTGAAGAGGGCCGCGAGGGCGACGACCAGGACCATGAGCTTCTTGGGAATGAGCTTCATCGGAGACCCCCCTGGAGGGCGCGGGCCGGCCGAGCCCACCCGAGGGCACCGCTCCCCGGGCCTGCCGTTCGTGCGCCAGCTCGAGCTAGCCCCCGCGGCCGCGTGGAGTCAAGGCTCGCGCCGGCGCCGCGAGCGCGCTCGGTCGCGTGGTCGCGTGGTCGCGTGGTCGCGTGTCGGGTGTCGCGTGTCGCCCGGCGTCTGGTCGCGCTACCGCTGGGCCGGGTAGAGGCCGTCCACGGCGTCGGCCCAGAGCTTGTTCATGGCCACCCGCCCGGCGGGATCCGGGTGCACCTTGTCGGTGAACCGGTCGGGGTGGTCCTTGAACCACGTATACAGATCCGGCCCAGGAGGGAGGCCGTTCGCCTGCGTCAGCTCGTCGATCGCCTGGTTGAACACCGGGACCGCGTCGTGGTTGCCGTCCGGCGAGAACGGGATGTGCGCGAGCACCGGGACACGGCCCGCTGCCTCGATCTTGTCGATGATCTGCTGAAGGTTCGCCTTGAAGGTGCTCGGGTCGGTCTGGCCCCAGGAGTCGTTGGTGCCGTAACCGATGGCGAAGTAGTGGAAGTCGGGGTTCAGCTCCAGGACGTCATCGATGCGATCCAGCGCGCTGGGCTTGTCGCTGCTCTTCGTGAGCTCGCTCCCGATGCCGCCGTTGATCATCGCCGGATAGTGGGCCGGGTGCGCCGCGTGCACGTTCTCGGCGAAGCTCGGCTGCGTGGCCGGCGTGTCGCGGTCGTAGGCGAACGCCGTGATGCTGTCGCCGAGGAAGAACCACGTGTCCTCCGCGCCCTTCGAGATGTCGTGCACGTCGATCTCGTCGAGCTGCACGCCGGTGTCGTCGGTCATCGCGGGGGCCGCGGTCACGACGAGCCGGACCCAGCTCTTGCCGCCGAAGTCGAAGCTGTGGGCACGCGTGCGGACCGGGTTGTCGGTCACCTCCGCAACCTTGGTCCAGGTGCCGTCCGAGCCGTTCGTGGAGTCGCTCGACGTCTCCACGCGGTAGGCGCCCGGCGCCCCGTATTGCACGTCCGTGTAGTTGTAGTTGTACGAGGCCGTCCAGCTCAGGAGCAGCCGCTCGTACCCGGTGCCGACCTGGATGGCGACCCAGGCAGGCGCGGCCGAGGTGGGCTTGCCCGCGATCCAGGTCCCTGCCGACCTGTACTTGCCGTCGTTGATCACCGACGCCGTCCCCGCCGAGGCGAAGGCCGGCTTGCCGCGAGAGATGATGGGATTGGGCACGATCCCCTGCGCGTCCGTACCCCCGCCGGCGCCGCCACCGCCCGTGTCACCGCCGCCGCCACCCGTATCACCGCCACCCGTATCCCCGACGCCGCCCGTACCACCGCCCGCGCCGCCCGTGCCCTGCGCGGTGGTGCTCCCGGAGCTCCCGGAGCTCGCCGACGAGCCGCCCGTGCCCCCGGAGCTCGCTGACGAGCCGCCGCCGTCGTCATCCGAGCAGGCCGACAGGAGGATTACCGCCCCCAGCGTAAGAACCAGGAAAGGTGACTGGTGAAATGAACGCAAAGCCATCGAAACTGACCTCCAGCGCCGGGCACTCTGGGGCAGTTCGGCGCCACGATCAACAGCGGAGGTGACCTCCGTCATCGATCCACGCCGATAAGATGAACCGGTAAATACAAGTTCGCTGCACCACGGCTCGCAGCAGCTCAGGACAATGCTCTGGGTGGCAGAATTGTCAACTGAAACGGTAAATATCCAGAGGTGTTCTCCGCGGCGACAGCGGGACGGCAGGACCTCGCGACGGACGGCATCCGCGTCGGGCGCTCCCACACAAGCCAGCACGCGCGACGCCAGGCGAGCGACGAGCGGTGCCGTCAGGGGGCGCTCCGGTGATACCGCCCGATACGGCGCGCTTGACAGCGACGACGGTTCCAGCGTCCATGCGCCAAGAGGCAGCACGCGAGGGGTGAACCATTGAACGCCAAGAAAGAGCCGACACTGCGGGCGCCGGGACGAGCGAGGACGGCCGGGCTGGTGGCGGGGCTCTTGGCGGTCGCCACGCCCCTCGCGGCAGCGGCGGACCCCTCGGGAGCCCCGGGCGCCGGCCCGGTGGCGGGAGGTATCGAGGGCCTGGTGCAGAGCGCCGCCCACTTCCGCCTGAGCAACGGCCTCGAGGTGCTCCTGGAGGAAGATCACAGGCAGCCGACGGTGGCCGTCGTCGTCGCGTACGAGATCGGCAGCCGAGATGATCCGCGGGGCTATGACCAGCTGGCGCACCTCGTCGAGCACATGACGTACCGGGGCTCGCGTCACATGAAGCCGCTCGAGGCGCTGAGCCTGCTCGAGCGAGCAGGGGTGCACCGCATGAACGGGGTCACGGGCCCCGACTACACCGCCTACTACGCGCTCGTGCCAGCGGCCGCGCTCCCCCTCGCGCTGTGGATCGAGAGCGAGCGCATGGCATTCACGCTCGAGCGCTTCGACGAACAGGCGCTCGCGCTCGAGCAGAAGATCGTGCGCAACGAGCTCCTGGAGAGCGATGGCATCGACGGGATGTTCCGGCGCCACACCTTGCGCGCCATCTTCGGGCAGGACCACCCTTACTCGGGCGCAGAGCTCCCTCTCGACGATCTCGAGGCGATCGAGCTCCGGCACGCGCAGTGGTTCTTCCAGCAAGGCTACCGTCCGAGCAACGCGCGCCTGATCCTGGTCGGCGACATCGATCCACAGGCGACCCGCGCCCTCGTGGAGCGGTACTTCGGCCCGGTGGTCAATCCGAAGGCGCCGTTCGTGCGCCGGAGGACGGCCCCGCCCGCCTTCGCCGCGGCGCGGCGAGTGACCTTCGAGAATGCGGTCTATCGTGAGCAGATCGAGGTGTGCTGGGCGGCACCGCCCGCCGCGTCGCGCGAGCGGGTCGCGGCGGGGCTCGTCGCCGACGCGCTGGCGCAGTCGCTCCGGGCGCGCCTCGTCGATGATCAGGGGACCCTGTCGCACGTCGATACGGACATCGACGACCTGGACCTGGGATCGGTGTTCTCCGTCTCGGCGGCCCTGACGAAGCACGCGACCCACGACGGCGTCGAGGCGGCGATCGAGCGGGAAATCCACCAGATGTGGGGCATGGACTGGGGAGCCGTGCTGCCGGAGGTGAAACAGACCGCGATCGTCCGCGAGCTCATCTCGCATGACAAGCCGCTGTCGCGCGCGTTCCGACACCTGCAGTCGCTGCGCTCCACGTCGCGGCCTTTCAACGTGGCACGGCGGATCGCTGAGATCGGCGGCGTCACCCCCGACGACATGCTGCGCCTGCGCCGCTACTTCACGCCGGATCGGCGCCTCGTCGCCCGCCTCGTCCGCGTGGAGCCCGAGGATGTCGCGTCCCCTGAGGGCAAGTTGACCGTCGACGCGCGCTGAGGTGTCCGCATGAGACGAGCAAGCATGGGGTGGGCAGCGCTCTTCGGGGCAGCGCTCGCAGGCTGCGGCTCGCGGGTGGAGCTGCCTCCTCCCCTGCTCCCGCTCACGCCGACCCCGGACGCCGAGTTCCGCGCGAACGCGCCGCCGCCCGCGGCTGAGCCAGCGCTGCGGGTCCACGACGTCCGCTCGACCGAGCTCGAGAACGGCATGACGACGCTCGTCGTCGAGCAGCCCGAGCTGCCGCTCGTGACGCTGGTCTACGTCAACCGCGCGGCGCGCGACGATGGAGCGCCGCGCAACGCCGGGCTCGCGGAGCTCACGGCCCGGATGTTGAACGAGGGGACACGGCTGGAGAACGGCGAGGTCCTGCGCCAGCTCCGCATCAGCGGTGAGCCCCCCGGGTGGAGCGTGGGCTCCGCCGGAACCGCGATCGCGATCACGACGCTGGCGTCTGGCGTCGAGAAGGCAGCGTGGCTTCTGGCGCGGCTCGTCCAGCACCCCGTCTTCGAGGCCGACTCGCTCGAGAGCGCGCGCGTCGCGCAGTCCCAGCAGCTGTTCAGCCGCTCCCTCGGCATCTCTTCCCAGCTGAACGAGCTCGCCCTCGAGGGGCTGTATGGCCCCGATCACCCTCTGGCGCTGCCATTCAAGACCTTTGGGCGCAATCTCAGGTTTTTTTCCGGGCATCAGGTGAGGAGCTTCTACTCGCGGCAATACGGCCCGCGCGACAGCGCCCTCATCGCCGTGGGCGCCGTGCAAGCCGATGCGGTCTTCACGCTCGCGCGCCGCCACTTCGGCGCATGGTCCCCTGCGCAGGGTCAGGTGCCGGCTGAGCCAGCGCCGCCGGCGGTCGTCCCCCGCGGCGACCGGAACATCCAGATCGGCGCGATCGCGGCCGACGCGTCCGACGCCAGCCTGGTCGTCGCTTTGCCATGCGCCGGCTTGTCAGACCCGGACGCCCTCGCTTTCGATCTCATCGCCATGCTGATCGGCGGGCTCACCGTGTCGCGCTCTGCAGCCGCGCTCCGGCACGACACGGGAATCAGCTATGGGGTGCACGCCGCGTGTTATCAACGCAGGACCGCTGGCAAATTCCTGATCGAGCTCAGCGCCGATCTCGATCGCGCAGGTGAGAGCCTGGAGAAGATCCTGACGGAGATCGAGCGGATCAAGAGCTCTCCGGTGACGCTGGCCGAGCTCGAGGCGGCGAAGATGCGCTACCTCGGCCAGACGGCCGCTGCCGTGTCGTCGACTCCGGGTCTGGCCGGGGCTCTCGCGGACCTCTATTTGAATGCGCTGCCGCTCGACCACCTGGCGACGCTGGAGCGCCGGGTGCGCGCCCTCAGCGCCGAGCAGCTGCAGCGCGCCGCGGCGCGGTACTTTGACGCCCAGATCGGCGTCGCCGTCTATGGGCCCCCGCGGTTGCTCCACGACCAGCTCGTGAGCCTCGGCGACGTCCAGTGGTCGATGCTGAAGACGACGAAGTGACAGCCACCTGCTCCTGTACGTCAGGGATCTACCCGCCCTCCGCCACCACCTCGCTCCAGTCGATGTCGAACCGCGCCAGGTACTTCCGCAGACGGTCCGCGTCGTTGACGCTCTTCTTCTTCGCCCGCGACGCCGCGAACAGCGCCCGTCCCGCCTCCGACAGCGACCGCGCGCCCTTCAGCACCCGCAGCACCTCGGCGAGCTGCACCCGGTCGAACGGGTCGAGCGCCGCCGCCCGGCGCGCGCCGAGCGCCGCGACCACGAGATCGTCCCCGTCGCTCCCCTCCCCCGCCGCGCCGCCCGCGGCGAGCGCTCGCCCGCCCGCCGCCGGCGCTCGCCGCCAGGCCTCCACGAGGCGCCCGATCTCCTCGTCCACGATCGGCACGCTGATCCTCCCCCCGGGCGCGAGCGTCGCCATCCGCGTCACGGCCGCGTTGAAGTCGCGGAAGTTGCCCGGCCACACCGCCTCTCGCGACGTCGCGAACGCGAGGAACCGCGCGCGCGCGTCGCGGCTCATCGTGATCCGCACGCCGAGCAGCCGCGCCGAGGCGTCGAGCTCGTAATCGAGGTTCGGCTCGATGTCCTCGACCCGCTCCCGGAGGCCCGGGAGCCGGAAGGTCCACAGGTTGATCCTCGCCAGGAGGTCCTCCCGGAAGCGCCCCGCCGCCACCTCCAGCGCGAGATCCCGGTTCGTGCCGGCGAGCAGCTGGAACTCGCTCCTCACCTCCCTGTCCGAGCCGACCGGCAAGAACGCCTTCTCCTCGATCGCCCGCAGCAGCATCGCCTGCTCGTCCGCGCCGAGCTCGCCGATCTCGTCGAGGAACAGCACCCCCTCGTGCGCCTTGCGCAGGAGCCCCGGGCGGTCCTGGAGCGCCCCCGTGAACGACCCCTTCGTGTGCCCGAACAGCGCCGACATCGCCCCGTCGCCTCGGATCGTCGCGCAGTTCAGATCCACGAAGTCACCGCCCACCTGCCGGCGCCCCTTCTTGAGGTCGTAGATCTTCCGCGCGAGCTGCGATTTCCCCGCCCCCGTCGGGCCCATCAGCAGGATGGGCGCGCGCGACGCGATCGCCACGTGCTCGATCCGCTCGATCAGCCGGTTGTACGCCGCGTTGCGCGTGTCGATGCCGCTCTTCAGGAACGACACCCCCTCGCGCTGCTCCTTCTGGAAGCGCGACGCGATGCGGTCGTACTTCGAGAGGTCGAGATCGATGATCGTGAACGACCCGGCCGCGAGCTCCTCACGGTCGCGCTTCGGCGGCGACGTCTGGATGAGCCGACCCGGGAAGTACCGCGACTCCGTGAGCAAGAACAGGCAGATCTGCGCGACGTGCGTGCCCGTCGTGATGTGGACGAGGTAGTCCTCCCGGTCCGGCGCGAACGGGTACGCCCTCGCGAAGTCGTGGAGCGCGCCGTACACCGCCTCGAAGTCCCACGGATCGTCCACCTCGACCACGTGAGCGCGGATGTCCGTCTCCGGCGAGGCGTGCCGCACGTCGCCCATCACCGTCTCGGCCAGGCCCTCGAAGCGGCGCTGGTAGAGCAGCTCGAACCGGTCGACGATCAGGTCCTCGTGCTGGCAGAGCGCCACGCTCGGGCGCCAGCGCGACCAGCGCTCCGGCGTCTTTCCGGTGTCCAGCGTCGGGCCGAGCATGCCGAGGACCACGGTGGTCTTGCGTGTCATAGAAGATTCTCTAACTGTCTTATACACAGGTCTAATCCGCAGGGCCAGGGGCCCGCGATCGCCTGGATTTCGAGTGGCACGCGCCGTGCGATGCGCAGGAACGACGGACCGACGGAGACCGACGAAGACCGACGGACCCCACCGAGAACGAGCGTCGCGGCGCGAGCCGGACGGCTCGACCCCTCACCGGAGATCTTGCCATGGAGCGAAGCTACAACGTCATCCCCACGGACTCGGGCGTGCCCATCAAGGCGTGGACGGTCGGCGTGCCGTTCGAGACCGCCGCGGAGGCGCAGCTCAAGAACCTCGCCGCGCTACCGTTCATCCACAAGTGGATCGCCGTGATGCCCGACGCGCACCAGGGCATCGGCGCGACCGTGGGGAGCGTGGTCGCGACGAGCGGCGCGGTCATCCCGGCGGCGGTGGGCGTCGACATCGGCTGCGGGATGATGGCGGCGCGCACGAGCCTCTCCGCGTCGCAGCTGCCGGACGCGCTGCGCGGGCTCCGGACGGCCATCGAGGGCGCCGTGCCGCACGGCCGCACCGACAACGGCGGGAAGAACGACCGCGGCGCGTGGCGCTCGCCGCCCCCCGCCCAGGTCGCGGCGTGGGCCGAGCTCGAGCCGCGGTACCGGCAGATCGTCGAGAAGCACCCGCGCATCGGGCGCGGCCATGCCATCGAGCACCTCGGCACGCTCGGGACCGGCAACCACTTCATCGAGCTCTGCCTCGACGAGGAGGACCGCGTCTGGGTCATGCTGCACAGCGGGTCGCGCGGCGTCGGCAACCGGGTGGGGAGCTACTTCATCGAGCTCGCCAAGCAGGAGATGAGGCGCTTCTTCATCCACCTGCCCGACAGCGACCTCGCGTACCTGCCGGACGGGACGAGGCACTTCCACGATTACATGCAGGCGGTGTCGTGGGCGCAGGACTTCGCGGCGGTGAACCGCGAGCTGATGATGGCGCAGGTGGTCGAGGCGCTCCGCGGCTCGGGCGAGCTGCCGCCCTTCGACGCGACCGTGGCGGCAGTGAACTGCCACCACAACTACGTGGCGCGCGAGCACCACTACGGGAAGGACGTCCTCGTGACCCGCAAGGGCGCCGTCCGCGCGCAGGCGGGCGATCTCGGGATCATCCCGGGCAGCATGGGCGCGCGGTCGTTCATCGTCCGCGGGCTCGGCAACCCGGAGAGCTTCTGCAGCTCGAGCCACGGCGCGGGCCGCGTCATGTCACGGGGCGAGGCGCGCCGCCGCTTCTCCGTCGCGGACCACGAGGCCGCGACCGCAGGCGTCGAGTGCCGCAAGGACGAGGACGTGATCGACGAGACGCCGGCGGCTTACAAGCCGATCGACGACGTGATGAGGGCGCAGAAGGATCTCGTCGAGATCGTCCACACCCTGCGGCAGGTCGTCTGCGTGAAGGGGTGAGCCGCGCGTCCCGGCGCCGTGATATCGCTCATCCAGGGGAGAGCCGATCGCCATGCTGACCATCGATGGATCCATCGGAGAGGGAGGGGGCCAGATCCTCCGCACGACGCTCGGCCTCTCGCTGATCACGCAGACGCCCGTCCGTATCACCTCGATCCGCAAGGGCCGCGCGCGCCCGGGCCTGATGCGGCAACACCTGACCTCGGTCCGGGCCGCGGCCCAGATCGGCCGCGCCGAGGTGTCGGGCGCCGCGCTCGGGTCTCAGGAGATCGTGTTTCGACCGACCGCGATCGTCCCCGGAGAGCACACGTTCCATGTCGGGAGCGCGGGGAGCACGACGCTCGTGCTGCAGACCGTCCTGCCCGCGCTGCTCCGCGCGCCCGCGCCGTCGGCGCTCACGCTCGAGGGCGGCACGCACAACCCCCTGGCGCCGCCGTTCGACTTCCTGGATCTCGCCTACCTGCCGCTCGTGCGGAGGATGGGGCCGGACGTCACCGCGACGCTCGTGACGCCCGGCTTCTACCCGGCCGGCGGCGGGCTGGCCCGCGTCTCGATCGCGCCGGCGCCGGCGCTCGCACCGCTCGAGCTCCTCGAGCGCGGGGAGATCCGCGGCCGGCGGGCGGTCGCGACGGTGTCGAACCTCCCGGGCGCCATCGCGGTGCGCGAGCTCGACGCGGCGGCGGCGGTGCTCGGCTGGGAGGCGGGCTGCTTCAAGCCCAGCGTGCTGAAGGGCGGGAACGGCCCAGGCAACGTGATCACCATCGCCGTCGAGAGCGAGCACGTGACCGAGGTCTTCACCGGGTTCGGCGCGAAGGGCGTGCGCGCGGAGTCCGTCGCCACGAAGGCCGCCGAGGAGGCGCGCGACTACCTTGCCGCGGGCGTCCCCGTGGGCGAGCACCTGGCCGATCAGCTGCTCTTGCCGATCGCCCTCGCGGGCCGCGGCGCCTTCCGGACGGTGCGCCCGTCATCCCACACGACAACCCACCTCGGGCTGCTCCGAGATCTCCTCGGGATCCGCGCGTCGGTCGAGCAGATCTCGGACGCGGCGTGGCAGATCGAGATCTGGCGCTGAGCGCGGTCCACGGCGGATCCACGGCCGATTGACGGCGGCGTCCCGGTTGTGCCACATCACGACGAGCGTACGGCGCGCCCTGCGTCGCGGGCTGCCCCGCGGCAGGGCGGCGCGCCCGGACGGCGGCGACGCGGAAGGCGGGACAATGGCGAAGCGCGATTACCTCAAGATCACGGACACGACCCTGGCCGAAGCGCACCGGGTGCTCAGGCTCGCCGCTCGCCTGAAGGAGGAGCCGAAGGGGCGGCGCACGACGATCCTCGCCGGCCGAGCCATCGCGGTCGTCCTGGAGAAGGCGAGCACGCGCACGCGCGTGTCGTTCGAGGTCGGCATCGCGCAGCTCGGCGCCCAGCCGGTCGTGCTGAGCACCCAGGGCAGCCAGCTCGCCCGCGGCGAGCCGATCCGCGACACGGCGCGCGTGCTCGCCCGGTACTGCGACGCGATCGCGTTCCGCACGTCGTCGACCGCGCGCCTGCTCGAGATGGCGGAGGCGAGCGTGCCGGTGATCAACGCGCTCTCGGACGACGGCCACCCGGTGCAGGTGCTCAGCGACATCTTCACGATCCAGGAGGCGCTCGCGGCGAGCGGGGACAGGACCGGCGTCGCCGGCCGGCGCATCGCGTTCCTCGGCGACTGCGCGAGCAACATGGCGCGCTCGTGGCTCGAGGCGGCGCAGCTCTTCGATTTCCACCTCGTGCTCGCGGGGCCCGAGGGGTACATGCCGCCCGCGGACGAGGTCGAGCGCGCGCGGAAGACGGGCCACGTCACGATCACGCACGATCCGCGCGAGGGCGCGGCGCGCGCGGACGTGGTGAACACGGACGTGTGGGCGAGCATGGGACACGAGGCCGAGGCGGAGAAGCGCCGCACCGCGTTCGCCGGCTGGACCGTGGACGCCAAGGTGATGGCGAAGGCCGCGCAGCACTCCATCGTGCTTCACTGCCTGCCGGCGCACCGCGGCGAGGAGATCGACGACGAGACGCTGGAAGGGCCGCGCTCGCGCGTGTGGGATCAGGCCGAGAACCGGCTGCACGTGCAGAAGGCACTCATGCTGTGGCTGCTCGGCGTCGAGCTGGCCTAGAGCGGGCGCGCGGCGCGCAGGGTCAACCGAGGAGGGCGCCGCCCCGGGGCCGGACGGAGGCCTCGTCGCTGCCCGAGCGGCCCGTGAGGTCCGCGACGACCTGCACCAGGTCGGCAGGGTCGATCGGCTTGGCGACGTGCTTCTGAAAGCCGGCCGCCAGCGCTCTCCTCCGGTCCTCGATCCGGGCATAGGCGGTCAGGGCCACGGCGGGGATACGCCGGATCTCGTCCCGACCCGCAGCGCGCAGCTGGTGAATCAGCGCATAGCCGCTCTCCCCCGGCATACCGATGTCGCTGAGCAGGACATCGGGCCTCAGCCGCTCCAGGACGCTCATGGCCTCGCTCGCCGAGCCGGCCGTGGTGACCCGCGCGCCCGCTCCCTCCAGCAAGAACGCGAGCATCTCCCGGGCGTCCGGCTCATCCTCGACGACGAGGACGTGAACGCCGAAGAGCGGCGACGGCTCCCCGCTCCTCGGCAGGGCGCGCCCCGGCGCAGACGGCGGCCCCTCGTGCGCGGCGGAGGGCGCCGCGGGCAGGGGGAGCGTCACCGTGAACGTCGCTCCTCTCCCCTCGCCCGGGCTCTCCGCCTCCACCGTGCCGCCGTGCAGCTCGACGAGGTGGCGGACGATCGCGAGCCCCAGGCCGAGCCCGCCGTGAGCCCTCGTCGGCGAGGAGTCGCCCTGACGGAAGCGGTCGAACACGTACGGCAGGAACGACGTGGCGATGCCCTTGCCGTTGTCCGTGACCGAGATCGCGACCTGCGCGTCGCTCCGCCCCACCCGGACGGTGACCAGCCCTCGCTTCGGGGTGAATTTCACCGCGTTGGAGAGCAGATTCCACATGACCTGCTGGAGGCGATCCGGGTCGCCGCACACGTGGCTGAGCCCCTCGCCCGGCTCGATGCGGATCTCGATCTCCTTCGCCTTCGCCGTCGGCGTGATGGTGTCCACGGCGGCGTCGATGACCGAGGCCAGATCCACGGCGATCGTGCGGAGCCGCAGCTTGCCCGTGATGATCCGGGAGACCGTCAGGATATCGTCGACGATCTGCGCCTGCGCGTGGGCGTTGCGCTCGATCGACGCCATGCCCTGCTTGACGCGCTCCGGGCCGAGGTCCTTGTCCTTGATCAGCCGCGCCCAGCCGAGGATCGCCGTGAGCGGCGTCCGCAGCTCGTGGGAGACCGTCGCGAGGAACTCGTCCTTCATGCGGTTCGCGTCCTCGGCCCGGATGCGGTCCTTCTCCGACTGGGCGAGCGCCTGCTGCTCGCGGCGAAGCAGCTCCGTGCGCTCGCGCTCGAGCTGCTTCAGCTCGGTGATGTCGACGACGGCGCCCGTCAGGAACAGCGGGGAGCCGTCCCGATCGGCGACGATGCGCCCGCGATCGTGGACCCACCGGATCGACCCGTCGACGCGGACGACGCGATGGATGATGTCGTAGATGCAGCGCTCGCGGACGCTCCGCTCGTGCATGGCGATCACCGCGTCGAGATCCTCCGGGTGGACGCGGCTCAGCCAGTCGCCCATGGGCTGCGTCGTCTCGCGCTCGTCCAGGCCCAGGATGCGGTTCAGGCTCGCGTCCCTCGTATCGTACTGAGTCACCAGGTCGACTCGCCACGTGCCCACGTCCGCCGCCCACGTGGCCAGCCGGAGCCGATCCTCCCGGTCCTGGAGCGCGCTCTCGATCCGGAACCGCTCGGTCAGGTCGACCGAGGCGCCGACCATGCGAATCGCCTTGCCTCCCGCGTCCCGGAGCACCGCGCCACGATCGAACACGCGGGCGACAGAGCCGTCGCCGCGGTAGACGCGGTACTGCGCCGACCAGGTGTCGGCGTCCCCGTGGATGAGCTCCTCGAGCGCGCGCGCAATGCGGTCGCGATCCTCGGGCAGCACGCGGCCCACCCACCACGCGCCGGTCGGGGCCGTCTGCTCGGGCTTGTAGCGGAAGACCTCATGGAATGTCGCGTTGCGCTCGACCCGGTCCGTCCGGATATCCCAGTCCCAGATCGGGTCCTTGATCGCTCGACCGAGGAGGCGATAGCGCTCGTCCTGCACGTCCGCCTCCACGCGCGCGCGCTGCTCCCGGGCGTCTGCGTGCGCGGCGGCATCGGCGGGGCCTGCGAGCGCGACCGCGGCCTGATCGGCGAGCGCCTCGATCAGCCAGGCATCGCCGCCGGAGGCCGGGGCGTCCCGCTCGACCGCGAGCACGCCAGCGACACGGCCGTCGACGATCAGCGGCGCGGCGGCGACGTGGGCCGCCCCGTCCAGCGCTCGCGCTATCCCGTCGTCGACGCTCGGGAGCGGGCGGCCGCAGAGCTCGGCGAGCAGCGCCGGATCGAGCCCCAGCGCCGCTCGCACGACCGGGCGCCCGTCCTCGTCGTTCAGGATCAGGACGGCCCTGCCGGAGCCGCTCAGACGCGTCGCCGCCGAGAGGACGATCTCTTCAATCGCGCGCGCCGAGCGCGCCGACGCGAGCGCGCGGCTGGCCTCGGTCAGCGCGCGGACCTGAGAACGGTGCCTCTCGTCGTGTTCGATCACAGGCAGACGACCCTCGGATCCGGGATGAGGGTACTCTCGCGGACGATGGGTGTGCATCCCTGGTCAGATCAGCCGGGCACGCTCTTGAAACACGACGCCACCACACCAGAGCACGAGCAGGCGGTATGCCTCTTGCAGCCCTGTCATAGGAGCGCGTCGACATGCGCGCCAGCCAAGCCGCAGGCGACCCGGCGCAGAAAACTTGGCCCGGTATCCCGATTCCTGAGCAAACCCGCGCTGCGTGGATTTCCGCGACATGCCGCCGGAGCTCCTCCTGGCCGTGGCCGGCGCGGCGCTCTCCTTCGGGCTGGTCCAGACGCTCCGGCTCGCGTGGAGGCGCGCATCGCAGCGGCGCCGGCTCTCGCGGTGCCGGGAGCAGGGCGCCGCGGGAGAGGCCCGCGCCGAGGCGCTCCTCCGCGAGCTCGGCTACACCATCGTCGGCCGGCAGGTGGCGGTCTCGTACGGAGTCCACATCGACGGCGAGCCGGTCAGCGTCGGACTCCGCGCCGACTACCTCGTGGCGCACGGTCCCAGGCGGTATGTCGCCGAGGTGAAGACGGGCCGGCTCGCGCCGCGCATCGACACGCCCGCGACGCGGCGGCAGCTGCTCGAGTACCGCGTCGCGTTCGATGTCGACGGCGTACTCCTGGTCGACGCGGAGTCCCGGCGGGTGCGGTCGGTGGTGTTCCCGCTGCCCGCCGGCGCCGCGGCCGCGTCACCGTACGGCGCGCGCCTCGCGTGGGTCCTGGCGGCGGTCATGGGGGGCCTCGTCGCGGCGATGGCCGCGCGCTCCGCGTGGTGACGCGGGCGCGCGGCGGGCCAGAGCGCGGCTCACGGAAGGCGCGCGGCGCGGCGCGCGAGGTTGCGAGGTTGCGAGGTTGCGAGGTTGCGAGGTTCACTGACGGCTCGCGGCGCGCGCCAAGGGGAAGCCTACGGGCGGCTCGCGGCGCGGCGCGCGCGGCGCCTGCGGCCGGCGAGCAGCAGGAGACCGAGCCCGAGCAGGCCGACCCTGGCCGGCGAGGCCTCCGAGGTCGCGCCCGCGCGGCACGCGCAGGACGCGTCGGGCTTGTTGCCGCCCGTGCCGCCGCTCGCGCCGCCGGAGCCGGCGCCAGAGCCGGAGCCAGAGCCGGAGCCGGTGGTCAGATCCACCGGATCGTCGAGCCCCACGTCGGGTCCGACCGGCCCTCCGCTCGCGGCGGAGGCGGCGCCGCCGTGGACCACCGGCTCGCCGCAGACCCCGTTGACGCACGGCGCGTTGCCGGGGCAGATGGCGCCCGCGCACGCGTCAGCGCAGCTCCCGGCGACGCAGACCTGCCCGTCAGCGCACGTCTTGCCCTCGCAGCCGGTGTCGACGCAACGGCCGTCCGCCGCGCACGTCTTGCCGGTGGGGCAGGTGCGGCAACCGCAGTTGGACTGGCAGATGCCGCGCTCGCAGACCGCGCCGTCCTCGCACTCGATGTGGGCGCAGAGATCCACGCACCGCCCGAGCTGGCACTCCTGGTTCGCGGGGCAGACGACGCCGTCGCACCCGCCCACGCAGTTGCCGCCGACGCAGATCTGGCCGCCGGTGCACTCCTTGCCGACGCACGCCTGCTCCACGCAGAAGCCGTTGTCGCAGACGAGGCCGGCGTCACAGACGACCTCGCCGCGCCCGCAGTACGGCACGCACGACCCGCGGTTGCACACGAAGCCCTCGTCGCAGAGCCCCTCGCCGTTGTCGACCTCGCCGTCGCAGTCGTTGTCGATGTTGTCGCAGGTCTCTTTCTGCTCCCCGGGCTCGAGCACGGGCAGGCACTCGACCTCGCCCTCGGTCGCGCAGCCCGTCCTGCCCACGGCGCACGCGCCCTGCAGGCCGGTGTCGCAGATCTCGCCGCCGCCTTTGCAGGTCACGCCCGTGATGTAGTAGACGAAATCGTTGAAATCTCCGTCGTTCTCGTACCCGCCCTGGCTCCCCTTCCAGCTCGTCGCGGTCACGGGCAGGTCCTCGAAGGCGACATAGAACGCGTCGGGCTCGGCGGTCGACGTGTAGATCAGCGTCGTCACCCACGGCGCGTTCGGCGTGCAGCTCGTGCAGACGGTGTTCAGCTCGCGCTGCGAGAACTTCGTCTGGGTGCAGTAGGTGCCCGCCTTGCCGATCAGCGCGAAGCCGACCAGGCCGCCCTGGTACCGCGCGTCGTTCCGGATGTCCGCCGCCGAGAACTGCCGCGGTGTCCAGTCGTGCTGCCCCGCCTGGGTGGTCTCCATCGTGGCCAGCGGGCAGAAATCGTTGTCCTCGCACCGGAACGCCGTCGAGGTGTCCGCGGGGATCAGCTCGTAGATCTGGTTGTCCGGCGGGCGCGTGCCGCTCGCGTTCGCGTTGTACCAGCCGAACGCGACCTTGCACCCGCCCCCGCGCAGCACGAGCTCTCCCGAGAACCCGCAGAGCGGCGAGAAGACACCTGGCTCCGTGCTCGCGTCGGCCACGGGATCGATGTCCTCCCCCCGGTACCCGAAGAGCCCATCGAGCGTGACGGCGTCCCTGGGGAAACCCCGGCCCGTCACGAGGTTAATCTCGTTGGCGCTGACCGCCGTGGGCAGGCGCGTGCCATCAAGCTGCGTCACAGCAGCGCTCGCGGGCACGGCCCCCGCGAGCGGGGCAAGCGAGAGGAAGAAGGAAAAAGCGGCTCGAGCCGCGCGGCGGCGAGGCGTCATGAAATAAGGTGTTTGCGGCATGAACACCACTCTACACCTCCCGAGGAGGCCAGGGTGGATGAGATGACACATCTCCACGCCGCCAGAATTATGCAGCACAGGTGTTCCTGCGTCGCAGCGCGCATCCGGTTTGACGCATGCCGTCACCACGACGCATGGAGTTGATCTGACGTTGAGCCGACCGTCAGCGTATTCCGACGCCGCTCCACTTCGCGCCTGGACAGGCCTCCTCCTGGCGCCGAGCGACCGACTGCGGCGGAATCGTCGCAATGGCGAAATGGAAGAGCGGAGCAATGAAACGACGTTGCAACGAAACAACGGCGCGGCCGACCAACGCAGCGGCGCTCCCGGCCCGGGGTGTTGCCCGGGTGTGGTAGGCTCGCGCGCTCAGGCTGCGCGTTTCCACCGCCACCGTATGACCAAGAAATCGCTCCGCGTCTATTTCATCGCCCACCACGACGGCCGCTTCACCGGCATCCTCCTGCGCACGTGGGCATTCCTCTTCGATCGGCCGGCGCCGTCCGCCTATGGCGCCTCCGAGGACGACGTGCTGCGCGCGATCGAGGTCGAGCTCCACGCGCGGCTGGCCACGGACGAGGACGATCTCGATCGCTACCTGTGGGACGAGTCGTTCGAGGTCCGCTCGCTGGACGTCGACGTCCACCCGCAGACCACGGTCAAGCGGACCGCCGTCGTCGGCCGGCGCCAGATCCCGCTGCGGCTCACGTACCTCGCGAGCAAGCTCGCCGAGGGCGGAGTCCGCGTGATGCTCCCCCGCTTCGGCTGGTCCGTGGTCCTCGAGGATCTCTCGATTGCGCCCGACGTGCTCCGCCAGCTCGTCACGAGCGCGCTGCTCGGCGAGTCTCCGCGGTCGCTCTTCGATTTTCGCCGGGAGGGAGACGAGTACGTGCGCCCGTGGTCGCCGCGCCGGATGGAGCGCGCCGGGCGGAGCGCTCGGCGCCCGGAGGACGAGCGCCCCACGCTGCACGCCGTCTCCGAGGATCTCGTCGAGAAGGCCGCGCGCCAGCGGCTGCCGCTCGCGGTGGGCGAGTCCGAGGAGCTGGAGCAGGCGCTGCCGCTGTTCGACGTGGCGCACGCCGCGCCGCCGCCGTCGATCCTGCTGGTGGGCGGCCCGGGCGTCGGCAAGACGACCTGGGTCCACCGGCTGGCGCGGCGGTTCGCGGCGTGGCGAAGGGACAAGGCGCGCGCGAGCTCGCCGGGCCTGTTCAGCACGTCGGCCGATCGGCTCCTCGCCGGGATGATGTACCTCGGCATGTGGCAGGCGAGGTGCCTGAAGCTCGTGGGCGAGCTGTCGCACGAGGGGGATCTGCTCCACGTCGGCGCGCTCTTGCCGCTGCTCCGGCCGCAGCCGGACGGCGCGTCGATCGGCGACGTGTTCCTGCCGGCGCTCCGGACCGGCGAGGTGAGCCTCATCGCGGAGTGCACCGAGCCGGAGCTCGAGGCGTGCCAGCGCCGCGCGGCCTCGCTCGTGGCGTGCTTCCAGATCGTCCGGCTGCGCGAGCCGGATCCGGCCGCGGTGCCGGCGCTGCTCGCGGAGTACGAGGCGCGGAAGGACGCGCGCGTCCGGCTGCACCCGGCGGGCAAGAAGCGGCTGGTGCAGCACCTCGCGATGTTCCGGCGCGACGTGCTCTTCCCCGGCAAGGCGCTCCGCTTCTTCGACTGGCTCGCGCAGGAGGCCGGCGCCCGGGCCGGCGCGGAGGCGGAGGCGGCCGGAGCGGCGCCGGCGCGCGTGCTCTACCCGCGGGACGTGTCCGAGGCCTACGCGCGCCACTCGGGGCTGCCGATCGAGCTCATCGCCGACGAGATCCCCGCGAGCGCCGAGACCATCGCGCGCGGGCTGAAGCGGCGCGTGATCGGGCAGGACGAGGCGTGCGACACGGCGGCGCGGGTGCTGGCGCGCTTCAAGGCCGGGATGAACGACCCCGAGCGCCCGTGCGGCACGCTGCTGTTCGTGGGCCCGACCGGCGTGGGCAAGACGGAGCTCGCGAAGGAGCTCACGCGGGCCATGTTCGGCGACGAGGGGCGGATGATCCGGCTCGATATGAGCGAGTACAGGCTCCCGGGCTCGTCGGCGCGCCTGCTCGCGGCGGGGCCGGACGCGACGACGCTCGCGCAGCGGGTGCGGCAAGAGCCGCTGTCGCTCGTGCTCCTCGACGAGATCGAGAAGGCGCACCGCGAGGTGTTCGACCTCTTGCTCGCGATCCTCGGCGAGGGCCGGCTGACGGACGAGGACGGGCGCCACGTGGATTTCCGGATGGTGCTCATCGTGATGACCTCGAACCTCGGCGTCGCCGACCGGGCGCCAGTCGGCTTCGGCGGCGACGACGAGCGCGCCCTGCCCCCGGGCGCGCGGCGCGCGGCGCCGGCGGGCGTGCGCGAGCATTTCCGGCCGGAGTTCGTGAACCGCATCGACCACGTCGTGCAGTTCCGGGGCCTCGGGCGGGACAGCGTGCTCAAGATCGTCGATCTGGAGCTCGCCAAGGCCGAGGCGCGCACCGGGCTCGTGCGGCGCAACCTGAGGCTCCGTGTGCTGCCCGAGGCGCGATCCTTCCTGGCCGAGGCGGGGTTCGATCCGAGGCGCGGGGCGCGGCCGCTGAAGCGGGTGATCGAGGAGCGGGTGATCACGCCGATCGCGGCGCGCATGGCGGAAGATCCGGGGTGCAGGGACAGGGAGATCGTGGTCGAGGGCGGGGGCGCGGGGCTCGAGGTGCGGTTCGGATAGACCAGGGGGAGCGGCGGTCGTCCGGCGCTCAGCCCGCTTCGATGGGCGCCTCGGGCGCGGCCCCGGGCTCCTCGTGCAAAACGGCCCAGACGAACTCCGGGATGAGCGCGAGCGAGTGCGGGTCCTGTGTGACGCCGATGAGCCCGCTGATGAGCTCCAGGGAGTGCTCCTGGCGGTGCGCGTCGACGAGCCGCAGCGGCGCGCTCGTCAGCGCCGGCGGGAGCCGAGCGAACCCCGGCCCCTGCGGATCCGCCAGCGCGACGAGCGGGTTGCGCCGAGCCTCTGCCGCCGTCCACCGCTCGAGCCAGTCGTCGAGGTGCGTATTCGGGATGAAGTGATCTGCGGGCCACGCGCGAAGGTAGGGGAAGAGCACGTGAATCCAGCCGGTGAGCTCGTCCGCGGCGTTCTCGTACCGGAAGAAGGCGCGCCAGAACGCCGGATCCGGAGGCTTTCGCCCCTCCGCCGAGGCGACGATCTGGTCCAGCACGGGCAGGAGCGCGCGGGCCCAGCGCTCCGCGCCGAGCGATCCGAACGCCTCCGCGCGCTGCCGCACCGAGCGCCAGTCATCCGCCGTACCCATCAGGTAGATACGCGGGATTCCGGGTCTCGGAAACACCATGTCCGCCGGGAAAGGCGGCTCCCACTCGAAGTGCGGCGCGAGCGGGGTTGTCACCGTGAGCTCCGAGGCCACCCGCTCGACCGGCCCTGTCGTCGAGAAGTCGGCTGTCAAGAGCTCCCTCAGCCCGCCGACCTGCGCGGCGGTCTGGGCGGATAGCTCCGAGAACGTGATGGGCCACGGGTTCACCTGGCCGAGCGTGAAATCAGGCCGGTCGAGCGTCAGCTCGAAATCGCGGTCCTCCCGGATGAACTTGCGCCGCTGCGCCTCGTTCGCCGCGATGTGGAGCGTGAGCCCCCGCGCCAGGCAGAGCCATATCACGTCGGGCGAGAGCACGAGCGGATAGCGCTGGGTGAAGGCCATATACGCTGCCTGGACGAGCGGGTGCACGTCCGTGCGCCCGACGAGCGGCAGGCGATGGCGGTAGGCGGCCTCGATGGGCGAGACGAGCAGGCTCTGCACCGAAGCTTCTTCGTCGAACGCGGGCAGGAGCGCCGTCGAAGGCGCGACCTCGGCAACGTCGATCGTCGTGACGCTCATGGCTACTCGTCCTCCTGGCCCTGCGCGACGGCTCCATGGGCCAGCGCTGCCGTAGATAGAACCTCGTACACAAGCGCGCCGCGCGAGACAACTCGCACCGGCGGCAGCCGCACAGCGGGCTCAACCTTGGAATCGCCTCGGCAGCACATCGACCTCGTCGGACGCGCCGACGCACGGCCGTGCGCCAGATGCGTGCGCGGAGAGACAGCAAACGCTCACTCACAACGGAACATTCCAGCAAGGCTGACACGCCCGTGCTTGCAATTAGAGCGCCAGGTTACCTGCTCGGCGGACCGACCGCAATCGCGAGGCTTGTCGCCGCGTCGCCCTGGATGCATGCGCGGATTCGCTCCCGGGGGAGCGCCACAATGACGCGAAGGCGCGGGCATCTCCCGGTCCACAAGGCAGATCCGGAGAGATCGCTGCTGGCCGAGCAGGGTGACATGGCACGGCATATCCCGCCTCCAGGCGAGGAGCGAGGCGCTTGGCAGCGCATGAGTTTCGCGTCATTCATGGCGCATGCCCTCCTCGCGCAGCTCCTCGCGCAGCCCTTCGCCGTCGAAATCCACAGGTGTCCGATCGGCGCTGCGCGTCCAGATAAAGAGCTCGGGCAATTTCGCGCATCCCGCGACCGACGCCGGCAGCCTGCCCAGCAGCGCGGCCGCGTCCAGTAACGCGAACCAGGCCGCAGCCCCCAGCCCGACCCCGAAGCCAGACCCCTTCTCCGGCTGGGATCCCGTCACACGGAAGAGCACCAGCCGCACGAGCTCGCCCGGTCCGACGACCACGACGACGGCCGCGCCGCACAATCCGTCAGGGAGCCACTCCGGGAGCACGACGACCGGCAACAGTAGCACCAATGTCGGTCGAGCACCCACCAGCGCACCAAGCTCACCCACCGCGACGCCGAGACCGCCGGTCTCCAGCGCCGGGAACCTGCAGGATCCGGTCAGGCCTCGATCCGCTGCTTCCGATGGCGACCTCCCCAGGGGCTCCACGCAGCCTCAGACCACCGAGCCCACCGTCAGGCCTCGATCCGCTGCTTCCGATGGCGGCCTCCCCAGGGGCTCCACGCAGCCTCAGACCACCGAGCCCACCGTCAGGCCTCAATCCGCCTCTTCCGATGGCGGCCTCCCCAGGGGCTCCACCCAGCCTCAGATCACCGAGCCCACCGTCAGGCCTCAATCCGCTCCTTCCGATGGCGGCCTCCCCAGGGGCTCCACCCAGCCTCAGACCACCGAGCCCACCGTCAGGCCTCAATCCGCTCCTTCCGATGGCGGCCTCCCCAGGGGCTCCACCCAGCCTCAGACCACCGAGCCCACCGTCAGGCCTCAATCCGCTCCTTCCGATGGCGGCCTCCCCAGGGGCTCCACCCAGCCTCAGACCACCGAGCCCACCGTCAGGCCTCAATCCGCTCCTTCCGATGGCGGCCTCCCCAGGGGCTCCACCCAGCCTCAGATCACCGAGCCCACCGTCAGGCCTCGCTCCGCTGCTTCCGATGGCGGCCTCCCCAAGGGCTCCACCCAGCCTCAGACCACCGAGCCCACCGTCAGGCCTCAATCCGCTCCTTCCGATGGCGGCCTCCCCAAGGGCTCCACCCAGCCATCTCAGGACCTCGGCAAGGGTCCCCAAGGGAACACCACGGCGACGACGCCGGAAAGCACGGCTCCCAAGGGGGGCGAGGTGCCCGGAAAGACGCCCGCGAACGAGACCGTCGCAAAGGACAGAACGTCAGCCCAGACCTCCCCCAAGACGGGCGAAACCGGCGCGAAGAGCACCCCCGCCGGAAAAACCGCTCCCACGGCGGAGCCGACGCCCGCCAGTTCCTCTACCTCGAAGTCACCGCCCGCGGGGCAGGGCTCCCGGCAGCCGGGGCCTGGACGCTCGGGACCGCCGCCGGGAGGCTCGTCCACCACGACTGACCCAGCGAAAGACGGCAAGGTGACATGGATCGCGGACAAGGCCGTCAAGAAGTCCGACTGGAGGACGTCGACGGGTAGAGGCACTCGCAAGAAGGCGAAGCGAGCCATCCCGAGCATCGCCGACCAGCTGACCAGCGGCGGCTTCCCCACCAATCCCGTGCAGGCGAAGAAGCAGATCGGGAAGCGCTTCCCCAAGGGACCGCTGTTCAACGAAGCCGAGTGGAACGCCTTCGAGCAGCTCTCCTCGACCCCTCAGGGACAGCGCTGGCTCACCGCCTCCGGCATGCTCCCGCTCGGCCAGATCGAGCAGTACCTTTCGAACGACAACGCCGAGAAGTTCCGCGGCTTCCACCTGCTGCACAAGCCGAGCAAGGTCGTCCTCGCGAGCTACGTCTCGCGCCAGATGAACGGCGGCGAGGACGGCAAGCGCTTCGAGGGCACGCCTCCGGCGGCGGTGGCCCTGTCCATGGAGGCGAGGCACACGACCGACCCGGCGAGGCGGGACGAGCTCAAGAAGCAGATCGATCAGGGCATCGCCAACGAATGGGCCAAGACGCTCGAGCATACCGAGCCCAACGACGACGTGATCTCCGCCATGGACCAGGGCGCCGTGCTGGCTCCGAGGACGCTCAAGGAGAGCTTGACGTTCGCAGAGATCAAGACGCTCTCGACGGACGAGGCCCTCGCCCGGTACCGGCAGTCGATCGAGGTGCTCAAGAACACCTTCCACCTGCTCCAGGCCGGCGCCGAGATCTACGACGCCGGCTCGAAGAGCCATGTCCCGCTCCAGGGCGTGCCGGTCGCCAAGCTCCTGTCGCACGGCGGCCGCGTCAACATCCAGATCCCCGAGGGCAGCCCGCCCTACGCGCTGACGGAGTTCCTCGGCATCACCGACGAGAACGGCAACCCCAAGGCCGGCGTCTTCAAGCGCGACTTCGGGACGCACCACGTCTCGCTCGGCAAAAACAAGTTCAAGGAGCAGGGTGGGCAGTACGCCGCGATCAGGTCCAAGCTGGACGACACAGAGCTCTACGGCATCAACCTCGCTATCGGCGGGCTCGGCCTCAAGGACTTCAACGGCGACATCATCCTGCCCGACGGCGCCCACGGGCACGTGTTCATCGGCTACCGCCCGCCCAAGCCGGGGAGGCGGGGCGCGCTCCAGATCGGCATCGAGACCACCGGCCCAGGCGCGCCCAGCACCGTCGGCTACATCCACAACTGGCGCTCCACCGAGAAGACCGCAAACCCCATCTCCAGCGTCGGCGGTCTCAAGCAAGACAAGATCGGCGATGAGAAGGGCAAGAACGCCCGCACCGTCGACCTGCGCAAGCTCGGGGACGACTGGAAAGGGACCCTCGAGGAACGAGCGGACCAGTTCGCGCACGACGTGACGGAGAACCCGACAGAGGCGATCAAGAACCTCGTCGGCCCGCGTGATATTCCGGAGGAGGACACCCTGGGTACCGCGCCGCGCGCCTCCGTCGAGCCGTCCGACGAGTCGTCCGTCGAGCCGTCCGACGACTCGTCCGACGAGTCGTCCGATGGGTCGGATCGCTCCGAGCGAGGTTCGCGGGGCGGCGATCGCCGCGATCCGCCGGGTGACGCCGCGTCCGACCCGGAGCGAGGCGCCCAGGATCCCGGGCAGGGCGGCTCGGATCAGCGGCCGCGAGGGGTCGAGCAAGCCCCCAAGGGCAACGAGCCCCGCGAGATGCCCGGTGACGCGCCGGAGCAGATGACGGCCAAGACGCCAGAGGCCTCGAGTCCTGGCTTGGAAGCTGGAACGACGCAAAGCGCTCCAGGAAAGGCGCCGGAGAGCCCCGGCTCGCGCCTGCCGGAGACGACATCGCAGCCGCCCGTGCGGGGCCCCGGCAGCCAGGCCACGCCCATCACCACCGGGACGAAGGCGCCGGTCGGGTCGCCCGCGGCCAGCGCACAGGGTTCCGCGGCAGCCTCCGCGACCCTGAGCCCGGGAACGCTGCCGTCGCGCGGTGACGGCAGCGTCGAGGAGGTCGGCGCGGAGTTCTTCCGAGACAATGCACCGGACGCGGGCGACGAGGACCAGAGCAGTGACGACGGCGACGAGGACCACAGCGATACGGACTCGGAGCACGACGACTCCGAGGGCGAACGCGACGACGACTCCGAGGACGACGACTCGGAAGACGACGCCGAGGGTGAACGCGACGACGACGCCGAGGGCCAACGCGACGACGACGCCGAGGGCCAACGCGACGACGACTCCGAGGACGACGACTCCGAGGACGACGACTCGGAAGACGACGCCGAGGACGAACGCGACGACGACGCCGAGGGTGAACGCGACGACGACTCCGAGGGCCAACGCGACGACGACTCCGAGGGCCAACGCGACGACGACTCCGAGGGCCAACGCGACGACGACTCCGAGGGCCAACGCGACGACGACTCCGAGGACGACGACTCCGAGGACGACGCCGAGGACGAACGCGACGACGACGCCGAGGGTGAACGCGACGACGACGCCGAGGGCCAACGCGACGACGACGCCGAGGGCCAACGCGACGACGACTCCGAGGGCCAACGCGACGACGACTCCGAGGGCCAACGCGACGACGACTCCGAGGACGACGACTCCGAGGACGACGACTCGGAAGACGACTCCGAGGACGACGACTCGGAAGACGACGCCGAGGGCCAACGCGACGACGACGCCGAGGGCCAACGCGACGACGACTCCGAGGGCCAACGCGACGACGACGCCGAGGGCCAACGCGACGACGACTCGGAAGACGACGCCGAGGACGAACGCGACGACGACGCCAAGGGCCAACGCGACGACGACGCCAAGGGCCAACGCGACGACGACGCCAAGGGCCAACGCGACGACGACTCCGAGGGCCAACGCGACGACGACTCCGAGGGCCAACGCGACGACGACTCCGAGGACGACGACTCGGAAGACGACGCCGAGGACGAACGCGACGACGACGCCAAGGGCCAGCGCGACGACGACTCCGAGGGCCAACGCGACGACGACTCCGAGGGCCAACGCGACGACGACTCCGAGGACGACGACTCGGAAGACGACGCCGAGGACGAACGCGACGACGACTCCGAGGGTGAACGCGACGACGACTCCGAGGGCCAACGCGACGACGACTCCGAGGACGACGACTCGGAAGACGACAACGGAGATCGCTTCGGACCATCCCAACGGCCTCAGTCCGGCCGCGAGGTTCCGTCTTTAACACCGCTGACGCCTGAAGGCGGACAGCACGCCCGCGCGCCTCGTGGTGAGTCCCCCGCGGATACCCCGGCGGACCTGCTGGCAGGGTACAACCCCGCTCTGGACAGCGGGGATGACGCAGCCGACCCGCAAGCGCAGCTCGACGAGATCGAGGAAGAGCAGGAGCCGCCGTCGGAACGAGCGCCGGATCCGGAGACATCCACGCCCGTCGAGCAGGTGACCTGGATCGTCGACAAGGCCGTCAAGAACACCATCTGGCGGACCGACACGGGCTTCATGAGCCGTGACCAGGCCAAGCACGGTCTCTCCGCGATCCAAGGCCAGCTGAGCGCCAGCGGCTTCCCCCCCGATCCCACGACGGCCAAGGAGCAGCTCGGAGGGCGCTTCCCCAGAGGACCGCTGCTCAGCGACGCCGAGTGGAGCGCCTTCACGCAGCTCTCCTCCACCCCCCAGGGACAGAGCTGGCTCAACGCCTCGGGCATGCTCACCCACGAGCAGGTCGAGAAGTACCTGTCGAGCGACCCGAGCGACAACCCCGAGCGGTTCCGCGGCTTCCACAAGCTCCACAAGGCGAGCAAGGTCGTGCTCGCAAGCTACGTCTCGCGCCAGATGAACAGCGGCGAGCCCGGCAAGCGCTTCGAGGGCACCCCGCCGGCGGCGTTGGCCCTGTCCATGGAGGCCAGGCACACGACCGACGCGGCCAGGCGAGACGAGCTCAACAGGCTCATCGACCAGGGCATCATCGACGAGTGGTCGAAGACCCTCGAGCACACAGAGCCCAACGACGATGCGACCACCGCCATCAACCAGGGCGCCGTGCTGGCTCCGAAGACGCTCCTCAATACCCTGACCTTCACGAAGGGCAAGAAGCTCTCGAAGGACGAGGTCGTCAAGCGCCACGGGCAGTCGCTCGAGGTGCTCAAGAACATCTTCCACCTGCTCCAGGAAGGTGCCGAGATCTACGACGGCACCGCCAAGAGCCATGTCCCGCTCCAGGACGTGCCCGTCGCCAAGCTCCTGTCCCACGGCGGCCGCGTCAACGTCCAGATCCCCGCCGGCAGCGCTCCGTACGCGCTCACAGAGCACCTCGGCATCACCGACAAGAACGGCAACCCCGCGGCCGGCGTGTTCAAGCGCTTCGTCGGGACCCACCACGTCTCCCTCGGAGATGGCAAGTTCAAGGAGCAGGGCGGCCAGCTCGCCGCCCTCCGAACCAAGTTCGACGACACCGAGCTTTACGGCATCAACCTCGCCGTCGGCGGCCTCGGCCTCAAGGACTTCAACGGCGACGTCATCCTGCCCGACGGCGCCCACGGCCACATGTTCATCGGCTACCGCCCGCCCAAGCCGGGCAGGCCCGGCGCGCTCCAGATCGGCATGGAGACAACCGGCCCTGGGGCGCCCAGCACCGTCGCCTACCCCCACAACTGGCGCTCCACCGAGAAGACCGCCAACCCCATCTCCAGCGTCGGCGGCCTCAAGCAGGACAAGATCGGCGACGAGAGCACCAAGAACGCACGCACCGTCGACCTCGGCAAGCTCGGCGGCAACTGGGCCAAGACCCTCAAGGACCGCGCCGACAGGTTCGAGCGAGACCTGGCGGAGAAGGGCAAAGACGCGCTCCACGAGCTCCTCGGCCCCCGCACCCAGCCGCCTCAAGAGCTCCAGGACGGCGGCGTGGGCCGCTCGGGCGATATGCTCGCCGGAGCCGCCGCGCCGGGCGCGAGCCCCTCCCCCGCTCCGACAACCGCCAAAGGCACTGCCCAGGTCGATCCGAGCGCCCACAGCCAAGGGAAAACGCTCGACGAGCTGCTCGACGAGCTCGAGGAGCAGAGCCGCACATGGTCGCACCCGGCCACCGACAAGAACAAGCAGAAGGCCAACCAGCTCCTGACCGGGCTGCTCCAGCAGCAGAACGTGAGCCCCTCGATCATCGACAGGCTGCGCGAGCTCATCGAGAACCCGGCATCGCTCTCGCAGTCTGCCTTCACCAATTGCGCGCTCACCAGCATCCTCTACCCGACGCTGAAGAACGACCTCGCCACCACCGCCCACCTGGTCGCGGCGATCTTCACGGGCAAGCCGCTCGGCCGCTTCGCGATCGCCCCAGGGGCAAAGGCCTTCGCGCAGCAGGGCTCGGGCAAAGGGAGGCTCAGCGACGACCTGGACCTCCTCCGGGGCGTGATGACCGGGGTTGTCCCCCAGGCCCTCGGCCCGACGCCCACGAGGCCCCTCGTCAACGGCCTCAAAACCGCCAAGGCCAAGAGCGACAGCCTGACGAAGGTCAAGGACCGAGAGGCGCTGGATCGCCTCCTCCTCGACCACCTGCTCGCCCGCGGCCTCGGTGAGATGTTCGGACAGGACGCGCTCGCGAAGCTCGAGGAGCGATCCGACGCCGCAAATCAGCCCGGCGTCTCCACGGCGCAGGGCGACCTGCTGGCGTCGGCGAACTCGGTCGCGAGCATCTTCAGCTCGGCGCTCGGGGCGAACACCGCCGTCATGACCGCCAGCTCTCCCTCGGGTTACGACGTCGATCGCGTCAAGGAGACCCTTCGGAGGACGGATCAGGGAGGGTTTGCGATCGCCACCGTGATCGACGGCGAGGCGCTCTGGAACGCAGCGAAGAACCATGAGGCCAGCTCCACGACCCCTGACGCTCCGGGGAACGTCGCGCCGCTCGGCGAGGTGGCCACGATCGCGCCACACCATGCCCCGATCGACGGCCCGATCACCGATCAGGGCGACTCCTTCATCGTGCCGATCCAGTCCTGGGGGCGCACGTTCCCCGTACGGGTGAAGAAGGAGGACGTGCCAAAGGTTTTCGCGGCGATCACCCACGGGATCTCCCTCCCGCCGCCTGCGCCGTCGCTCGACGCCTCCGCTCAAGTGTCCGGTAAAACGCCCCCGTACGAACAGACGCTCTCGTCGTACGGAGAGAAGGGTCAAGGGCTCGCGCAGCCACAGCCTCCCGCGCTGCATGCGGACGCGGGCCTTCCGCCGCCCGCGCCGTCACCTTCACGCCATGGAATCCAGGAGTCGCTGGCAGACACGCTGGCAGCGTACAACCCCGCCTCGAACAGCGGGGATACGGCCGCCGACCCGCAGGCGCCGACCGACCCGATCGAGGAGGAGCAGGAGCCGCCGTCGGAGAGCGCGCCCGATCCTGCCGCGTCCACCCCCATCGAGCAGGTCACCTGGATCGTCGACAAGGCCGTCAGGAAGACCCTCTGGCGCACCGACACCGGCTTCATGAGCCGCGAGAGTGCCAAGCGCGGCGTCCCCGCGATCACTGGGCCGCTGACCAGCGGCGGCTTCCCGCGCGATCCCGCGCAGGCCAAGGAGCAGCTCGGAGGCCGCTTCCCCAAAGGGCCGCTGCTCAGCGACGCCGAGTGGAGCGCCTTCCAGCAGCTCTCCTCCACCCCCCAGGGACAGGCATGGCTCAACGCCTCTGGCATGCTCACGCTCGCCGACATCGAGAAGTACCTGTCGAGCGACGCAAACGATAACCCCGAGCGCTTCCGCGGCTTCCACCAGCTCCATAAGGCCAGCAAGGTCGTCCTCGCCAGCTACGTCTCGCGCCAGATGAACAGCGGCGACGGCGGCAAGCGCTTCGAGGGCACCCCGCCCGCTGCGCTGGCCCTGTCCATGGAAGCGCGGCACACGACCGACCCGACGAGGAAAGCTGCGCTCCAGCAGCTCATCGATCAAGGCATCGTCGACGAGTGGTCCAGGACCCTCGAGCACACCGACCCTAACGACGACGCGGACACTGCCATCGGGCAGGGCGCCGTCCCGGAACCGAACAAGAGGCTCTTCCGACCGCAAACAACCCTTTCCAAGGAAGAGGTCGTCGGCAGGCATCGCCAGTCCCTCGAGGTCCTCAAGAACGTCTTCCACCTCCTCCAGGAAGGCGCCGAGATCTACGATGACAGCGCAAAGAGCCATGTCCCGCTCCAGGACGTGCCCGTCGCAAAGCTCCTCTCCCACGGCGGCCGCGTCAACGTCCAGATCCCCGCAGGCAGCGCTCCTTACGCCCTCACCGAGCTCCTGGGCATCACCGACAGCAACGGAAACCCCGCCAGGGGCGTCTTCAAGCGCGCCTTCGGCACCCACCACATCGCCCTCGGCGACGGCAAGTTCAAGGAGCAGGGCGGACACTCCGCCGCCATCCTGGCCAAGCTCGACGACACGGAGCTCTACGGCATCAACCTCGCCGTCGGCGGCCTCGGCCTCAAGGACTTCAACGGCGACGTCATCCTGCCCGACGGCGCCCATGGCCACATGTTCATCGGCTACCGCCCGCCCAGGCCCGGCAGGCAAGGCGCCCTTCAGATCGGCATCGAGACCACCGGGCCCAACGCCCCCAGCACCGTCGGCTACGTCCACAACTGGCGCTCCACCGAGAAGACCGCAAACCCCATCTCCAGCGTTGGCGGCCTCAAGCAGGACAAGATCGGCGACGAGAGCACCAAGAACGCGCGCACCGTCGACCTCGGCAAGCTCGGAAGCGACTGGGCCAACACCCTCAAGAACCGCGCTGACAGCTTCGAGCAAGACCTCGCGAACAAGGGCAAAGATGCCCTCAACGAGCTCGTCGGGCCCCGCAGCCAGCCGCCGCAAGAGCTCCAGGCACCCGAGCAGCCGGCGCAGGGCAGCACGCGCCGCGGGCCGCCCAGAGATGCCCCGGAGGACATGCTGGCAGGGTACAACCCCGCCTCGAACAGCGGGGATACGGCCGCCGACCCGCAGCCGCAGACCGACCCGTTCGAGGAGGAGCCGGAGCCGCCGTCGGAGAGCGCGCCCGATCCTGCCGCGTCCACCCCCATCGAGCAGGTCACCTGGATCGTCGACAAGGCCGTCAAGAAGACCCTCTGGCGCACAGACACCGGCTTCATGAGCCGCGAGAGTGCCAAGCGCGGCGTCCCGGCGATCACTGGGCCGCTGACCAGCGGCGGCTTCCCGCGCGATCCTGCGAACGCCAAGGAACAGATAGGAAAGAGGTTTCCCAAAGGGCCGCTGCTCAGCGACGCCGAGTGGAGCGCCTTCCAGCAGCTCTCCTCCACCACCCAGGGGCAGGCATGGCTCAACGCCTCCGGCATGCTCACGCACGCCGACATCGAGAAGTACCTGTCGAGCGACCCAAACGATAACCCAGAGCGCTTCCGCGGCTTCCACCAGCTCCACAAGGCCAGCAAGGTCGTCCTCGCAAGCTACGTCTCGCGCCAGATGAACGGCGGCGACGGCGGCAAGCGCTTCGAGGGCACCCCGCCCGCTGCGCTGGCCCTGTCCATGGAGGCCCGGCACACGACCGACCTCGAGAGGAAAGCCGAGCTCCAGCAGCTCATCGACCAGGGCATCGTCGATGACTGGTCCAGGACCCTCGAGCACACCGACCCCAACGACGACGCGGACACCGCCATCGCCCAGGGCGCCGTCCCTGACCCGAACAAGAGGCTCTTCCGGCCACAAGGGACGCTCTCCAAGGAAGAGGTCGTCGGCAGGCATCGCCAGTCCCTCGAGGTCCTCAAAAACGTCTTCCACCTCCTCCAGGAAGGCGCCGAGATCTACGACGACAGCGCAAAGAGCCATGTCCCGCTCCAGGACGTGCCCGTCGCAAAGCTCCTCTCCCACGGCGGCCGCGTCAACGTCCAGATCCCCGCAGGCAGCGCTCCTTACGCCCTCACCGAGCTCCTGGGCATCACCGACAGCAACGGAAACCCCGCCAGGGGCGTCTTCAAGCGCGCCTTCGGCACCCACCACATCGCCCTCGGCGACGGCAAGTTCAAGGAGCAGGGCGGACACTCCGCCGCCATCCTGGCCAAGCTCGACGACACGGAGCTCTACGGCATCAACCTCGCCGTCGGCGGCCTCGGCCTCAAGGACTTCAACGGCGACGTCATCCTGCCCGACGGCGCCCATGGCCACATGTTCATCGGCTACCGCCCGCCCAGGCCCGGCAGGCAGGGCGCCCTCCAGATCGGCATCGAGACCACCGGACCCAACGCCCCCAGCACCGTCGGCTACGTCCACAACTGGCGCTCCACCGAGAAGACCGCAAACCCCATCTCCAGCGTCGGCGGCCTCAAGCAGGACAAGATCGGCGACGAGAGCACCAAGAACGCTCGCACCGTCGACCTCGCCAAGCTCGGAAGCGACTGGGCCAACACCCTCAAGAACCGCGCTGACAGCTTCGAGCAAGACCTCGCGAACAAGGGCAAAGATGCCCTCAACGAGCTCGTCGGGCCCCGCAGCCGGCCGCCGGGCATGCTGGCGCCGGCGGACGAGCCGGCGGGGTACAACCCCGCTTCGAGCAGCGGAGATGGGATAGCCAATTCGCCGACGCGCCCCCCCAAGACCACGAGCAGCGCCCAGGTCCAACCGAGCACACCGGATCAAGGCCGGTCGCTCGACGAGCTGCTCGCCTCACTGGACGAGCAGAGCAGCGCGTGGTCCGGCCCGGCGAGCGACGGTGTCAGGCGACAGGCAGCGGTCAGCCTGGCAGGCCTGCTTGGGTCGCAGAACGTCGACAGCGCGATCGTCGACAGGCTGCGCGAGCTCATTGAGGACCCCGCGTCGCTCGCGCAGTCCACCTTCAGCAACTGCGGCCTCCAGAGCGCCCTCTACACGGTGCTGAAGGGCGATCTCGCCACGGCCTCGCACCTGGTCGTCGCGCTGTTCACCGGTCGGCTGCTCGGCCGGCTCGCTCAGGCCCCCGGGGCCCACGAGCTCGGCGCGCAGCAGGGCCCTGGCAAGGCGGCGCTCAGCGAGGACCTGGACATCCTCCGGCGCGTGATGACAGGAGAGATCCCGCGCGCCCTCGGTCCGGCTCCGACTCGTCCGCTCGTCAACGGGCTCAAGACCGCCAGAGCGAAGCGCGACGGCCTGATGAATGCGAACGATCGGCAGCGACTGGATCGACACCTCCTCGACCATCTGCTCGCCCGAGGTCTGGTCGAGCTGCTCGGGAAGAGCGCCGTCGCGCAGCACGAGAAGCGGACCGACGCCGCGAAGCAGCCCGGCGTCGTGGCGGTGGAGGGCGACCTGCTCCTCTCGGCGAACTCGATCGCAGACCTCATGAGCGACGCGCTCGGGGCGGACGTCGAGATCAAGAGCGGCGGCTTCTCGGGGGACGACATCACCCGCATCAACGAGGCGCTGAAGCGCACGGATCGAGCTGGGTTTGCCGTCGCGACGGTCTCCAATGGCAAGGCGCTCTGGGAAGCGGCGAAGAAGCACCGCGACGGCGCCACGACATCGCACGATCCCGCGCGCGTCGCGCCGCCCGGCGAAGGCGAAGCCACGAGCCGGCACCACGCCGCGATCGACGGCGAGATCACCGCCGACGGCGACGCCTTCATCGTGCCCGTCCAGTCGTGGGGGCAGGCGTTCCCCATCCGGGTGCTGAAGGCAGAGATGCCGAAGCTCTTCGAGGTGATCACCCACGGGACCTATCCCCCGCCGCACGCGCCGGCCAATGGCGCCTCCACCCAGCAGCGCGCTCCGGCGCGCCTCGAAACGGGCGCGCCGTCCGGCACCACACAGGACCCCATGGACCCGCGCGACGAGCTCGCGGGAATGCTCAGGAACGGCTCGGGGAGGATCGCGCCCCAGCCACCCGAGCCGATCACCAGGGAGACCTTCCGAGATCCCCGGGACTGGCGCCGTTACAACGAGAATGCGCGCAACTGGGTCCGTAGCGCCTTCGACCTCTCTCCAGCGGACGCAAGCGCTCTGATTCGAAGGGTCTCCCCGGAAGCCGCGCACCTCATCCTCGCGCTGTACGATCACCCCGGGAGGGACCAGCTGACGTTCCGCCCGATGGATCGCTTCCGGATGTGGAACACGACGTTCTTGCGACAGAAGCTCCAAGAGCTCAACCAGCCCGCGGCGGCGCCCGTTGTCGGGGGGAACGCGCTGGCCCAGCCCGCGGCGGCGCCCGCCGTCGGGGGGAACGCGCTGGCCCAGGCGCAGGGCAGCCCCGCGCAGAACCAGCCCACCAGCCCTGGCAGCGCCGGCGGGGCGCCGGGTAGAATCGATCCCGCGACGGTCGAGCTCACGCCGTCAGGGCTGTACGACGCCCTCGTGGAGAGCGTCCCGAACGAGCGGTTGGACGAGGTGGCGGGCCTCGTCGTCGAGGCCATCGACACCCAGCTCCTCCCGTCGATCCTGGATCTATTGCCCATCGGCCTGCAGCCTGCCGCGCGGCTGGCCGAGGAGATCGTCGAGAAGTGGCTGGCCTTCAACCCCAGCTTGCTCGACCTGCCCGCCGGCGACCTGAAGGAGCACCTCGCAGCGCACACCGAGCTCGTTCTGGGCACGCTCGAACGGGACAAGGGCCGCCGTACGATCGGCCGAAACATCGATGCCGAAGAGGACAGCAGCTCCGACGCCGGCTCCACGGACGAGGCGCCTCCCGCCGCAGTGTCGAGCCACCATGAGGGGACACCTCCCCCGCGGGAGGGGATCGAGGGTGAGGCGCGAGAGACGTCATCGGATACGAGCAGCGAGGCCGAACCGCACGTCGATGCGACCCCGCTCGCGGCGACCGAGGAGGAGAATCCGTTCGCCGACTGGGGCGAGGAGCTGCCGGAAGTGGGCGATGAGCCACAGAGGCAATCGCCCGCCTTCGTGCGGCGCGCGCCCGTCACCGACGCCGAAAGGGCCATCCCCGGCTGGATCTGGGAGGTGCCGCACTACAGCGACCTGCAAACCTCGCTGCTCGCTCACATCGACGACGGCGCGGTGCAGGACGCGCTCACCACGCTCCTGCCCTATGGGCACAGCCGTGCGGAGTCGCTCGCGAGGTTCCTGCTCAGCGGACTCAACCGCTCCCGCACGGGCGAGGAGCTGGCGCAGGCGTTCCGCAACGTGCTCGACTCGTACAAGGACGGCGAGAGGCGCAAGATCGTTTTCGACGTCGCCGAGGCGCTGGGCGCCATCGACTCGCTCGCGACGACGCCAGGCATCGATCTCGCTGCCCTGCGCGACCCGCCCCCGCCCACGTCGCGCCGCGAGGAGCCGCCTCGCTCGGTCGCCAAGAGGGGCCGTGAGGGGCGCTGGGTCACCCGCGGCGAGCTCGACATCATCAATCGCACCATCGGTGAGCGCGCGTTCGCCGGCATGCTCGCGCGCGCCATGGACAAGGCCAAGCTCGCCGACACCCGCGCGATCATCGAGCACCTGGTCCGCCACGCCGAGCACATGGCCGACCCGGCGCTCTCGCCGCCGCTCACGTCGACCTCGCTGGTGGTCGACTCCAACCTGGTCGGCGCCCTGTTGACGCCGTACGACGACCTGTCGCCCGCCTGGCGTCACATCCGCGATCAGCTGGACGACCTCATCCGCGACCAGCGCATCACGGACCTGCGCCTCACCAACGTCAACGTCGGAGAGCTCTACCAGCACGGCGACATCATCGGTCGTACGTTCACCACCTCCGATGGTCGAGAGATCCCCTGGCGCGGCGTCCAGGTCGACGGCGACCGGCGCGGCCGCGCGGCCGATTACGATCAGGGGTTCGACGCGCTCACGGACCGCTCGGTCGGCGAGAGGAAGGGCAGCGCCGACCGCAGCATGATCGCCGACGCGTTCTTCTCCACGCGTGCCAGCGCGGGCGGCGCGCCCGCGGTGCCTCATTTCGCCACCAGCGATCACGGCATCTTGACGCCGCTCCTCGGCTTCGCCGGCATCGACGCGGCGAGGCGCGGCGAGACGGCGTTCAGGGACTTCGTCAGAGACAACACCGATGGGGTCAACACCTATTTCCGCCCGCAGCTCGTGGACCGCGAGATCAAGGCCCATGCGATCCTCAACCCGGAGACGCCGGCGCGCGCCGAGGGCGCCGCGGCGGCCCAGAGCCCGGCCATCGGCGCTGCGCTCCTCGACACGCCGGTCGGGACCACCCACCGGGTCAGTGACCTGTTCGATCTCATCCGCAGCTCCGGCTACGACGTCTACATCGTCGGCGGCGCGGTGCGCGACGCCCTCGCCGGCAATGAGCCCAAGGACGTCGATCTCAAGACCAACATGCCCATGTCGAAGCTCGAGGCCCTGCTCAGCAACGACTCGGCGTTCACGTCCCTCTCCATCAACACGGTCCCCCAGCTGCGCCTGATCACGTTGGGCAACGGCGACGACGCCGTGGACATCACCACCGCCGACGACACCAGCGTGCAGGGTCCGCTCGACGTCATGGCCGACGCGCAGAAGCGCGACTTCCGCATGAACGCCCTCTACCTCAACGAGTACGGCCAGGTGGAGGATCCGCTCAACGGCATCGAGGATCAGCTCCTCGGAAGGCTGCGCTTCGTCGCCGACCCCGGCCCCCCCGCGCCCGTCGAGGAGCGCCAGAGGGCGGTCGTCGAGCACCTGCGCAGCGCGCCGTGGAACCTCGGCCGCGCGCTCAAGTTCCACCAGCGCGGCTACAAGCTGGAGCCCGAGATCCTCCACGCCATGCGCGACAACGCCGAGAGCATCCTCTCGGCCATGAAGGAGCGCGAGGCGCCCCTGCTCGCCAAGTCGCTGCTCCTGCGCTCCACACGCGTAAAGTCGCCGGACGCGCTGATCGAGCTCATGGAGGATCTCCGCTTCTCTCCCGGCGCGATCCGCGAGCTCATCCCCGACGAGATCGCCGGCCGCTTCGACGACGAGAGCCTCGCGTACGAGCGCGACCTCCTGCCGCGCTGGCGCGAGACCCCTGACGACGACGCCTCGGGGTATCCGCTGGCCGCGCCGGAGATGAAGATCGATGTCGCGACCGGGCGGATCTACCAATACCGCATCCACGCCAAGACGCCGCCGCTGCAGGAAGGCCAGGAGGGCGAGCACGTCATCATCGACGTGGACATGAGCGATCACAACCAGCCAGGCCACAACGCGCCGCACTACCACGTCTACCGCTGGCGCAGCCGCGACGGCCTGTCCAGGTGGGACAAGAAGAAGAACGGCCTCTCCGATACCGGCCAGCCGGGCATGCCGCTGATCGACCGCGGGGTTTACCTCGGCCCGCAGCCGTGGCGGTTCGAGGAGGGGCTCGACAGCGCGAGCAGCGACTTCCTCGACATCGCCGAGGAGCGCATCAACGAGGCAGGTATCGCGCTCACGAGGACCCCCGACCAGCTCGATCTGGGGGGCCAGGTCAAGCTGCACCCCAGGCGGCTCGGAGAGCTCCACGACCACGGGCAGTTCGGCAAGCTGCTCATGCTCGTCAAGAACCTCAACGACGGGATCCCATGGTCCTCCAGGGACCAGGCCACCCTGGACCTGTCCGGGTCCCACCGCGGCCAGGAGCGGCTGCGCTTCAAGCCGCAGCTCGATCAGGTCGTGCCCTTCCTCCGCGACAGCGGCATCGACGACCCCACGTCCATCCCGATCTTCGCCGAAGAGGGGCAGATGCGGCACGACGCGCTGCTCCGGCTCTATGACCTGGTGAGCGCCGACGTGCGCCATGACCTGCGCCGCCCGGCGGCCACGTTCGCGCTCGACGGCGCAGCGAGCTTCAACGAGTTCGTCGAGCGCTTCGAGTTCTATGTCACCTCGATGCAGGACACCCTCGACGCCGTCGACATCGAGGAGCGCTGGCAAGAGCAGCTGGAGGCGGCAGAGGACGCAGACGCCGTGGGCGACGTCACGCTCGGCGAGGGCCGCGATCTGCGGGAGAAGCTCACGAACGCGGCCGACGATCTGAGCTTCGAGTCGGCGAGCACCGCCGCCTACCACGCGGCCAAGCACGGCGCCGATTTCCTGACGCCGGAGGAGCTGGCGCGCCTGTCGCCGGCGGAGCGCGTTGAACGCTACCTCGAGACAGCGCGCGAGGCCGTCCGCGCGGCGAGCGTCATCGAGGCGAGGATCGACGACACCGGCGCGACCAACGTCGTGCTCTGGAGCGGCGCGACCAAGGTCATCGTGCGGGTCGCGGACGACGGCACGGCGCACCTCCTCACCAGCTACGCGCACACCGGCCGCGCCGGGAGCCGCGCCGCGCCCGCGCCCGCGACACCCGTGGACCCCGCGTCCGAGCTGGGCGCCTATCGTCCAGAGGTCGGCGCCGGCATCGACGAAGGGCGGACGGCGAGCAGCCAGCCCGTCGAGCCGCGCGCGGCGCCGTCCACCGCGCCGACCGGAGCCCCCGACGAGGCCGCGCAGAGCCGAGGAGCGCAGGGGCGCACGCTGGACGAGCGGATTGACGCGCTCGACGAGCAGAGCCGGGCGTGGTCCGGCCCGGCGAGCGACGGCGTCAGGCAGCAGGTCGCCGGCAGCCTGGCAGGCCTGCTCGAGTCGCTGAACGTCGACAGCGCGATCGTCGACAGAATGCGCGAGCTCATCGAGGACCCCGCGTCGCTCTCGCAGTCCACCTTCAGCAACTGCGGCCTCCAGAGCGCCCTCTACACGGTGCTGAAGGGCGATCTCGCCACCACCTCACACCTGGTCGTCGCGCTGTTCACCGGCCGGCTGCTCGGCCGGCTCGCTCAGGCCCCCGGGGCCCACGAGCTCGGCGCGCAGCAGGGCCCCAGTAAGGCGACGCTCAGCGAGGATCTCGACCTCGTCCGGCGCGCGATGACCGGAGAGATACAGTCCTCCAGCGGCCCGGCTCCGACTCGTCCGCTCGTCAACGGGCTCAAGCGGGCCGGGGCGAGGCGCAGCGGCCTGACGAAAGCGCAGGAGCGGCAGCAGCTGGATCGCCACCTGCTCGACCACCTGCTCGCCCGAGGCCTGGTCGAGCTGCTCGGAAAGAGCGCCGTCGCGCAGCACGAGAAACGGACCGATGCCGCGAAGCAGCCCGGCGTCGTGGCGGCGGAAGGCGACATGCTCCTCTCGGCGAACTCGATCGCGACGCTCGTGAGCTCCGCGCTGGGGGCGGACGTCGAGGTCAAGAGCGGCGGCTTCTCGGAGGACGACATCGCGCGCATCAACGAGACACTCAGGCGCACCGATCGGGCAGGGTTTGCCATCGTGACCGTCTCGAACGGCGCTGCGCTGTCGAGGGCGGCGGAGACATACCGCGACGGCGCCACGACACCTCGCGATCCCGCGACCATCGCGCCGCTCGGTGAGGGCGACGCCACGAGCCGGCACCACCTCGCGATCAATGGCGAGATCACCGCCGACGGCGACGCCTTCATCGTGCCTGTCCAGTCCTGGGGACAGGCGTTCCCCATCCGGGTGCTGAAGGCAGAGATGCCGAAGCTCTTCGAGGTGATCACCCACGGGACCTACCCCCCGCCCCATGCGGTGGCCAACGGCGCCTCCACCCCGCAGCGCGCTCCGGCGCGCCTCGGAACGGGCAGGCCGTCCGGCACCACACAAGACCCCATGGACCCGAGCAACCAGCTCGCGGGAACGCTCACGAACGGCTCGGGGGGGATCGCGCCCCAGCCACCCCAGCCGATCACCAAGGACACCTTCCAAGATCCCCGGGACTGGCGCCGTTACAACGAGAATGCGCGCAACTGGGTCCGTAGCACCTTCGACCTCTCTCCAGCGGACGCAAGCGCTCTGATTCGCACAGTCTCCCCGGAGGCCGCGCACATCATGCTCGCGCTGCACGATCACCCCCGGAGGAACCAGCTGAGGTTCCGCCCGATGGATCGCTTCCGGATGAGTGATGAGAGGTTCTTGCAACAGAAGCTCCAGGAGCTCAAACGGTCCGCGGCGGCGCCCCCCGGTGGGGGGAACGCGTCGACCCAGGCGCAGGGCAGCTCCGCGCAGGACCAGCCCACCAGCCCTGGCCAGCCCTCCGCGGCGCCGGGGACGCTCGATGCCGGAACGGTCGATCTCACCCCCTCCGGGCTGTACGAGGCCCTCCTGGAGCGCGTCCCGCCGCAGCGCCTGATCGAGGTCGCGAGCCTCGCCGTCAATACCATCGACGCGGAGCTCCTCCCGCAGATCCTGGACATGCTGCCCATCGCGCTGCCGGCGGCCGCGCGGCTGGCCGAGGAGATCGTCGAGAAGTGGCTGGCGTTCAACCCAAGCCTGCTCCATCTGCCCATCGCCGAGCTCCAGGAGCACCTCGCAGCGCACACCGCGTTCGTCCTGGACACGCTCAAGCGGGATCAGGGCCGCTCGACCATCGGCCGAGAGGTCGACTCCGAGGAGAGCGACAGTTCCTCCAAGGACAGCGACAGCTCCTCCAAGGACAGCGACAGCTCCTCCGAGGAGAGCGACAGCTCCTCCGAGGACGGTGACGGCTCCTCCGAGGACGACGATAGCCCCTCCGAGGACGGCGACCCGCGCACGGTCGGAGATGCGACTCCACCGGTGATGGACGATTTCTTCAGCGCCTTCGGCGACGAGCTGCCGGAGATGGGCCCTACCCAGGTGGAGACCAAGCCCAAGCTCGCGCGGCGCGAGCCCACCACCGACGCCGAAAGGGCCATCCCCGGCTGGATCTGGGACGTGCCGCATTACAGCGACCTGCAAACGTCGCTGCTCAATCACATCGACGACGCCGCGGTGAAGGCCGCGCTCACCACGCTCCTGCCCTATGGGCACAGCCGTGCGGAGGCGCTCGCGAGGTTCCTGCTCAGCGGACTCAACCGCTCCCGCACGGGCGAGGACCTGGCGCAGGCGTTCCGCAACGTGCTCGATTCGTACAAGGACGGCGAGAGGCGCAGGATCGCCTTCGACTTCGCCGAGGCGCTGGGCGCCATCGGCCCGCTCGCGACGACGCCGGGCATCGATCTCGCCACTCTGCGCGACCCGCCCCCGCCCACGTCGCGCCGCGAGGAGTCGCCTCGCTCGATCGCCAAGAAGGGCCGTGAGGGGCGCTGGGTCACCCGCGGCGAGCTCGACATCATCAATCGCACCATCGGCGAGCGCGCGTTCGCCGGCATGCTCGCGCGCGCCATGGAGAAGGGCAAGATCCGCGATATCCGCCCGACCATCGAGCAGCTCGTCCGCCACGCCGAGCGCATGGCCGATCCGTCGCTGTCGCCACCGCTCACTTCCACCTCGCTGGTGCTCGACACCAACCTGGTCGGCGTGCTCTTGAAGTCGCCCGATGAGCTGTCGCCCGCCTGGCGCCACATCCGCGATCAGCTGGACAGCCTCATCGACGGCCAGAGCATCACGGACCTGCGCCTCACCAACGTCAACGTCGGAGAGCTGTTCGAGCACGGCGACATCCTCGGGCGCACGTTCACCACCTCCGATGGTCGAGAGATCCCCTGGCGCGGCGTCCGGCTCGACCGCCAGCGGCGCGACGCCATGGCGGATTACAACCGGGGATTCAATGAGCTCACGAGCGGCTCGGTCGGCGAGAAGAAGGGCAGCGCCGACCGCAGCATGATCGCCGACGCCTTCTTCTCCGACCGCGCCAGCGAGGATGGCGCGCCCGCGGTGCCTCATTTCGCCACCAGCGACGGCGGCATCCTGAGGCCGCTCTTGAGGTTCGCCGGCATCGACCCGGACAGGCGCGGCGAGACGGCGTTCTTGGAGTTCGTCAGACGCAACACCGACGGGGTCAACACCTATTTTCGCCCTCGGCTCGTGGGCCGCGAGCTCACGGCCCATGCGATCCTCAACCAGGAGGCGCCGGCGCGTGCCGAGGGCGCCCAGAGCCCGCCGGTCGGCGCTTCCCTCCTCGATACCCCCGTCGGGACCACCCACCGGGTCCATGACATGATCGCGCTCATCCGCAGCTCCGGCTATGACGTCTACATCGTCGGCGGCGCGGTGCGCGACGTCCTAGCCGGCAATGAGCCCAGGGACGTCGATCTCAAGACGAACATGCCCATGTCGCGGCTCGAGGCCGCGCTGAGCGACGACCCCTTGTTCAGATCCATCCCCATCAAGACCGTCGCCGAGCGGCGCCTGATCACGCTGGGCGACGGCGACGACGCCGTGGACATCACCACCGCCGACGACACCAGCGTGCAGGGCCCGCTCGACGTCGTGGCCGACGCGCAGAAGCGCGACTTCCGCATGAACGCGCTTTACGTCGACGAGCACGGCCACGTGGAGGATCCGCTCAACGGCATCGAGGACGTGCTCCTCGGCAGGCTGCGCTTCGTCGCCGACCCCGGCCCCCCCGCGCCCGTCGAGGAACGCCAGAGGGCGGTTATCGAGCACCTGCGCAGCGCGCCGTGGAACCTCGGCCGCGCGCTCAAGTTCCACCAGCGCGGCTACAAGCTGGAGCCCGAGATCCTTCACACCCTGCGCGACAACGCCGAGAGCATCCTCGAGTCAATGAAGGAGCACGAGAGGCCGCTGTTCGCCAAATCGCAGCTCCTGCACTCCACGCGCGTGAAGTCGCCGAACGCGCTGATCGAGCTCATGGAGGATCTCCGCTTCTCTCCCAAGGCGATCCGCGAGCTCATCCCCGACGAGATCGCCGGCCGCTTCGACGACGAGAGCCTCGCGTACGAGCGCGACCTCCTGCCGCGCTGGCGCGACACCCCCAAAGACGACGCCGAGGGGTATCCGTTCGGCGCGCCGGAGATGAAGGTCGATGTCGCGACCGGGCGGATCTACCAATACCGCATCCACGCCAAGGTGCCGCCGCCGGAGGAAGGGCAGGACGCGGAGCACGTCATCATCGACGTGGACATGAGCGATCACAACCAGCCAGGCCACAACGCGCCGCACTACCATGTCTACCGCTGGCGCAGCCGCGACGGCCAGTCCAGGTGGGACAAGAAGAAGAACGGCTTCTCCGATACCGGCCAGCCGGGCGTGCCGCAGATCGACGGCGGCTTCTACCTCGGCCCGCAGCCGTGGCGGTTCGAGGAGGGGCTCGACAGCGCGAGCAGCGGCTTCCTCGGCATCGCCGAGGAGCGCATCAACGAGGCAGGTATCGAGCTGACGAACACGGGCGGCCAGCTCGACCTGGGCGGGCAAGTCAGGCTGCACCCGGAGCGGCTGCGAGAGCTCCATGACCGCGGGCGGTTCGGCAAGCTGCTCATGCTCATCAAGAACCTCAACGACGGGATCCCATGGTCCTCCAGGGACCAGGCCACCCTGGACCTGTCCGGGTCCCACCGCGGCCAGGAGCGGCTGCGCTTCAAGCCGCAGCTCGATCAGGTCGTGCCCTTCCTCCGCGACAGCGGCATCGACGACCCCACGTCGCTCCCGATCTTCGCCGAAGAGGGCCAGATGCGGCACGACGCGCTGCTCCGGCTCTACGACCTGGTGGGCGCCGACGTGCGCCAGGATCTGCGCCGCCCGGCGGCCGCGTTCGCGCTGGAGGGAGCCGCGAACTTCGACCAGTTCGTCGAGCGCTTCGAGTTCTTCGTCGCCTCGATGCAGGACAACATGAACGGCGCAGACATCGAGGGTCGCTGGCAAGCGCAGCTGGAGGCGGCGCGGGAGGCCGGCGCCGTGGGCGACGCCACGCTCGGCCAGGGCGACACGCTGAAGGCGCGGCTCGCGGACGCGGCCGACAGGCTGAGCTTCGAGTCGGAGAGCACCGCCGCCTACCACGCGGCCAAGCACGGCGCCGACTTCCTGACGCCGGAGGAGCTGGCGACGGGCATGTCGCCGACAGAGGGCATGCGGCGTTACCTCGCGACCGCGCGCGACGCCGTCCGCAATGCCGGGCTCATCGAGGCAAGGACCGACGAGACCGGCGCGACCAACGTCGTGCTCTGGAGCGGCGCGACCAAGGTCGTCGCGCGCGTGAAGCCCGACGGCACGGCGCACCTCCTTACCAGCTACGTCCACGCCGGCCGCAAGGCCACGCCCGAAGCGGCGTTCACCCGCTCGACAGGAGACGGGTCGACCTCCGGGACACCACCGACTCCACAGGTGACCAACACGGGCGTCGAGAACATCGGCAACAGCTGCTTCCTGTCCGCCGGCCTCACGATGCTCGCGCACACCGATGCCTACTACAATCTGTTCGCGCCGCGCGTAGGCGACAACCCTGGCACCAACGACGCCCGGCTCCGCGCCGCGGTGCACGCGGTCCTCACCCAGATCCGGGCCGGCACGCTCGTCGGGAGGGACACGATGGCACGCCTCGATACGCTCCTGACGAACACCAGAGTGCGCAACACCGACACCAGGGTGCTCGACAGAACGTCCGCCACGACGCAGCAGGATCCCAGCGAGGTCCTTTTCCGACGCCTCTTTGATGCAGCGAACCTCGATATCGCCGGCGTGACCCTGACGCAGACGAATCGAACCGATTGGACCGGGGTGGCGCTCAACGAGCACCATGGCACGCTGAGCGATCCCACCTCGCTCGACAACAGCCCCGTATGGAACCGGCAGGCGTCCGACGTCGTGCTCAGCCCGTCGATCCACGGCAGCCGCACGCTGCAGCAGGCGCTCAATGCCCATTTCAGCGCGAGCACCGTCGAGGCGACCGCCATGCGCGGGGGTCGAGCGGTGCGCGGCACTCCATCGACGCAGATCGTCGTCGCACCGGTCAACAACACGCCTCGGGCGATCACGATTGCTCTGCAACGCTGGAACGCGGGGAACAGGGACGGCAGAGCGATCGACGTCCCCGATTGGCTGAGCGTCAACGGCCGCTGGTACCGCCTGAACGTGGTCGTCCATCACCACGGGGCGACGACGACGGCGGGTCATTACACCGCGAGCACGCGCAACGCAGCGTCGGGGCAGTGGCAGCACCGCGACGATCGCAGCGTCTCCAACGCTGACCCGCAAGCCGCCGAGCGCAGGAGCCGCGGCTACCTGTTCACCTTCGAGCGCGTCGACAACCCGGCCGACTGGCCGGACGCAACGGCCGCGGCTGCGGCCGCGCGGATCGGCGCGGCGCCGGCGCCTCTCCCGAGCGCCCCGTCCAGCTCTGCCGTGGTCAGCGGTGATGCCGAGTCCGACAGCGAGAATGAGGACGAGTCCGACAGCGAGGACGAGGATGATGCCGAGTTCGAGAGCGAGGACGAGGACGACAGCGAGGATGAGGACGACAGCGAGGATGACGATCCGGCCAACCAGCTCGGCGCTTACCGCCCCGTGGATGGCGCCTCCGACGGGACACAGGGGCCGCGAGCCCCGCAAGCGACCGCCGCGCCGCCTGCTCTCGACGCCGAGAGCATCCCCCCGCCGATCGACGCCCTGGTGAGGACGCTCGTCGCGAAGAGCAACGCATGGTCCTCCCCGCGCACGCAGGCGGACAAGCAGGAGGCCATCGCGCTCGTGACCGAGCTCCTGCAGCAGCTCGGCATGGACGCCCGAGTCGTCGACAGGGCGGGCGAGCAGGACAAGGACACGCCTGATACCGAGCACTCCGCCTGCACGTGCGTCCGTTAGGCTAGCGCCCGCGTCAGCCCCCCTCCGCGGGCGCGCTCCGTCTGCCTCCTCGCCAGGGCACGGCTCGGCCGCTTCAGGCGAGCGCGATCCTCATCGGATGAGCAGCGCTCCCGGCGCCGAGCGGCTAAGCTCGGGCCGCGCCAGCCCATGAAGTTCGTCCACGCCGCCGACCTCCACATCGACAGCCCCCTCCGCGGGCTCGACCGTTACCCGGGCGCCCCCGTCGAGCAGATCCGCGGGGCGACCCGCCGCGCGCTCGAGAACCTCGTGAACCTCTGCCTCGCCGAGGAGGTCGACCTCCTGCTCCTCGCGGGCGACATCTACGACGGCGACTGGAAGGACTACAGCACAGGCCTGTTCTTCGCCGCGCAGCTCTCCCGGCTGCGCGCCGCCAAGGTGGAGGTCGTGCTCCTCTATGGCAACCACGACGCCGAGAGCAACATCACGCGTCACCTGGAGCTCCCCGAGAACGCCCGGCGGCTCGATCCCCGCCGCCCCGAGTCCATCGTCTTCGATCGGCTCGGGATCGCCGTCCACGGACAGAGCTTCGCGACCAAGGCCGTCACCGACGATCTCGCCGCGGGTTATCCGGACGCGCGGGCAGGCCTCTTCAACATCGGCATGCTCCACACCTGCCTGGGCGGCCGCGAGGGCCACGACAACTACGCTCCTTGCAGCCTGAACACCCTCGTCGGGAAGCGATACGATTACTGGGCGCTCGGCCACGTGCACACCCGGGAGGTGCTCTCGCGCGATCCGTACATCGCGTTCCCCGGCAACCTCCAGGGCCGCCACGCCCGCGAGACCGGCGAGAAGGGCGCCCTGCTCGTCGCGGTGGACGAGGGCCGCATCACCTCGGTCGAGCACCGCCCCCTCGACGTCGTGCGCTGGTGCGCCTGCGAGGTCGATCTCTCCCCGGCCGCGAGCGCCGACGACATCGTGGATCTGACGCGGGAGGAGCTCGAGCGGCGCCTCGCCGAGGCGGACGGGCGCACGCTGGCCGCGCGGGTCTTCCTGTGCGGCGCGACGAAGGCGCACGCCGCGCTCCGCGCCGATTTCGAGCGCTGGATGGGGCAGATCCGCGCGATCGCCAACGACCTCGGCGGCGCGCTCTGGATCGAGCGCGTCCTCTCCCGGACGATCTCGCCGCTCCAGGTGGGCGCGCTGGACGAGCGGGACGACGCGATCGGCCAGCTCACGCGGTCGCTGCGCGCGCTGCGCGACGACGAGGCGGGCCTGTCCTCGCTGCTGCGCGAGTTCGCGAGCCTCAGGAACAAGCTGCCCGTCGAGGCGCGCGAGGGAGACGACGCGATCCGCCTCGACGACCCGTCGTTCCTGCGCGAGGCGCTCGACGACGTGGAGCACACGCTGATCTCGCGGCTGCTCGGCGCGAGCGACGCGCCCTGAAGATCGGGCGCGCTCCCGCGGCGCGCTCGAGATCCGGGCCCGCGGCTCGATGGATCGCCGCGCTCCGACCGCCGCTTGACGGCGCGCGGTTCTCCACCATGCACACCTCGCGATCCGGCGTGACGCGAGCATCACCTCGAACGTCCGGACGCCATGGAACGAACGGGGGAATCATGGTCGACCAGGACGCTTTTCCGGAGCTGTTCCATCCGAGCAGCCGCGCCGAGCCTCACGCGATCTACGCGCGCATGCGCGCCGCGGGGCGCCTGCATCGCCTCATTCACCCCCGCCTCGACGTGCCCATCTGGGTGGCCATGCGTCACGACGACTGCGTGGAGCTCCTCAAGGATCCGCGCCTGATCCGCGACGTCCACAAGCTCCCTGCCGAGGTGCGCCGGCGTTACTTCCCGCTCAGCGAGCGCACGACCTTCATGGATCGGCACATGCTCGACGCCGATCCGCCGGATCACACGCGGCTCAGGGGCCTCGTCCAGCGGGCCTTCTCGCCGCGGATGATGGAAGGGCTGCGCCCGCGCATCCAGGCGATCGCGGACGGGCTCATCGACGCCGTGATCGACCGGCGCCGGATGGAGCTCGTGGCAGACTTCGCTTTTCCGCTCCCCACCGGGGTGATCGCCGAGCTCCTCGGCCTCCCCGTCGAGGATCGCGACCGGTTCCGCCGGTGGACCAAGGTCCTCCTCGCGCCCGCGAAAGATCGCGAGTTCGTGGAGCGCGGGCAGTCCGCGGTGGAGGAGTTCGGGGCGTACTTCCGGGCGCTCTTCGACGCGCGCCGCAAGGCCCCGCGCGACGACATGATCAGCGGCCTCGTGCTCGCCGAGGAGCAGGAGCACAAGCTGAGCCCGATCGAGCTCTCGAGCATGGTGTTCCTCCTGCTCGTCGCGGGCCACGAGACCACCGTGCACCTCATCGCGAGCGGCATGCTCCTCCTGCTCTCGCACCCCGCGGAGCGGCGCCGGCTGGCCGAGGACCCCGGGCTCGTCGGCTCCGCAGTGGAAGAGGCGCTGCGCTGCGAGGGGCCGGCAGAGCTCTCGACGATCCGCTGGGCGCTCGAGGACATCGAGCTGTTCGGCGCCCGCGTGCCGGCGGGAGAGGGGGTCGCGGCGGGGCTCCTGGCCGCGAACCGGGATCCGGAGCACTTTCCGGATCCAGACCGCTTCGACATCGGCCGCTCGCCGAACCGGCACATCGCCTTCGGGAGCGGGATCCACTTCTGCCTGGGCGCGATGCTCGCGCGGATCGAGGCGGCGATCGCCTTCTCGACGCTCCTCCGGAGGCTGCCGCGCATCGAGCTCGCCACCTCGCCCCGCGACATCGTGTGGAGCGAGTGGCCCGTGATCCGCGGCCCGGCGGCGGTTCCTGTGGTGTTCTGAGCGGGCGAGCGCTCAGCCCCCCGAGGGGGCCGTCCGGGCATAGGCGCGCAGCACCTCGGCCACGCTCCACGCCTGGGCGACGCACCCGCGGGGCGTGAACGGCGGCTCGGCGTCGAAGATCTCGCTGATCGAGCCGGCGCAGGCCTCGTCGAGGTGCGGCGCGAAGCCCTCGAGCAGGCGCCGCGCCCCGGCGAGATCGGTGGGATACACCTTCAGCCAGGCGTCGATGAACGGGCCCATGAGCCACCCCCACACGGTCCCCTGGTGATAGGCCATGTCCCGGGCGCGGAGGTCGCCGAAGTACTTCGGTTTGTAGTCCGGGTGCCCCGGCGCGAGCGACCTGAGGCCCACGGGCGTCCAGAGCCGCTCCTTCACCTGATCGACGATCCCCTTCCAGCGCGCAGGGTCGAGGACGGGGTGAGGCAGAGAGATCGCGAGGAGCTGGTTTGGCCGGAAGGCGTCGTCGACGCCCTGCTCGCCGTCGATCACGTCATATAGATAGCCGTGCTTCTCGGACCAGAAGCGCCGGTTGAAGGAGGCCTTGACCTGCTCGGCGGCCACGCCGTAGCGCTTCGCTGCGCCGTCGCCGTCGGACTCGCGCGCCCAGCGCTCGATGAGGCGCAGGGCGTTGTACCAGAGCGCGTTGATCTCCACGGCCTTCCCCCGGCGTGGCGTGACGACGTAATCGCCGACCTTCGCGTCCATCCAGGTCAGCTGATACCCCTCTTCCCCCTGGCGGATCAGGCCGTCCTGCGGGTCGGCGCGGATCCCGAAGCGCGTCCCGCGGGTGTGGTGCTCGACGATGTCGATCAGCGTGGGGAGGATGAGCCGGAGCGTCTCGCGATCCTCGGTGGTCGCCAGGTAGCGATCGAGCGCGTGGAAGAACCAGAGGGTGGCGTCGGCGGTGTGGTAGAGCCCGTCGTTCTTGCCCTCCGGGAACATGTTGGGGATGAGCCCATCCTTCACGTAATGGGCGAACGTGCGCAGGATGTAGCCCGCCTCGGTGTGGCGCCCGGTGACGAGCGTCAGCCCCTCCAGGCTGATCATGGTGTCCCGGCCCCAGTCGGTGAACCAGTGATAGCCCGCGATGACGGTGCGCACCTCGTCCCCGGCGGCCCGGGCGCGGGCGGCGTCCTCGACGCGGCCGGCGGGGCTGATGAGGAACTGATCGGCGCCGAGGACGAGCTCCGCCGCCGGCCCGGTGCGGACCTGGGGCGCCGCCGCGAGCAGGAGCCGTGTCCGGCGCTTGTGCTCCGCGCGCTGCACCTCGTCCGTGGAGAGGGCGTTGAGCGTCTCCCAGGCCTCCGTCGACGCGATCAGGGTCACGCTGCCGGAGACCGGGAGCTCCAGGCTGAAGCGGCCAGGGCTGTAGAACTCGCCCACGGCGTCGTATCCGCGGCTCTGCTCGATCCGGTAGCGCACGTTGCGCAGCCGGGCGCTCTCGATCCTGAACTCGGCCCGAGCGCCCTGGACCTTCAGCCGGAGCGGCGGCAGGTCGCTCGGCGACGCGAGCTCGTAGCGATCCTCGACCACGGTGAGCGCATAGGGGCCCGCCACCGGCCGATCGAGCGCGCCCTCGTGCGGCCGGAAATTCACCCACGGCTGGAGCTCGATCCGCACCGGCCCCGTCCCCTCGACGAGCGTGTACGTGACATGGACCGTGTTCTGCGCGTGGGGCATGAGGAGGCGCCGCTCGATCGCCATCCCCGCGCCCTCGTAGCGCCAGACGGGGAGCCCGGCCTCGAGGCGGAACTCGGCGAGATCGATGACCTGCGCGCCGCCGTCGTCGAGCCAGGGCTCCTGACCGCCCACCTGGTACACCCTGTCGTCCGCGGTGAAGATCCGGGTGGAGAGATCGCTGAGCATCATGGTGCGGCCGAGGGGGGCCGGCAGCGCGGAGATCAGCAGTCCATGGAAGCGGCGGGTCACCGCGCCGGAGACGGTGCCCGACGCGTAACCGCCGAGGCCGTTCGTGACGAGCCATTCCCGCGTGAGCGGGTCCGAGCCGCGCTCGGCGTCGTCCTGCGAGGTGGGGGCGGCGCCCCGGGACCAGACCATCCTCCGGCAGATCTCGTCAGCGTACATGCTTCTTGGGCTCCTCCGGGCGCGGGTTGGCGCTCGTCTTCTCGGGCACCGGCGTCCCGACCACGGGGTGGAGGAGGATCGCCGCCTCGCCCGGGATATGGACGCCCTCCTCGGTGATGACAGGTGGGCTGCCTTGGCCCCCGTAGCGGGGGGACTCGCTGGACCACGACGTCTCCCAGCGGCGCCCCGGCGGCGGGGCGAAGAGCGGCTCCGGCAACGACCCTCGGTGGATGTCCCGCCCGAGGTTGACGAGGAGCAGCCGGTCGTCGCCGTCGTCGCCGAAGTAGCGCAGGAGGAAGGCGTGCGCCGAGAGGACGGCCCCGTCGACGCCGCGCGGGCGCTGGGCCCGGATCACCGGATCGCGCCGGCGGAGCGCGATGAGGTCCTCGTGGAGGGCGTAGATGGCGGCGTTGCGCTCGCGCTCGGAGAAATCGAGCTTGCAGCGCTCGAACGTCCGCGGGTCGCTCGGATCGTCGAGCTGCGCGCGGACCTCGGGCGCCGCGCAGGACGGGAACTGCTCGAGGAACTCCGCCCTGCCCTTGCGCACGAGCGGGGCGAGCTCGGGGTTGTGGTCGGCGAAGAAGAGGAACGGCGCCGAGGACCCGAACTCCTGCCCCTGAAAGAGCATGGGTGTCCCCGGGGCGAGGAGCAGGGCCGCCGACATCGCCCGGAGCCTGCCCGGGCTCACGATGTGGCAGAGCCGCTCGCCTCGCGCGGTGTTGGCGACCTGATCGTGGTTCTCCAGGAAGAGGACGAAGCGGGCCGGATCCACGCCGAGCGCCGGCGTCCCTCGCCGCTGCCTCTGCCAGTGGTAGCGCTGCCCCTGGAAGAGGAACCCGTGCTTCAGGGCGGAGAGGAGCTCCTGGGGCGAACCCTCGTGATCGCTGTAATAGGCCTCGTTATGGCCGGTGAGCGCCACCTTGGCGCTGTGGTGGAAATCGTCGTTCCAGATCGCGTCGAGCCCGTAGCCGCCCCGCTCGGCGGCGCGGATCAGCCACTCTTCCTGGGACTCGTTCTCGGCCACGAGGAACGTCTCCTTGCCCTTCGCCGCCTCCCGCACGCGGCGCGCGATGGCGGCGAGGATGTGGTCCTTCGAGCCATCGTAGATGTTCTGCGTCGCGTCGAGCCGGAGCCCGTCGAGGTGGAACTCGTCGATCCAGTAGCCGGCGTTGGAGATGAAGTATTCCCTCACCGCCTCGGATCGCGGGCCGTCGAAGTTGATCGCCGCTCCCCAGTCCGTCTTGTGACGATCGGTGAAGTAGTCCGCGGAGAACTGGCCGAGGTAGTTGCCGTCCGGGCCGAGGTGGTTGTAGACGACATCGAGGATCACCGCGATCCCGGCGCGGTGCGCCGCGTCCACGAAGCGGCGGAGATCGTCCGGGCTTCCATAGAGGCGCGTCGGCGCGAAGAGGTTCACGCCGTCGTACCCCCAGTTGAAGCGGCCGGGGACCTCGGCGATGGGGAGCAGCTCGATCAGGGAGACGCCGATCCGCGCGAGCTCGGGCAGCTCGCGGGCCGCGGACTCCCACGTGCCCTCCCGGGTGAAGGTCCCGATGTGCATCTCGTAGACGACTTGCCCCTTCAGCGGCGCGCCCCGGAATGCCGCGTCGCTCCATGAGAACGCGCCGGGATCGATCACCTCGGAGGGCCCGTGCGGCCCCTCCGGCTGCGACCGCGAGGCGGGATCGGGATAGAGCGCCTCGCCGTCGTCGAGCCGGAACCGGTAGCGGGTGCCGCTCGCGGCGGACGCGACGAGCCCCGCGAAGTAACCGCCCTCCTCGGGCCGCAGCGGGGCGGCCCCGCCGCTCCCCGGCCCGGCCTCCAGGACGACCTCGACCTTGCGCCGGCCCGGCGCCCAGACACGGAAGTGGACTCCTTTCCCGGTGAGCACTTCCGCGCCGATGGGCAACCGCCTCTCCGTCTTGAACTCCAGCATTGAAATGAATTCTAGGCTCAACACAGATGACGTCCAGCGCCGATATGCACATGACGACGCTACCGCTGTCACTGCTCAGCTGTCGAGCGCAACGTGCCTTACGGAGTTGCCTGAGAGCGATCAGGAGCAAGCCGACATCGAGGTCAGCGCTGCCTGTGTGGCGAAATTGCGCGACGTGAGCTCGCTCTGAAGCGCGCGCCCTTGGGCTTCCTCCTCGCCCAGGGCATGTGTTCGTGAACACGAAAGAGATGGAGCGAGACAGGAGTCGACCCATCGAGATGGGGAGAGGCCATGGAGTGGGCTTGACGACCGTGCGATGGAAGGCGATGAAGCGCGCTCTCCGCGGCTACGGGTGGGCGATGACCACGAGGGTGCGCGCGCGCCGGAGCACGCAGCGCAGCGCGCGCTCCAGCGTCTCCGGATCGAGCGCCGCGAAGCTCTCGTCGAGCACGACGACCTCGGCGCCCTGCAGCAGCGCGCGCGCGATGTAGAGCCGGCTCCGCTCGCCGTGCGAGAGCTGCCAGCCCGTCTCGCCCACCACCTGCTCCAGCCCTCCCGGCATCCGGCCGAGCAGCTCGCCGAGGCCGAGCTCGTGGCAGATCTCCTCGGCCTCCGCGAGGTCGTCGGGCCTCGGCGGCCAGCGCCTGCCCATCAGCAGGTTGTACGCGAACGTCCCGGCGAGGACGTGGTTCTCGTGGAACTGCGGCGCCGCCGCCACGCGGCGCCGCCACGCGGCGGCGCCCAGCATGTGGCGGTCGAGCCCGTTCAGCAGCAGCAGCCCCGCGTCGGGCGCGCGCAGCCCCGAGAGCAGCGCGCTCAGCGTCGACTTCCCGCCGCCCGAGGGCCCCTCGAGCAGGATGCGGTCGCCCGCAGCGATCCGCACCGACACGTCGATGACCGCGGGGCGCGCCCGTCCCTTGTGCCGGAACGACAGCTCGTGCGCCTCGAGGACCGCCGCGCGGGCCTCGGCGTCCGCCGCGCGGCCGGGCCGCCGGCGCGCTCCTCCGCCTCCCCGCGCGCGAGGGCCGGCGATCGCCCCGCGTCGGGGGGCAGCGGAGGCGGCGGCGGCCCGCCGCGGGCGGCCGCCTGGAACAGCGTGGAGACCTGCTCCCACGCGATCGCCGCGCTGGCGAGGCTCGACAGGCCACCCGACAGGCCCTGGAGCGCGCGGCTCGCGAGCAGGACGCCCCCCAGCGCCACCGCGTACGCCCCGGCGGAGCCGGTGCCCGCGAGGAACGGCGGCAGGAGGCCGGCGATGCCCGCGATGAGCCAGCCGCGCGGCATCAGCGCGCCGATCTCGATCTGGCTCCTGTCGATGTCGCGCGACCGCAGCAGGTACTGGGCGAGCGCCTCGTCCTCGCCGTGGTGCCAGCGGCCGTGGCGCTCCTGGGCGAGGCGGGTCCGGTGGCCGACCAGGCGCTCGACGAGGTCGTGCGTCATCGCGAGCCGCGCGGCGGTCCAGCGCGCGCGCCGCCGGTAGAACCGCACGCAGAGCGCGAGGACCAGGACCGCCCAGGCGGCGAGCAGCAGCGCGTGGATCGGGCCCGCCGCGCCCTGGGCGAGCACGGCCGCCGCCGCCGCGAGCTCGAACGCCGAAGCGACCGCCGCGACGCCGCCGCCCATCGCGAGCCCCTCGATCGCCTCGGACTCGATCACGCGGCCGAGGAAGCGGCCCGCGCCCTCGCCGCGCACCTCCTCGGCGTCGAGCGCGAGCGCGCCCGAGAGCAGGCGCTGCTTGACGAGCGCGCTCGCGTCGATCGCGACGAGGCCGGACAGCCACGCCATGAGCTGGCGCAGCGGCACGACCGTCGCGAGCAGCAGCGCGCCGGCGACGAGCCACCCCTCGTCGAGGTGGTCGTCGAGGATGCTGCGCCCCACGGTCATCCACACCAGGATCCAGAGCGTGTAGGCCGCCGCGTGGGCCGCGAGCAGGCCGAGGAGGCGGCGCGGGATCCGCGCGGCCAGGGCCTGCCGCCCGAGCGGCGCGCCCGGCGGCAGGCGCAGGCTCCAGATGCCGTCGACGATCACGGGCCCGAGGCGCTCGTCGAGCAGGGCCCGCCGTGCGCGCCCGCGCCGCCGTGGCTGGACGGCTGCGCGCGCGAGAACGCGCTCGATCTCCGGGAGCACCTGCGCCTCGATCGGGCGGCAGATGCGGCTGGCGATCGCCTCGACAGGGACGCGCGCCGTGGAGCGGTCGGCGCGGAGCGCCGCGAGGTCGCGCCCCCTGCGCCCCACGACGGCGAGGAAGCGGGGCGTCTCGCCGTCGCGCAGCCACACGAGCGCGGGCGCGACGCGGAGGAGCGCCTCGCCGATCTCGTCGTAGCGCGCCGCGATCGGCTCCGCCTCGACGCCGAGGTACGCCGCGGCCTGATCGATCCACGCCCCGAGCGCGTCCGCGCTGCGGAGGTGCCCGGCGGTCGGGACGGGCGCCGCGGCCGCGCGCGGGCCGAGGCCGCTCTGCGTCGCGAGCGCCTCGAGCGCGTCGCCGAGGCGCTCCGCCGGCCACTCGAGGGCGCCGAGCGGATCGACCGCCTGATCCGGCCGCGCTCCCCACCCGGGTTGCGGCCTGGCCCCCCACCCAGGTTGCGCCTCCGCCCCGTCCGGCCGGGCTTCCCACCCAGGTTGCGCCTCGGCGGTCACCTCCGCCGGCCCTCCGCTGGCGCTCCGCCACCCTCCGCTGGCGCTCCGCCACCCTCCGCTGGCGCTCCGCCGCCCTCCGCTGGCGCTCCGCCACCCTCCCGCGTCGCTCCGGCTTCCTCCCCTACCGCTCCGGCGTCCTCCCCCGCCGCCTCGGCGATGCGCCCGCGCGCGACCCTCAGCCGGCGCCACCCGCCGCTCGACCAGAGCCCTCGCTGCACGGCCGCCTCGGCCTCGAGCAGCGCGCGGTAGCGCGAGCCGGGGCGCGCCGCGAGCTCGGCCGGCGCCCCGTCCTCGACGACGCGCCCGCCGTCCACGACGAGCACCCGCTCGAACGATCGCGTCTCGCCGACGTCGTGCGTGACGCACAGGAGCGTCGCGCGGCGGAAGCGCCGCCGCGCCCGGGCGAGCAGCGCCCGGCGGCGCTCCCGATCGAGGCCGCGGAACGGCTCGTCGAGGATCGCGAGCCGCGCCTCGCTCCGCAGCATCGCCCGGCCCAGGCGCAGCCGCTGCCCCTCGCCGCCGGAGACGAGCCCTCCGCCCTCGCCGAGCAGGGTCTTCTGCCCCTCCGGAAGCCGCTCCAGCACCTCGCGCAGCTCGGCCTCCTCGACGACGGCGCCGAAGTCGGCCGCGTCGTCGGGCGCGCCGTAGCGGAGGTTGTCGAGGAACGATCGGTTCCAGATCTGGACCGCCGGGTCGACCCACGCGGTCTCCTCGCGCAGCGCGCGCACCCGCTCGCCGTCGAGGGGGCGGCCGTCGACGAGCACCCTGCCCTCGCTCGCCCTGTGCCAGCCGAGCAGGACCCCGACGAGGCTCGACTTCCCCGCGCCCGAGGACCCCACGATCGCCACGTGGCTGCCCGCCGCGATCGTCAGATCCACCCCGTCGAGGATCACATGACCTGCCGCCTGGATGCGCACGCGCTCGAAGGTGATCGCGCAGCCCGCGCCGCCGGCGCCCCCTTGCGCGAGCGGCGCCGCCGCGGCGGGCGCGCGCACTTGGGCGCCGGCGCGCGGCTCCTCCGGCGCGCCGAGCGGCTCGAGCAAGCGCAGCGCCGTGTTGCGGTGCCCCGGGTACTGGAGCAGCGTGCTCGCGAGCGCCTGCCCGATCGCGGGCAGCGCGAGCGCCCAGTAAAAGAGCAGGAGCGCCCGCGAGAGGGCGCCCCCGCGGGCGAGGAAATCGCCGAGGATCCACGCGGCGAGCGCGAAGCCGATCAGCGCCTGCGCCCCGTCGACGGCGAGGGCTGCGCGGAGGAGCGCGCGGCCGGCGAGCGCCCACTCCCCGAGCAGGCCCGCGTGCTCGCGCCGCACGGCCCGCTCCGCCGCGTGCGCCCGGATCGGCACGAGGCCGAGGAGCGCGTCGAGGTAGAAGCCCGTGAGCGCGCCGGCGTGGGTGCGGACGCGCAGGTCTCGCTCGACGAGGACGCGGTTCCCCGCGAACGGCAGCGCGAGCGCGAGCGCCGCGCCCGGCACGGCGAGGCGCGCGCTCGCGGGATCGATCCAGACGATCGCGGCCGTGGTGACCGCGAGGTCGAGCGCCGAGCGCGCGATCTGGCCGCCGAACGCGGGCAGGCCGCGGAGCACGTGCAAGCTGTGGCCGCGCTGCGCCATGTCCGAGGCCGGGCGGCTCTGGAAGTAGCGATCGCCGATGCGCGGGATCTTCGCGAGGAACGCCATCCGCAGCCGGACCTCGAGGTGGCGCCCGAGCCGGATCATCCCCGTGGTCAGCGAGAGATCGAGGGCGAGCTCCACCACGAGGAAGGCCGCGAGGGCGACGATGGCGGCGAGGCGCTGCTCGAACAGCGCGAGATCGTTCGAGATCTGGAGCAGGCCCCGGAAGAGGAGGCTCTCCAGCACCACCGTCGCGACGCTGAGCAGGAGCGCTCCGGCGAGCACGGCGGGCGTCAGCAGGCCATCCTCGCGGATCATCCGGAGGAGCGCGCGCCCAGGCGGAATCTCGCGCTCCGCGAGGGCGGCTGCGAGGTCGGGCGGGAGGCGCCCCTCGCCGCGCGCTGCCACCTCGCCGGGAGCGCCCGCCTCGGCATTTGCCGGAGGCTCGGGGGCGCCGGCCCCCGGCGCGCCGTCGCGGCCTGCCGGCGCGTGGGCGAGGCTGAGCGGTCTCCGCCCGCGGATCCGCACGAGCACGGCGCCGCGCGTGAGGACCTGCTCCTCCCCGCGCAGGCCGGCCGGCCCCGGGCGCGCCGTCCAGAAGCCGGGCGGGATCATCTCCTCCCGGGCGGCCCCGGCGTCTCGATCGAGCAGCGCGCCCAGCACGCGCGCGGCCTCGCGTCCGCGTCCGAGGCCGCCGGAGCGCACGAGCGACGTGACAAGGCGCGCGCCGGCGTCGAGCGCGGCGATCGCTCGCCAGTCCCGGTCCGACAGCGCCGCCTCGATCGGCCCCCTCCCTGCGCCCAGCCACGCGAGCCGGCGCCCGAGCGGCCGCGTGAACCCGTCGCTCGCGGCCCACGCGCGGAAGTCCGCCGCGGACAGGGGCAGCTCGTGCTGGTAGAGCTCGGCTTCGAGCTGCCGTCGCGTGACCCAGCGCCGCCCCGTGCCCGGGTCCATGATCTGCGCGAGGCCGCCGTGCCGGCGCCAGATCACGACGATGTGGAGCGGCCCGGTCGACTGCCGCACGATCGCCAGGGCGGGCAGCGCCTGGGCCTCGTCGAGGAGCACGTGCTCCGGCGGCACGAGGATCTGCTGGGCCACGAGCCCGAGCTGCTCCGCGAGGTCCTCCAGGGTGTCGATGGAGGTGCCGTCGACGTCGGTCTGGCAGGCCTCGCGCAGGCGCCCGTAGCTCACGCCGACGCCGAAGCCCTCGAGCACGCACTTGAGCGTGGCTGGCCCGCAATCCATCGCCGAGGTCTGCACGACCTCCGGCGCGAGGAGCCTCCGCCTCGGGCTCGGCGGCCTACGGCGGGGATCGGCGCTCGCTGCGCGCTCCGGCGCGGATCGTGGCGAAGAACGTCGATCGGCGCCCGCCGTCCCCTGGCTCACCCGTCCGCTCCGCCGCGGACCCTCACGATCTGCCCTGCTGCCCGCAGCACGAGCGACGCCGGCGAGACGCGCTCCATCTCGATGACGACGTTGCCGGGGAGCCCGTGCTGCATGGGGATCGGCGACGCGGGATCGGGGCGCACGCCGAGCTCCACGCGGATGCGGCCCTCCTGCGCCTCGCTGGCGACGCGCTCGACGGTGGTGGCCAGGGTGCCGTATTCGGTCCAGGGGAACGCGTCGAGGCGCAGGCGCCCCGCCTGCCCCGCGCGGATCCGCCCGACGGACGAGGGCGGGAACTCCGCGATCACCCTGAGCTCGCCGGGCGGGACGACGGCGGCCACGACGTCGCCTTCGCGCACGAAGGAGCCGGCCCGCAGCACCGTGATCTCACCGACCCGCCCTGCGATCGGCGAGCGGATCTTGCGCCGCTCGATCTCGGCGAGCAGCCCCTCGATCGTCGCCTCCAGCACGAGCCGCTCCCCGTCGAGCGAGGCCACCTCGCGGTCGAGCCGCGCGAGCTCGGCCTGCTGCTCGCTCTGCCCCGTGCGCCGCTCGACGTCGGCCCGCGCGGCGGCGCGATCGAGCGCCTCGGTCGCCGAGCGCCTCGACAGCGCCTCGGCCGCGAGCCGCGCCGCCTCGGCCTCGGACACGAGCCCGTCCTGCCGGAGGCGCACGGCCCGCGCCGCCTCGATCTCCTGGAAGCGCGCGCCCGCCTCCGCCTCCTTGAGCCGCGCCTTCGCCTCGTCGATGCGCGCGCGCGCCGCCTCCGCCCCGTCGCGCAGCGCCTGCGAGCGCGCCGCGATCTCGGCCCGGAGCGGCCCCATCTGCCCCGCGATGGCCGAGAGCCGGGCCCGCTTGTCGTCGATGTCGCGGCGGAGCGGCTCCACGTCGAGCTCGACGAGGACGTCGCCCGCGGCGACCTCCGCTCCGAGGAGGTCGAGGCGGACCGCGGCGACCCTCCCACCGAGGGGCGCCTCGACGCGGTGAGCCGCCTGCCCCACCTCGAGGCGCGCGCTCACGCTCGCCTCGTACTGCCCGACGCGCGCGAGGAAGAACCACGCGAGCCAGCCCCCGAGCAGGAGCGCGCCGATCGCGGCGCCCGCGATCGAGCCGCGATGGCCGTCGGTCGCGATCACGTGGATCGAGCGTGAGAACCCGGCGGGCATGAAGGGTCGCGACAAGGTACACGAGCGAAGGATGCGCAGGAAGTCGCACCCATCGCCCGGGTAAAGGCGTTGAGCCTGGCAAAACTTCACGTGCAGCGCGGACCGATTGAATGAATGCTCTCCTCCGCGGCTCCGCCGCAAAGCAGTCATTCCATCTGGAGGTCCCCCATGGCTGATATCGATCGTGATCACGAGCAGAACGAGCAAACGGAGCAGGAGGAGCAGACGGAGACGGTGCCGTTCTTCGCTCGCTACCTGGAAGATCAGAAGCGAATCCGGACCGGCGTCAAAGCCGGCGGCATCTACCAGACCCTCAAGTACCCCTCGGACCGGGACGAGGACGTCACCATGAAGTACCCCTCCGACGGCGACGAAGAGCTGGCCTTGAAGTGAACCGCGAACGCCGCGCGGCGGGTAACCGCCAGCGGCCGAGCGGAACCCACCGAAATCGCCCGCAACATCGCGTACCTTCCGTACCTTCCGTAACGACGTCGTGACGACGTCGTGACAACGCGTAACCAAGCTCAACACGATTCAACACAATCGAGCGCCCGTGATTGAAAGATCGCCGCAACAGCGGAATCGCAGCGTCACGGGATCGTGGAATCACGACGTCGAGCCCGCTGCAATTGTGCTGAAGAGCGCCGAAATCGTCCTCGGGCTCTTGCACCCCCGCCCGGTTGCTCGCTACGGTAGCTCTCTTGTCCTCGGCGGCTCCGTCGCCGCGGCAACGCAACCATCTGGAGGTATCCCATGGCCGATATCGACAACCGTGAGCCCGAGCAGCAGGAGCAGAAGGACGACGCCGAGGCGGTGCCGTTCTTCGCTCGCTTCCTGGAGGATCAGAAGCGCGTTCGTACCGGCGTCAAGGCCGGCAGGCCGCCCTTCCAGACGTTGAAGTACCCGTCGGATCAGGAGGACGGCGGGGGAGGCGGGAAGGACCCGATCTTCACCACGCTGAAGTACCCGTCGGACGGCGACGAGGCCTGAGCACCGCATGGACCGCCCGCGCCCGTGCGAGAGAGGCACCCTGACGTGACGACGGCGAGCGCGAGCGTCCTCCTTGTCTCGCACTCACAGGACGACTTCGGGATCGGGCGCGTGGCGGAGGCGCTGCGGAGGCGCGGCGCTCGCCCCGTCCGCCTGGACGTCGACCGGTTCCCTCGCGACATCACGCTGTCGGCGGCGCTCGGGCCGGGCGGCGTGCGCCGCCGCCTGGAGGACGCCGGCGCCGAGATCGGCGGGGACGAGATCTCCGCTGTCTGGCTCCGGCGCCTCTGGGCGCCGAACCTCGGCGAGGGCATCCCCGAGGCGTACCGCGGCGCCTGCGTGCGCGAGTCGATGGCGGCGCTGACCGGGTGGCTGCGCGGGCTCCCCGCGCGGCGCTGGATCAACGAGCCCGAGGCCGAGGAGCGCGCCCAGGACAAGCTGCGCCAGCTCGCGGCGGCCGCGTCGGTCGGCCTGCGCATCCCCGAGACGGTGGTGACGAACGACCCGGCCGAGGTCCGCGCTTTCTTCGCGCGCCTCGGGGGGAACGTGGTCGCCAAGATGCTCACGCCCTTCTCGACGAGCCTCGCCGGCGGCGCGCCCTTCGTCTTCACGCACGCCGTCGCGGAGGCCGACCTCGACGCCCTCTCCGGGCTGCGCCAGAGCCCCATGGTCTTCCAGGAGCGCATCCCCAAGGCGCGCGAGCTCCGCGTCGCCTGCGTCGACGGCCGGTGCTTCCCGGGCGCGCTCGACGCAACCCGCTACGAGTCGATCGCGGTCGACTGGCGCCACCCGGACGTGAGCGAGGTCGGCATCGGGTGGGAGCCGGACGCCCTCCCGCGCGACGTCGAAGCGCAGCTCGGCGCGCTCCTTCGCGCCCTCGGGCTGGTCTTCGGGGCCGTCGACCTCATCCGGACGCCGGGCGGAGAGCACGTCTTTCTCGAAGTGAACCCCGCCGGCGAGTGGGGCATGCTGGAGCGGGATCTCGGCCTGCCGATCGCCGACGCGCTGGCGGAGGCGCTGCTCGCTCCGACGGAGAACCGGTGACAGTCCTCATCATCACGCACAGCGAAGACAATGAGTGCATCGACCGCGTCGCCGCCGCGATCGCCAGGCTGGGCGGCCGGGCCTTCCGCTTCGACACCGACGCTTTCCCGGCGGGGGCGCGGCTCTCGCTCTCGTCGGGGGCCGGGGCGGGCCGCTCGACGCTGACCACCCGGGACGGCGCGCTCGACCTCGGCGACGTGACCGCCGTCTGGTACCGCCGGGTCGCCTACGGCGCCAGGCTGCCCTCGTCGATGGATCCGCAGCTCCGGACCGCGTCGGTCCACGAGGCGAAGCAGACCGCGGAGGGCATGCTCGCGGCGTTCCGCGTCCCGCAGGTCGACCCCTTGCCGGCGGTGCGCTTCGCGTCTAACAAGCAGGTGCAGCTCGACATCGCGCGCGAGGTCGGCCTCGACACGCCGCGCACGCTCACGACCAACGATGCCGACGCGGCGCGGGCCTTCGCCGCGACCTGCCCCGGCGGGGTGATCGCCAAGATGCTCTCGTCGTTCGCCGTCTACCGCGACGGCGAGGAGCAGGTGGTCTTCACGAACGCCCTCGAGGCCAAGGACCTCGCGGACATGCGCGGGCTCTCGCTCTGCCCGATGACCTTCCAGGAGAACATCCCGAAGGCGCGCGAGCTGCGGGTCACGGTCGTTGGCGAGCGCGTCTTCACGGCCTCGGTCGACTCGCAGGCGGCGCCCGGCGCCGAGGTCGACTGGCGCCGGCAGGGGATCGAGCTCATCGACGCCTGGCGCAAGGACACGCTCCCGCCCGACGTCGAGACGGGCGTGCTCCGGCTGATGGATCAGCTCGGCCTCAACTACGGCGCGCTCGACATCCTCCGCACGCCGGACGGCCGGCACGTCTTCCTCGAGGTCAACCCGTCCGGCGAGTTCTTCTGGCTGGAGCGGACCCCCGGGCTCCCGATCAGCGAGGCGCTCGCCGAGGTCCTGCTCGGCAAGGCGCCGCGGCGCGGCTCGTGGAGCGCCTTCCTCCACACGCCGGCGACGCATCCCCGCTGAGCGCCTTCCCGGTAGGGTGGATCCAGCTCCGCCCGCCGGACGTCCGTCCAGGGATCCTGAGAGAATTCAACGCCAAGGCGCCAAGGCGCAAAAAGAATAATTTTGTGCATTTTTGCGCCTTGGCGCCTTGGCGTTGAATCTCTCTTCGCTCGCGACATCCCTGGCAAGGATCTCTGCCCTGCGAAACTAGCCAAGCGGCCGCCGTCGAGCGCCTCGCGTCGTCGCGCCTCGTCGCCCGCTTCCGCGCGGTGCGGCTTGACAACGCCCGGAGGTTCCGCACTTGCTATCCGTTCAGGGGAGGGCACCGTCCCCTGCGCCCGGCAAGCGATCTCGTGAAGATCCTAGAGCTCCACCTCCTCGCGTTCGGCCCCTTCACGGATCTCCGGCTCGACTTCTCCTCGCCGTCGCCAGGCCTCCACGTCGTCTACGGCCCCAACGAGGCAGGAAAGAGCACCGCGCTCCGGGCGATCCGCGGCCTGCTCTACGGCATCCCGCACATCACGCCCGACGCCCACCTGCACCACAACACCGATCTCCGCGTCGGCGGCCGGCTCGCGGGAAGGGGCGACGCCGCGCTCGCGCTCGTCCGCCGCAAGGGGCGCGTGAAGACGCTCCGCGACCCGGACGACAACCCCCTCGACGACGCCGCGCTCGCGCCGGTGCTCGGCGGCGTGACGGAGGAGCTCTTCCGGACCTCCTTCGGGCTCACCCACGAGACGCTCCGCCAGGGCGCCGAGGCCCTGCTCCAGGGAAAGGGCGACGTCGGTCAGAGCCTGTTCGGCGCGGGGCTCGGCGGGCCGGGGCTGCAGCAGCTGCTCACCACGCTGCGCCAGGAGGCGGACGAGATCTTCACGCCCCAGGCGAGGACCCGCCCCCTCAACGAGGCCATCAAGGCCTTCGAGGCGGCCCGCAACGGGGCCAGGAGCGCCGCTCACCCGCCCGCGGACTGGACGCGCAAGCGGCAGGAGATCGACGAGCAGCGGGCCGAGCAGGAGCGCGTCGACGCGGAGCTGCGCGCGCTCCGGTCGACCGACAAGCGGCTCCGGCGCGCGCTCCGGGTGCTCCCGCTGCTGGAGGCGCGGCGCGCGATCCTCGGCCGGCGCGCCGCCCTCGGCCACGTCGTCCTGCTGCCCGAGAGCGCGCAGCGCGACCGCGAGGACGCCCAGGATCGCGCCGCCGACGCGAGCGCCCAGGCCTCGCGGCTCCGCGCCGACATCGCGGAGCTCGAGGCGCGCCACGCCGCGCTGGAGGTCCCCGCGTCGCTCGCCGACCTCGACGCGGGCGCGATCGACGGCCTCGTGACCCGGCTCGGGAGCCACCGCAAGGCCGCCGTCGACCTACCGCGCGTCCGGGCGGAGCTCCACGGCGTCGAGGAGGACGCGCGCGCGATCCTCCGCAGGCTCGGGCGGGACGCCTCGCTCGCCGGCGGCGACGACCCCGAGCGGCTCGAGGCGATGCGCGTCGATGTCGCGACCGAGGCGCGCATCAAGAAGCTCGCCCGCGAGCGCGGCGCCGCCGAGGCCAAGCCGCGCGAGGTGGAGCGGCTGCTCTCGGCGCACCGCGCGCGGCGCGACGCCTGCGCGCGCAGGCTGGCCGAGCTGCCGTCGGGTGAGGACCCTGCCCCGCTCCGCGGCGCGCTCTCTCGCGCGCAGAAGCAGGGCGACCTCGAGCACCGCCTCCGCGAGGCCGCCGCCGCGGCGGCGCAGCTCGCCCGCGACGCCGACGCGCAGCGCGATCGGCTCGGCCTCGGCGCGGCCGGCCTTCGGACGCGCCTCGACGTCGGCGAGGCGGCAGCGCGGCAGGCGCGCCTCGACGTTGGCGAGGCGGCAGCGCGGCAGGCGCGCCTCGACGTTGGCGAGGCGGCAGCGCGGCAGGCGCGCCTCGACGCCGGCGACGCGCCCGAAGGCCGGCCGCTGTCCGCGGCCGAGGCGAGCGCCCTGCCCGTCCCGCTCCCCGAGACGGTCGACCGGGCGGCCGCGCAGTGGGGCGCGCTCGCCCGGGAGCGCGAGCGGCTCGGCGAGCGCGCCGCCGAGATCGAGGCGCGCCTCCGCGAGAGCGCCCGCGAGATCGACGCGCTCCAGCGCGCCGGCGCCGTCCCCACGGAGGCCGACCTCGCGGAGGCGCGCGAGCGGCGAGACGCCGCCTTCAAGGCGCTGGTGCGCGCCCTCCAGGCGAAGGCGGGCGCCCGCGCGGCGGCGGCGACGATCCACACCGCCACGCTCTTCGACATCGGCGCGGACGCGCCCGCCTCGCCCGGAGCGCGGCGCAGGCCGTCGCTCGCCGCGCGCGACGAGCCGCCGGCCGCCCGGGGGAAGCCCGACGACTACGCCGACCTGGTCCGCGCCGCCGACGCGCTCGCCGATCGGCTGCGCCGCGAGGCCGACCGGGTCGCCCGCCTGGCGCGGCTGCTCGCGGACGAGGCGCGGGCCCAGGCGGACCAGGCGCAGCTCGCCACGGAGCGCGCAGCGCTCGCGCGCCGGGCCGAGGAGGCCGAGGCCGCGTGGATCGAGCTGTGGCGGCCCGCGGGCGTCGCCCCGCGCTCGCCCGAGGAGATGCGCGGCTGGCTCGGCCGCTACGCGGTCCTCACCGCCACGGTCGATCGGCTGCGCGCCGCGGAGGCCGAGGCCGAGGCGCTGCGGGCCCGGATGCAGGCGCACGCGGCCGAGCTCCACGCGGCGATCCAGGGCGCCCGCGCCGCGCCGGGCGCCTCGCGCGGGGACGCGGCCGGCGTGGGCTCGCGCCGTGATGCGGCGAGCGTGGGCGCGCGCGGCGATGCGGCCGGAGCGCCGGAGGACGCGCCCGCGCGCCTCCCGGCGCTCGTCGAGGCCGCGGAGCAGGAGCTCGCGGCCATCGAGGGCGCGGCCCGGGAGCGCAAGGAGCTCCTGCGGGAGCGCAAGGAGCTCGAGCGCGAGATCGAGGACCTCGAGCGCGAGCAGTCGCAGCACGCGCGCGCGCTCGAGGCGTGGCGTGCCGAGTGGGCCGAGGGCGTGCGGCCGCTCGGCCTGCCCGGCGACGCCTCCGCGGACGAGGCCACGGCGATCCTCGACGAGCTCGGCGTGCTGTTCCGCAAGGCGGACAGCGCCGCCCACGAGCGCCGCCGGGTGCGCGGCATGGAGCGCGACGCCCGGGCGTTCGCGGCCGACGTCGCGGAGCTCGCGTCCCGGCACGCGCCGGACCTCGCCCCGCTGCCGGCGGATCAGGCCGCCGATCAGCTGATCAAGCGCCACCACAAGGCGCGCGCCGACCTCCGCGAGCGCGGCGAGATCGCGCGGAGCCTGGCCGACAAGCGCCGCGAGCTGGATCAGCAGGAGGCGCGCCGCGCGGCCGCCGAGTCGCGCCTCGCCAAGCTCTTCGAGGCGGCGGGCGTCCCGCGCGGCGGCGACGACGCCGCCGACGTCGCCGCGCTCTCGCTGGCGGAGGAGCGCTCGCGCGAGGCGCGCCGGCTCGACCGCGAGCTCGTCGAGAACGAGGGCAAGCTCCTCGAGGCGGGCGAGGGCGCGGGCATCGCCGCGCTCGAGCAGGAGACCGCGGAGGTGGAGCGGGACGCGCTCGCGCTCGAGCTCGACCGGGCGGAGGAGCGCCTCGCGGCGCTCGAGGACGAGCGGCGCCGGATCGACAGGGCGCTCGGGAGCCTGGAGCAGGAGCGCGAGCACCTCCGGGCGACGGTGGGCGCCGCGGAGGCCGCCGCGGAGGCGCAGATCTGCCTCTCGCACCTGCGCGGCGAGGTGCGCCGTTACGTGCGGGCGCGCCTCGCCGCGGTGCTGCTCGAGCGCGAGATCGAGCGCTACCGCGAGCGCAACCAGGGCCCGATCCTGGCGCGCGCGAGCGCGCTCTTCCACCGCCTGACGCTGGGCGCCTTCGCCGGCCTCCGGGTGGGCTACGACGAGAGCGAGCAGGCGATCCTCCGCTGCGTCCGCGCGGCGGCGTCTAGCGCGGGAGTCGGCGGGGCAGCGATCGCGAGGGCGCCCGCGCCGGACGGCGCGGCGGAGCCCGTGACGACGCCGGCGGACGCAGCGGCAGAGCCCGCGAAGGCGCCGACGGACGCACCGGCAGAGCCCGCGAAGGCGTCTGTGGATGCGGCAGCGGAGCCTGCGAAGGCGCCGACGGACGCAGCGGCGAAGCCCGCGACGGCGCCGACGGACGCAGCGGCGGAGCCCGCGAGGGCGCCGGTGCAGCGCGAGGTGGACGTCACGGGCCTGAGCGACGGCACGCGCGACCAGCTCTACCTCGCGCTGCGCCTCGCGAGCCTCGAGCATCACGCCCGGACGGGCGAGCCGATGCCGCTCATCCTGGACGACATCCTGATTCACTTCGACGACGACCGCGCCCGGGCCGCCCTCGCGGTGCTCGGCGAGCTCGCGGGGACGACGCAGGTGCTGTTCTTCACGCACCACGCGCGGCTCTGCGAGCTCGCGCGCGAGGCGGTGCCGGCCGACGTGCTCCGCGAGCACCGCCTGCGGTAGAGGACCGCGGCGGGCGGCACCGGCGGCTCCTCGGGGATGCCGGGGAGGTGGAGCCCGTAGTATGGCTCGAGCAGCGAGACGTGGAAGCCGAGCGCCGTTTCGTTGGTGAGCCAGATGCGCGTCGACCACGCCGGGTCGCTCCCCCCGCAGACAGGCTGAGCGACTCGTTTTGAAGGCCGGTGACCGCGATAGGCTATCCTGGGCGGGATGACGGTCCAGGAGCTCCACGTCGCGGGATACCGCTCGATCCGTGAGCTGACGCTCCCCCTCGCGCAGGTCAACGTCATTGTCGGACCGAACGGCGTCGGCAAGACCAATCTCTATCGCACCATGGTGCTGCTCGGCTCCGCGGCGAGCGGGAGCTTCGCGCGCACGCTGGCCGAGGAGGGCGGGATGCCCTCGGTGCTCTGGGCTGGCCAGCGCAGCAAAGGCCCGGTGCGGATGACGCTGCGGGTGCGGCTGGAGCAGCTCGTCTACGAGCTTCAGTGCGGACTGACGCCGCCGCCTGGAGGGCCGTTCGAGCTGGATCCGGACATCAAGGAAGAGAAACTCTGGTTGCTCGACAAGCGCCGCCGCCTGCCGATGCTGGAGCGGGCCGCGGGCTCGGCCTTCGCGCGCGACGCGGACGGCCAGCGCGTGACCTTTCCCTTCTCGCTCTGGGGCTCGGAGTCGGTGCTGGCGCAGGTGGTGGAGCCGCACCGCTTTCCATTGCTCTCGGTGGTGCGGCAAAAGCTGATGAACTTCCGGTTCTATCACCACTTCCGCACCGACTCCGGCGCACCGTTGCGGGTCGAGCAGGTCGGGGTGCGGACGCCGGTGCTCAGCACCGATGGCCACGATCTCGCCGCGGCGCTGGCGACGATCCTCGATATCGGCGACAGGGTCGCCTTGAAGGATGCCGTCTCCAGCGCGTTCCCCGGCGCGTCGCTCGAGGTCTCCTCGACGCAGGGGCGGTTCCGCGTCGAGCTCGGCTTGCCAGGGATGTCACGGCCGCTCGACGCCCGCGAGTTCTCGGACGGCACGGCGCGCTATCTCTGCCTCCTGGCGGCGCTGCTGAGCCCGAGGCCTCCGCTGCTGATGGCGCTGAACGAACCGGAGACGAGCCTGCATCCGGATCTGCTCGGGCCGCTCGGGGATCTCCTTGTGCACGCGGCCTCCCGGAGTCAGCTGTGGATCACGACGCACTCCCGCCCGCTGGCAGAGCGGCTCCAGAAGGCGACGCCCTGCCGGCTCATCGAGCTCGACAAGAACGGTGGAGAGACGGTGCTGGCGCACGGCGCGGCGGAGGATGAATGACGTCCGCCCCCGCGTGAGCGCTGCGAGCGGGAGCCGGCGCGGGGGAGGAGGTCTCTTTTCCTGGTCACACGTAGATCGTCGCCTCGCCCATCGACACGCCTTCAACGACGACGACGGCCACGGAGCCCGGGAGCATACAACTACCCTCGCCGACCCAATCCACATAGCCGCTCATCGACCAGCCCAGCGGCCCGGCAACGTACGTGTTGGTGTGTGCGTGCCCGCCTATCGCCACCCCGACGACGCGCCCGCACAAGGTGACGCCGCACGTCGGCATGACGTGGAACGCGACCGATGACCCCAGACGGGAATGGCCATCCTTCCACCCACGCGCGCACGTGCCGCTCGCCCGTCCGCCAGGATCAGCCAGGACACGGCCCGCCGCACCCCGCGCCGCCGCAGTCGACGCCGGCCTCGTCGCCGTTCTTCACGCCGTCCGTGCAGGTGGGGGCCTCGCAGACGCCGGCCCAGCACACGCCGCTCGTGCAGTCCGCGCCGGTCTGGCAGCCCCGGCCCGGCGCGCAGCGCGGGCAGTACTGCTTGCCGCAGTCGACGCCGGACTCCCGGCCGTTCTTCACCCCGTCGCTGCAGGTCGGGATCATGCAGGTCTCGTTCGTGCACACGCCGCTCATGCAGTCCGTGGCCGCGCGGCAGCGGTCCCCCGCCTGGCAGGGCCGGCACGGGCCACCGCAGTTGAAGCCTGTCTCTCCAAGGCCGACGTCCTGCACGTCGTTCACGCAGTGCTCCGGCACGCACCAGACGCCATCACACGCGCGCCCGCCGGGACAGCGCAGCGAAGCGTCCGTGTCGACACACTGCACGCAGGTGCCTTCATGACATCGCCCCTCGCCCGAGGCGGGGCACGTGACCTCATTCAACAGGAGATGCCGCGGCTCATCGATCTCGCAGACGTCGAGGGTGCACTGGTTGCCGTCATCGTAGATATCCTGGGCCGCCGCGCTGACCACACCGCCGTCGGCTGTACACTTCTCGATCTTGCAATCGCCGCGGAGCTGCGACTCGATGGGGCCCTCGTGGATCTCCACCGCGCACGCGCCGTCCACGCACCGCCCCGCGCCGCACCGCGGGTCCGGCGGGCCAGGGCACTCCGCGTCGCTCTCGCAGCCGCCGGGCGGCACGGACACCCCGGAGCACTTCTCGGTGCCCTCCTCGGTGCCCTCCGCGCACTCGTCGCAGGTGAGGCACGCCTTGAAACACTCCGAGTCCTGCTCGCCGCGCGAGCCCTCCTCGCCGCGCGCGCAGCAGATGACCTTGCCCGGCTCGCCGCACACGCAGCGCTCATCGACGCAGATCGTGCCCGGCACGTACTGGTGATCCGACTCGCAGTCATCCGTGACCGCGCAGTCTCCGCCCATATAGGGCACGTCACCACATGCAAAGAACGTCGCTGGGCCGATGAGAAGAATGCAACCAACAAACCAAGGCGCGATGGGCTTACCCATGCTCCAGTCCTCCGGCACGAGGCTGAGGCGCCGGCACCCTGGCGGCCCCAATCCGCCGGGGTGTCGTTTGCCTGTCATCCGAGACGCGCACTATGCCGCGTCGGGCCCGCGGCCGTCACGCAAGTTTTCACCAGAATGCGCCGCTGGCGAGGCAGCCTTCCAGCAGGGCAGGCGCGAGGTCGAAGGGAGGAAAAGCGGTGCTCGTCAGCGGAAAGCCGCTGACTGACACCGTGCTCTACGCCGAGCCGCGAGGAGGGGACGTCCGCAGCCGTGCGCCGTGCGCCCCTGCTCGCCGGGCCGCGCCTCGTCGCACCGGGACGCTTCGCCTCCGGCTCACGAGGCGAACAGCCAGGCGATGCTCGCCGCGCCGGCCAGGAAGAGCGCCGCCGTGAAGATCAGGATCGCCGTCCGGTCAGGGCGGTACTCCCCGCGATCGATGGCGCGCGCGACGCGCAGGTAACGCGTCGCGGCCCACGCGATGAGCGCCATCCCGAGCACGACCATCCCCGCGCCGACGCCCACGACCTCGCGCAGCAACGACCGCGGCCCTCCGGGCGCGGCCGGCGGCCCCGCCTCCAGAAAGTAGAGGCTGACCCGGTTGAGCGTGATGCCGAAGCTGAGCAGCGCGATCGCCGTGCGCACGTAGGCGAGGTGCGTCCGCTCGTTGGCCAGGTGCTCCCTCGCGTAGGCCTCCGTGCGCTTCACGCTCTCCTCGCCAGGCATGGTGGCTCACCCTCCTCGGCGCCCCGCCTAGCGGCGGCCGTACCGATCGTCGAACCACGGGTACGCCGTGTTCGAGTAGCCGCGGATCTCCCAGAACCCCGGCTGATCCGCCGCGCTGAACGTGATCCGCCGGATCCACTTCGCGCCCTTCCAGGAGTAGAGCTGCGGCGTGATCATCCGCACCGGACCCCCGTGCTCACGGGGCAGCGGCTTGCCCTCCCAGGAGTGGACGAGCAGGACGTCGGGCAGCATGGCCTCGTCGAGCGGCAGGTTCGTCGTGTAGGGGGTCTGCGTGCCGGGCGCGATGTCGCTCGCCTCGATCAGCACGAAGCGCGCGTCCGCGAGCGGGCGCGCGCGCTCCGCGATCTCGGCGAACCGGACGCCGATCCAGTGGTTGTCCAGGCGGCTCCAGGTGGTCACGCAGTGGAAGTCGGACACGTCGAGCGTCTGCGGCAGCTCCATGAACTCTTCCCAGGAGTAGGTCCGCGGCGCCTCGCAGAGCCCGTCGATCTCGAGCTGCCAGCGCTCGGTCGAGATGTCCGGCGTATCGCCGAGATCGAGCACCGGCCAGCTCTTCACCTCGCGCTGACCGATCGGCAGCCTCGGCATCCCATGCCGGTTCGGCGGCCCGCTGCCCATCGGCGCGAGCCCGTCGAAGGCGCCCTTGCCGCGCGCCGCCTGCCGCGCGGCGAACGCCTGCTTGCGCTCGATCAACGACCTCGTCCGCCGCCCCGCGTCGTCCGCCATGACGTGACCTTGGCGAGAGCCCAAGACGCCTGCAAGAGCGAGCTCATCCGACCTTGCGGCCCGAGAGCTCCACGGATGCGGCATCCACCGACACCGACGTCGGAGGGCCGAACTTCTTGACCTGAACGGTCACGAGGAGGGCCGGCGTGTCGTCGAGCACCCGCTCGATGATGCGCTCGGCGAGCGTCTCGAGCAGCTTGTACGACGCGCTCGTGCCCGATTCGACGACGAGGCTCGCGAGCTTGTCGTAATCGAAGACGCGCGCGCGCGTGTCGGCTCGAGGCAACAGCGAGATCGGGAGCTCCACCTCCAGGCACACAACGAAATCCTGGGGCAGGTCGCGCTCGGCGCGAGACACGCCGTGCTTGGCGCGAAAGCGGATGCCGTCAAGGCGGATCCGGTACGTCTGGATCACGGACTCCATCGGCGCCCCCTAGCATGCCTTCCGGCCGGCTTCCGCCGCAAGAATGCCAGGCGGCAGGGTCGCCCGCTCGCCGCGGCCTTCCCGACGCGCGACGGCCGTCCCGGCGTGTCCCGGCGCGGGCGGCCTTCCCGGCGCGACCGCCCTCCAGGCGCGCGGCGGCTGCGCGCCACGCGCGCCCTGTGCGGCACGTCAGAGGAGAGGCCGCTTGAAGCACACGGCGTCGATTTTCCCGGACATCTCGCTGCGCAGGAACTGCACCGGCTCCCAGCCTTCCTGCCCGAACCGCTTGAGGACCGGGTTCCATCCGGACGTGGTGGTCACCTCGATCACCTGACTGTCGCTGACGCGCGCTGTCTCCACGTCCACGCACCGAACCTCCCACCGGGGCGGATCGGTCCCCGCCTGCACCGGCGGCACCAGAAAGCGCGGCGCGACGTACGACGCGGAGCAACCGAAGAGAAATGCGACGGCGATGGCTGTTCCGGAGCTGAGCTTCGGCATGGGCGGTCCTTTCCTGCGGGGTCGACTCGCGAAGGCGTATCGACGCTTCGAGCGCCACGTCAACTGGGAACGGCGCGCGCGCCGGCGCCGAGCGCGTCGACTCCTCGGACGTGACAGGCGCGTGTCCGGGGCGCCCCGCCACGTCCACTGGAACCGCTCGCCCTTCCCCCGCGTACTCGTCCAGGGGCACAACCCCGCCTCGAAGGAGCGGAGCCGATGATGCTCGCTGGACACCTCGATGATCCGTTGGAGGACGCGCTCCTCGCCCGCGCGGGATGGGCGCGCGACGCCGAGGTCGAAGCGCACCTCGGCGCCTCCGGCGACTGCGCGCGCCGGCTCGCCCACGCGGAGGCCGCCGTCGCGGCCGTCGCCCTCGCGCTGCCGCCGGTCCCGCCGAAGGGCCGCCTGCGCGCGCGGCTCTTCGCCTCGGTGGATCGCCGGGAGCGGTTCACCCGATGGCGCCGCGCCTCGCCGCCCTCATCGACGTCGCGCCGGACGACGCCCGGCGCGCCCTCCACGCGCTGTCCGAGCCGGAGGCGATGAGCGCCGTGCTCCCGGGCATGCGCGTCCACCCGGCGCTCGGCTCCGACTGCGCCCGCGTGAGGCGCGTCGTGGCCGCGCTCCAGGAGGACCAGCGCACGGTGCTCGAGCTCGCCTATTTCGAGGGGCTCTCCCTCGTGGAGATCGGCGAGCGCCTCGCGGTGCCGGTGGGCACCGTCAAATCCCGCCTCTCGCGCGCGCTGGACAAGCTGCGCACCACGCTCCAGGAGCAGCCGCGCGCCGCGGCAGGCTGACGCCGCCGCTAGCGCTTCCGGGCGAGCGCCTCGCGGTCCTTCACGATGAGCCGCCGCCCCGCCGCGTCGAGCACGCCCTCCTTCCGGAACGCCCCGAGCGTCAGCGTCACCGTCTCGCGCGTCGACCCGATCACCTGGGCCGCAGCACGCACCGACGGAATAGGATCGGCTTTCGGGAGGGGCGTGCCTCCCAACCCTTTACAGGGACGCGTGTTCTCGGGGACCATGACGTTGGTCCCTCGCCCGCCAGCGGCAGCAGATGGCGTTTCGACCCCCGACCCCCGGCCTCCTCGTCGACAACAAGTACCGCCTCGCGGAGCGCATCGGCGGGGGCGGCATGGGGGACGTGTTCCGGGCGGAGCACGTGCTCGCAGGTCGCGCCGTTGCGATCAAATTCCTCCACCCTGAGCTGGCGGACAACTCGGAGCTCTCCCACCGGTTCTTCCAGGAAGCGCAGGCGGTCAATCGGATCCGCCACCCGAACATCGTCGACGTGATCGACGCCGGCGTCGGCGAGCTCGGTCCGTACATCGTGATGGAGCACCTCGACGGCGAGTCGCTCGGCATGGCGCTCGCGCGCTTCGGTCGCCTCGACATGGAGGCCGCCGTCGGCGTCGCGATCCCGGTGCTCGAGGCGCTCGACGCCGCGCACCGCGCGGGGATCATCCACCGCGATCTCAAGCCCGAGAACATCTTCATCGCCTTCGATCCGAGCCGCGGCTCGGCCGTCGTCCGCCTGCTCGACTTCGGCATCGCCAAGGTGCTCGACTCCGACGGTCCCTCGCCGCGGACGCGCACGGGCGTCGTGTTCGGGACGCCCGACTATCTCTCGCCCGAGCAGGCCACGGGGGAGTCGCCGCTCGACGGTCGGAGCGATCTCTTCTCGGTGGGCGTGCTGCTCTACGAGGTGCTCACGGGCACGCGGCCGTTCCGCGCGCCGACCGCCGTGGCGACGGCGTTCCGCGTCGTGCACGCCGAGGTGCCCACGCTCGCCTCGGCGGGCGTGACCGTCGACCCGCGGCTCGAGGCGATCGTGCAGCGGCTCTTGCAAAAGGATCCCGCGAAGCGGTTCCAGACGGCCGGCGACGTCGTCCGCGAGCTCGAGCGCGTCGCGCCTGATCCGCCCCGAAGGACGACGGCGCTCGGCAGGCTGATCAACGTGCAGCGGCGGATGGCCCTGAGCCTGGGGAACGCCCCGGAGAACGAGCGCGATCGCCTCTCGTCCTCGCGCGATCGATCGCGCCCGGGGTTCGACGTGAACCCCCCGCCGATGCGCATCTCGCCGTCGATCGTGCCGGGCGGGCGCGTCACCGAGGCGCCGCCCGGGATGCGGCCGTCCTCCGAGCCAGCGAAGCCCGCGCCCGGCGTGACGCTCTCGAACGCGCTGCGAAGCCGCGGCTCGGAGCCCACGATGCTCTCGCAGCGCGGCGAGTCGCTGCCCACGGTGCGCAGCGCCGATCTCGGCCTCCGGGCCGAGCCGACCGTCCGCAGCGCGG